>JACZYU010000020.1 GCA_022570935.1 Planctomycetota bacterium | reverse complement strand
ACAACCCCATATATGTTTTCTCGTTTAAAGGATCAATGTCAACGAGATCAAGTAAGCCATTGGTTGCCTCTTTAAAATGACGCGGGCAATTAGTAAGCATATCCGTATATTCTTTTGCGGCGCCTTCATAATTCTTTTGCCGGATTGAAATCATGGCTGTTAAACTGTACTTTTTTGAAAAATAGGAACCTAAAACCTTGAGGCGATCAAATATTTCCAGGGCTTCTTTGTATTTGCCTTGAATATAGTAGATTTCTCCTAAAACTTCATTATACCGCATATAGCGCATACCATACTTTTCAGATAAAACCTTCAGGTCTTCTGTTGGTATTATCTCATGAATCTTGTCGCAGCAAATGAGCGCCTGGTCATAATCTTCTTTGTTGAAGTAGGCAAATGCGAGATCATTCAGGACTTTAACACTCTGTGGATTCTGCTTGAGTTCCATTCCCCCATATTTAATGACCATATCCCAATCACGTTCCGCTAATGCCTTTTTACGATTGTTTTTTAGTTCGGACATAATCCAAATTCCCTAATGTGTTAATGTTACCCATCTAACTATAGAGCATTCAAATGCTTAGATAGAGTTTTCTTGTCGTGATACGCCACTGATTTTATACACATTGTTGATTTAAAATGCAAGAGTGAAAAAGTGTTTGAGAGAAGGCGTATACCGTGATTAGTGAATTATTCTTACATAATAAAAACCGGTATTTATTTTCTTTAATTATGTAAAAAAAGTACTCTACGAATTCAATTATGTTTTAAGAATTCGATTGCTCGTTCTTCTGACCAGTAACTCTTGTCTTTTTTAAATTGTATAAAACCAACATGGCCGCCTGATCTGGGCATCTCTAAATAAACATATTTGCTGTTTGATGTTTCTTTAATCGGATAACAACCATCTGCAATAAACGGATCGTTGAGGGCATTTACAATTAATGTTGGAATCTTAATCTCTGAAATGAATTGATTGCTACTGCATTTGTTCCAGTAATCTTCTGCATTCTTAAAGCCGTGAAGTGGAGCAGTGTATCGGTCGTCATAATCCTTAAAATTCTTTATTAAATGAAAATCGTCATCATTTATCAGTTCAGGCATCAATTCCATTTTAGCCTTGATCTTTTGATGCAGGGTTATTAAAAAATGCCTCATATATATTTTGTTTGTAAATTTGGCAAGTTCCCGGGTACTTGCCTTTAAATCACATGGAACCGAAAATACAACTGATCTCTCTATTTTGCTGTCAATCCGACTACCTTTGTTACCAAGATAAACTAGTGTTAAGTTGCCTCCCATGCTGAACCCTATTAATACGATCTTCTGATAAGACATAGTCTTTACTGCATGTTCAATTACAAATTCTAAATCATCGATTGTACCACTATTGTAAAAACGTAACTGGCGATTTATCTCTCCGGAACAGGATCTATAGTTCCATGCCAGGGCGTCCCAACCATTTTGGTTAAGCATCTTAACCATTCCTACTACATAATGACGATGTGAACTACCCTCTAAACCATGAGAAATAATGGCTAATTTTTTGCTTCCTGTTTTCGACCAATCGATATCCAGAAAATCATCGTCATGCGTGTAAAGGCGTTCCCTCTGATAAAAATCTGTATCAAGTTTTCTGAATAGTGAAGGATAGATTGATTGCAGATGTCCATTCCGAAGAAGGAATGGAGCTTGATAATTGGATTTGCTTAATAATGGCATTATGCGAAGAGATTCATATTATGTATGATTAAAAAGCAATAGCGGTTGGAGGGAGCAGGGGGTGTCCGGATTCATTGTATAGCTCAACTGCTTCTTCTGCTACCTGGCAGAGTTCCTTATAAACTTCTTCTTCATCCTTACCATGTATGCCTCCATCGATCAAGCCTGGTATTCTTCCAATAAAGCAATTATCTTCATCAGACCATTCTACTACCTTAAGATATCGTGACGGTACTCTCTTTTTTTTCATGATTTTGATTCCTCAATCTTTCTAGGCATAAAATTATGATACCATGATGGTACTATGAATCAAGGCTGAATTTCCATTGTTAAAATATACTGCTTGAATTCGGAAGCAGATAAACATAATATATTGAAATGAATAAATTAGAGAAGACAAGTTTGGCCGCAGGCTTATTCTTTGGTGCTACCGGGGTTATTCTGGGTGCAGTGGGTAGTTATGCCTTGAAAGGACATCCAGCAGAAGCATTGGAATTTTTTCGGATAGGGAACAAATACCAGATTTACCATGCCCTGTTTTTATTGATATTAGGGTTATTACAAAGTAGATATCCCGGAAAATTAATTAATCTGTCTATCTTCAGCACAATAGGGGGTACTGTGTTGTTTTCAGGTTCACTCTATTTACTCGCACTTGCAAATATCAAGGTCGGAATGATCACACCAATAGGAGGCATGCTTTTGATCTCAGCATGGATTTTGTTATTGATACATGTATTATCTACAAAATCACAACCTGAACATTCCCCGGACAAAAAGCGCCCCTGCCCGTCCGGCAGGCGGGGAGGACTTTCCCCAGCTCCACCAGGAACAAACTGAATAGATTACCTTTGAGATGTTTGATGATGTTATCAATCTGTCTATGGGAATGAAATGAGTAGACAACCTTTATTCTTCACCGGTCAATTCGAATTTCAAAAAGTTTATCCTGTTAAATTCCTTAAAGAGACCTGACACAAACCCCTTGCTTTATATATCAATAAGTTTATAATCAAGCCACATAGCCATTTCTATATTATTCTAATCATTTAGTCTGTATGTATAATGTGAGAAAATATTTACTACACATCTTAATCATATCAACTGGACTGTTTAACTTGATTTATAAATAATTCAGGGGGAATAGAGATAGTTTAATAAATACATAGATACCACGCATGGTGTTGGTATTAAAGATGAGGGAAAAGGCTGAAGGATAATTTCTTGTTGTTATAGGGGGGGAGATTATGAAAAAAGCATTGGTATTTGGATTGTTATTAATATTTGTGTTTGCATTTCAAGTCTCTGCTTATGACGAAACTCATCTATTGAAAGCGAAGATGACAGGGGATTGCCCAGATTGTGACCTGAGTGATGCCGACCTGAGTTTTGCCGACCTGAGTTTTGCCGACCTGAGTTTTGCCGATCTGAGTGGTGCCGATCTGAGTGATGCCAACCTGAATAAAGCTAACTTGAAGGAAGCCAATCTGAGTTTTGCCAACCTGAGTTATGCCGACCTGAAAGATGCCAACCTGAATAAAGCCAATCTGAGTTATGCCAACCTGAGTTATGCCGACCTGAAAGATGCCAACCTGAATAAAGCCAATCTGAGTTATGCCAACCTGAATAAAGCCGACCTAAGTAGTGCCAGTCTGAGTTATGCCGACTTGAGTGATGCCAACCTGAATAAAGCCAACCTGAGTGGAGTTGACCTGTACCATGCCAACCTGAGTTATGCCGACCTGAGAGCCTTAAACCTGAGGCGTGCCAACCTGAGTGAAGCCGACCTGAGGCGTGCCAACCTGAGTTGGACCGACCTGCGTAGTGCCAATCTGAGTGGTACCGACCTGAGTGGTGCCGACCTGCGTAATGCCAACCTGAGTGGCGCCAACCTGAGTGGAGCTAACCTGTACCATGCCAACCTGAGTGTATCTGACCTGTATCAAGCCAACCTGAGTGGAGCCAACCTGAGTGGCGCTGACCTGTACCATGCCAACCTGAGTGGAGCCAACCTGAGTGTATCTGACCTGAGTGGTGCCGACCTGGAATATGCCGACCTGAGTGGTGCCAACCTGAGTGGTGTCTGGATGGATGGTGCCGACCTGTGGCGTACCAACCTGCGTGGTGCCTACCTTGAAGGAGTGGAAGGTTTAGACATAGAACAGCTTTCCAAGGTAAAGACTTTGTTTGAAGCAAAATTAGACCCTGAACTTATGAAACAAGTAAAGGAAGAATGTCCGCATCTTTTGGAAAAGCCACAGAATAAATTAAATAATGGGGCAAAATGATTGTTCATACAAGAACCAAGTATTCCATTCTTTTAATAATTATTTTTAGCATTTGTTTATCTTCACCAACAATCTTTGCAGAAGATGCGGTGATTGAGGAATACAAGACCGAAGTAAAGAATAACCCTGATGATGCAGATGCTCATTTTAATCTCGGTCTTCTTTATAATTTATCAAACGATAAAGACTCTGCCTTAGAGCAGTGTGAAATACTAAAAAGCCTTGACTCCGAACTGGCAGATAAACTGTTTTAATCCGATTTATAAACAATTCAGAAAAAAACATCTACCCCAAACCACATCTCACTTGATAAAAACCTGTATCAAATTTCCTGAATAGTGAAGGATAGATTGATTGCAGATGTCCATTCCGAAGAAGGAATGGAGCTTGATAATTGGATTTGCTTAATAATGGCATTATGCTATTACAGAACTGTCATTAAACACAGCAGTATGAATAAATTGTAGAAACCAATATTACGTTTATATTTTACTCGTTTTCTAAAACATAACAAAATTTATTACCTGAATCCAGAAGCAGATAAACATAATATATTGAAATGAGTAAATTAGAAAAGACAAGTTTGGCCGCAGGCTTATTCTTTGGTGCTACCGGGGTTATTCTGGGTGCAGTGGGCAGTCATGCCTTGAAAGGACATCCAGCAGAAGCATTGGAATTTTTTCGGATAGGGAACAAATACCAGATTTACCATGCCCTGTTTTTATTGATATTAGGGTTATTACAAAGTAGATATCCCGGAAAATTAATTAATCTGTCTATCTTCAGCACAATAGGGGGTACTGTGTTGTTTTCAGGTTCACTCTATTTACTCGCACTTGCAAAAATCAAGGTCGGAATGATCACACCAATAGGAGGCATGCTTTTGATCTCAGCATGGATTATGTTATTGATACATGTATTATCTACAAAATCACAACCTGAACATTCCCCGGACAAAAAGCGCCCCTGCCCGTCCGGCAGGCGGGGAGGACTTTCCCCAGCTCCACCAGGAACAAACTGAATAGATTACCTTTGAGATGTTTGATGATGTTATCAATCTGTCTATGGGAATGAAATGAGTAGACAACCTTTATTCTTCACCAGTCAATTCGAATTTCAAAAAGTTTATCCTGGCTTTTAAATTCTTTGTGGAACCATAATAAAAGATGTGAGACTTTAAACTTAATAGAATATAACAATAATGCATGCTGTCTGATTTATTAGCTAAGGCCTGTACTACCGTTATTTGGAAATGCCAGCTACAGAATGGCAACAGCCATTCTGTAGCTTTAGCGAAAGATGGCTCCTCGGGTAGGATTCGAACCTACAACCTAGTGGTTAACAGCCACCCACTCTACCATTGAGCTACCGAGGAATTTAATTTTTGCTTTATTTGTTCTCTACCAATACCGCTTTTATAATATTGTTCACGTTTTCTCGCTTTGCCAGATGAATTACATTCCTTTTTTTCAAATAGAATTGCGTAAAGGCTTTCTTTGCTTACAACTCTCTACAAACAAAATAGTATAACATTAATATTCAGCAGTTACAACTTAGTTGCTGCGATTAGCGTTGCAATAATCCAGGATTTTTGCAATTTCCGGTTTTAACCGGCTGCGTTCAGTTATTAAATCAATAAATCCATGCTTAAGCATGGATTCAGACGATTGAAATCCCTTGGGGAGCGTTTTCTTAATAGTTTCTTTAATAACTCTCGGGCCTGCAAACCCCACAAGCGCACCGGGTTCGGCCATTATAATGTCTGCCTGCGAGGCAAAGCTGGCCATGACACCACCTAAAGTCGGGTCTGTAAGTACTGAGATAAACAATAATCCTGCATCCTGGAGTCTGGATATGGCAGCACAAGTCTTTGCCATTTGCATAAGGGATAAGGCGCCCTCGTGCATTCTTGCTCCTCCTCCAGAGCCGGAGATTATGATAAGCGGCAACCATAGTTCCCTTGCCTTTTCGGCTGCTCTCGTAATTTTTTCTCCAACCACTGATCCCATGCTTCCCATTATAAAGGCCGAATCTGTAACACCGAATATAACTTCCTTTCCCTCAATAAGCCCCTTTCCAACCGTGGCCGCTTCGTTTAAGTTTGTCTTCTTCTGTTCACTTGCAATCCGGTCTTTATATTTTATACGGTCCGTAAAATTCAATGGATCAGCAGGCATCATATCATTCCAGTATTCTTCAAAACTGTCTTTGTCGAGTGTTATCTTTATGCGCTCTCTGGTGGACACCCTGAAGTGGTAATTACACTCAGGACAGACATTAAGTTTCTCCTCCACCTGTTTCTTATAAACCACGCTTTTACATCCATCGCATCTTTTCCATAATCCATCGGGTATATTCTTTTTTCTTCTAAAGAACAATTATGTTTCTCCCCTCATTTTTCCGATAAAGCTTTTAGTGTATCAAGGCTATCTGTATAAAAGCTAAAACCCACCCAGTATCTGCATGTTTTCAGCAATTACTGTAAGTATAGTCTTTAGCTTTTCATAAATAAATAAGAATTTTCCTGTGCCTTCCGGCGGAGTTCTTCTATTGCTTCTTTATAATCATCCTTTGCGAATATGGACGTCGCCGCAGCAAAGACATTAGCGCCTGCAGATGCTGCGTCAGGAATCGTTTCCGGTTTTATACCGCCGTCAACTTCAATATCCAGATTTTCAGGCGCCATTTCTCTCAGCTTTCTTAATTTATCACATACGTGTTTTTTGAAAGCCTGGCCTGAGAATCCGGGATAAACCGTCATTACAAGAAGTATATCAATAGATTCAAGTAGCTTTGCAACTGACTGTTCGTGCGTGTCAGGGTTAATGGCAACCCCCGCTTTTATACCTCGATCTTTGATTAAATTGATAACATTCAACGGTTCATCTGTTGCCTCAATGTGAAAAGTTAAGATATCGTCCTTTTCTGTCTTATGAGTAAATGATTCTACATATTTGTCGGGGTTCTCAATCATGAGATGGATATCCAGAGGGACTTTCGTAATGTCCTTTATTCTGTCAACAATAAAAGGACCCATCGTCAGATTTGGAACAAAATGCCCATCCATAACATCAATGTGAATAAAATCTACACCCGCTTGTTCTACCCTCTTAATTTCATTCCCCAACTGTGTTGGATCAGCGGCAAGTATTGAAGCAGATATTTTTGTTTGCATATATGAATTAACTCCCGTTGGTCGTTACTTTATGGTATTTTGCCCGTCCGAATGGCTTGGCCGGGCGGGCTTCGCAAAATGGGGTTCCACTTGAAACACATATCTTGACATAGCCACCCGCCTGAATGGCAAAGTCGGACAGGCGGATAGGCACTTTTAACTTTTTATGAGACTCAAAAAACTTCCTGAAAATGCCATTGTGACACAGTCTGTCTGTCGATGGTCATGACTATGGTTTATCAGTCAGCGCAGCTATAGCGGGTAATTCATTACCCTCTAATAATTCCAGAAAGGCTCCACCGCCTGTAGAAATAAATGACACCTTGTACGATTCTCCCATCCTGTGGAACGCAAGGTCTGTGTCTCCACCTCCTACAATGGTCAATGCATATGCAGAAACAACGGATTCTACCATTGAATAGGTGCCTCTGCTAAAGGCATCTATTTCAAATGCCCCCATAGGGCCATTCCAGATGATAGTCTTTGCATTTTGCATGGCCTCAGAGAAAAGTTTTGTACTTGCAGGCCCGATATCCAGGGCAAACCATTCATCCGGAATTTCCTGGAAGGTTACCAGCTTTGTCTCAGCCCTTCCGTCAAATTTGTCTGCGACTACAAAGTCTACAGGTATATATATTTTAACACCTCTTTCCTTGGCGAGCTTGTTTATCATTAAAACCTTTGCCGTCACATTTTCATCTACCGTTACCTTGCCAACCCCATATTCATGTACTGCAAGGAAAGGAAATGCCATTGCGCCGCCAATAATTATTTTATCCACCTTTTTTACAAGATTTTCTATAATCTTTATCTTATCTACGACCTTTGCACCGCCAACAATAGCAACCACCGGCCTGGATGGAACATTGACTGCCTTCTCAAAATAATCAATTTCCCTCTTCAAAAGAAATCCTGCCGCTGATTGAGACACAGCTCTATTCATTCCTACCATTGAAGCATGTATTCTGTGGCAATTCCCGAATGCATCCTGTACCATCACATCACATAAGCTGGCCAACTCTTTGGCAAACTCAGGATCGTTTTCCTGTTCTCCCTTATGAAAACGCAGGTTTTCAAGAAGTAGGACATCTTCAGGCTGCATAGCTTCAACCTGTTTACTCACCTCAGGGCCTATACAATCATTTGCCAGTTTTACTTCTTTGTTCAGGAGTCTATGGAGTCTCCTGGCAATTGGCTTTAAACTGTATTCCGGCAAGACAATTCCGTCTGGCCTGCCGAGGTGAGAGGCAAGGATTATTTTTGCACCTTCATCAAGTAAATAGTTGATCGTTGGCAAAGTGGCCCTTATCCTGGTATCATCGGTTATGTTTTCCTGATCATCAAATGGAACATTATAATCCACTCGCACAAATACTTTCTTGTCTTTCAGGTCAAGATCTTTGATAAAAAGTTTGTTCATCATGATGAATTCCTTTAAATCTTTGAAATAAGTTCTATCAAGTCGACCATACGATTTGAATAACCCCATTCGTTATCGTACCAGCCAATTACCTTTACAAGGTTGCCACCAATTACGTAAGTAGACAAGGAATCAAAGATGCATGAATGTGCGTTGTCTATTATGTCTGAGGAGACAATGGGGTCTACGCAATATTCCAATATGCCCTTTAGTTCGTTTTCTGATGCAGCCTTAAAAACATTATTAATTTCCTCTATACTTACCTTCTTTTTTACTGACACCACTAAATCAGTTACTGAACCGTTAGCGACAGGTACCCGCATTGCCATACCGTCAAGTTTTCCTTTAAGTTCCGGTATAACTTCACCGATGGCCTTCGCAGCGCCGGTGGTCGTTGGAATAATATTTATGGCGGCAGCCCTTGCTCTTCTCAAGTCGCTGTGCATTAAATCTGTAACTTTCTGGTCATTTGTGTAGGCATGAATAGTAGTCATAAGGCCTTTTTCAATTACAAAGTTATCGTTAATTACCTTCGCAAGCGGTCCAAGACAATTTGTAGTGCAGGAGGCATTAGAAACAATTTCATGTTCAGGTTTAAGGTAGTTTTCATTTATTCCCATAACAATTGTAGCGTCAAGCTGATCCTTTGCAGGTGCAGACAGGATTACCTTCTTAGCTCCAGCCTCAAGATGTTTTTCGCAATCCGCTTTTTTTGTAAATATACCGGTAGATTCTATCACTATCTCAACTCCCAGTTCTTTCCATGGGAGTTTTACAGGGTCTCTTTCCTTTGTTAACCTGATTTCTTTTCCTTTTACAACAAGCACATCATCTTTTGCTTCAACATCCCCCTTAAATCTTCCGTGTACTGAATCATATTTCAGAAGGATGGACAATGTCCTGGCATCGGCTAAGTCATTTATAGCAAGTACATCAATACCTTCCCTCTCCGCAATTACCCTATATACATTTCGACCTATCCTACCAAAACCATTTATTCCTACTTTAATTGCCATTTTTCAGCTTCCTTTCCGACCAATATAATAGATAATTTCGCTCAAAAATTCAAAATCAATATTTGTCCTCTATATACGCAAATTCATATAATTCCAGCTAGTTGTGACTTTTTGAGATGTCTTATTTGAAAAGGTATTCTTCCCGCTTTCAGAAGGGGTTTCCCAATGATAATAAGAAGTAAAGATTGTCTTTCCAAAATATAAGTATTCTATAAAGCGAGGAAATACTTATGGATGTGATTAAAGCAAAGAGGTAAAATTTTAACACGCCATCATAATTTGTCAAGCTATTTTCGTTATATGTCCTGGCTATAGAGCCCTCTGTATACTTATTATAGACACATAGAACGCAAATTGTTATGATCGAAATTGTCTAATATAAAAGAGTACTATTATGAAGAAATACGCAATATTGTTCCTGCTCCTGACCGGCTGTGTAACAACAGGAAAAGATCTTGAAGTCAACGTTAATAATGCTTTCCCACATAACGAAGTACAGAAAATTGCCATAGTTACGTTTGAGACATCTCTAAACAGGAAAGGTACTACCGGACATATTTTTAAATCTGTTTCCGTCGGAAAGGCAAAAACTATTTTTACAGGCATTATGGCCAGAGAGCTAAGAAAATGGGAAAGATTTGCAATCTTAGAAGGAAAGGCATTGGAAGAAGAGCTGGAATTAAAGAATCTCAGAGAAGAAGACTTCTTGCATACAGAAAACTATTCAAGCCTTGGAAGGTCAATAGGAGTTGATGCCATAGTCGTTGGCGAAGTTGAAAAATATGGCTTCTCTTACATAGTACTGCCTGCCGGCAGGCTGGTCTTAACGCAAACTTCAGTAGTCTCTTTTAAAGTTAAATGTATAGACGTAATTACAAATGAAACTATCTGGTCTGTTAATATTAAAGGAACCTCAAAAGAAGACGGTGAAAGAGTTTTAGCATCTGCGCTTATCACAGAAGCTATCAAAACACTCAAGGCAAAGCTAAATTAAGAATAGAAGCAGATCTTGACGTAAACTTCCTCATGCTCCTACGTTCTGCGTGAGAACTCTTGCGGTATCCTCCCCCTGAGCTTTTCTGCTGACAAAGGTATTTTTACCTGCCGGATTACATCGCGGCGTAGCCGCAACCAAATTAAAAACAATTCAGGAATTAGGGGATTTAAGAATTTTTCAATCCCTAAATTCTTTAGTTCATGAAACTTATGTTTTTCCAAAACCTGTCCGCCTGACCAAGTCTTTCTGGCAGGTGTTTCTATAAAAACTTCCTAAAAAAGAAGGTTTTTACAGAGTAATACAATAAAAACCCCATAAAACTGGTAAAAGAGACTTTATAAATAAAGCTATATTTTTACGACTTATCTACAACATACTTACACCATTTTGGCTGCATTTTTACAATATATTGTAAGGGGAGAAAATAAATGTACAAAATATTGTATTTTTCTCTTGACAATGGCTAGGGCTTCTGATAGACAATGCAAATAGTTTTCTATTTAGAATTTAGTATTTTTTAGAAAATTAGATGAGTACGGGGGTAAATGTGACCGGAGCCTTCATCTCCGTTACTTCAAGCCTCGCCCTCCCGTGTGCCGTCACAGCGTAATCGGGATTTGCCGTACTCACATGACGGGGGCCTTACTCCTTTCCCCCTCGTCGCCTGACGGCAGAAGGGCTTTCTCACCACGTAATGCGGAAAGCCCTTTTTGCCGTCATAATAAATGATTTAATCCCACGGAAGCAAATGGTTATTTAACCATTAATTAATGTGGGAAATTTGTCTAAAACACCAATTTGAAGGGGGGAAGAAAATTGGCAAAAAAGGCGAGTAAGAAACCTAAGGCAACGGCAAAACCACCTGTTAAGAAAAAAGCTAAACCAACTCCCAAGAGTAAGAAAAAAGAAGTTAAAAAAGAAAAACCGAATACAAAAGCAAAAATAGAATTAGAACAAATTGTATAAGGTTTAAGAGTATTCCTTTCTCTGACTAAAAGCATAAAATACTACGCCAAATATTCTCTTTCATGCCGGTTCTTTCGCTTATATATTGACCAATTCCTTCAGTTCCAAAAGCTCCCATCGCGAATTAGTTCCTTCTTGTACTTCCTTCAAATATAGATAATATATTAATACTTTATATTATGTCAAGTCTATTATCAAAATGGCTAAGCAAGTTGTCTTAATTACTGGTGCCAGTGGTTTTATTGGTACTGCATTGATCGCTCGATTGAAAAAGAGGTATTACATTGTTGGCATTGATAAGATACTGCATAAGGGCCGAGATAACAGTGTATTATGGTATAAAGTTGATATCTCAGGCAAGAAGTTTCTACATGAAACCTTTTGCGAAATAAAAGAAAAGGTTTCATGGAAAATCGATTACGTATTTCATCTGGCGGCATATTATGACATGTTAAATGAAGAAAATAAGATGTACCGGGAAACCAATGAAAATGGAACCAGATACTTACTGGATAATTTGATTGATTTTAATGTAAATAACCTTATTTTTACGAGTAGTACAGCGGTACTGAACCCAACTACGGGCGATGATAAATTGAATGAAGAATCAGCGTTGGGATCTATGCTTTATTATGGAAAATCAAAGATTGCAGCAGAAGAAATCTTATTAGAATATAAGAAAAGAATAAAGATAACGATCTTCAGGCCTTCAGCGGTATATTCTGAAGATTGCCGATCAATACCACTTGCAAATAAGATTGCTTTTATCTGGCGTAGCGGTTTCGGATGTAGATTCTTCCCGGGAAAAGGTGAAGGGGGATTGTCTTACATACATATTGAAGATGTTCTTGATGCTTTTGAAAAGACAATGGTTATGACGAAGGAAATAGTTTCCGGTTCGATTTTTATTTTGTCTGAAGAAGACTATGTCCCAAACAATAGAATCTATGGCCTTATTTACAGTGAGATTTATGGTAAGCCCTTAAATTTAATACACCTGCCGAAGTGGTTTGTACGTTTTCTTTTACATCTTATAAACAGTGTTTATTCTCTATCAGGAAAGAGCTTCTTCTTTAAGCCCTGGATGATAGATATTGTAGACAAAAAATATCGTTTTAATGTTGAAAAGGCTAAAAAAGAATTAGGATGGCAACCCCGATTTCAGTTGGAACAATATATGAAAGTAATAATAGAAAATCTCAAGAAAAATACACACAGATGGTTTGCAATTAATAATATAAAATAATTCTTTTGGCGTTAATTTTGCTTAAAAAAGAATAAATAATATTGCGATTGTAATAACTGGCCCTACTAAATTGTAAATTCTTAGGCTAAATTATTGAGGATAAGCAAATGAATATGCAGCAAATAAAGAATGTTGGATTCATTTCAACAAGAATAGCTGGAACGGATGGCGTTTCTTTAGAGATTGAAAAATGGGCAGAGGTACTGAAACGAAATCGATTCGATTGCTTTTATTTTGCAGGGGAAATTGATCGCAATGAAGAGATTTCTTTCAAGATCGAGGAAGCCCATTTTGAACATCCAGATGTTGCTGATATAAATAAAAGTCTGTTTGGTGTTACAAATAGAACAAGAAAGATTTCGGAAAATATTCAGAAAATTCAAGAAAAACTAAAATCGGCGCTATATGAATTCTGCAAAAAATTTAAGATCGATTTAATAATACCCGAGAATGCATTAACCATACCTTTGAATATCCCATTGGGTATTGCCATTACGGAATTCATAGCCGAAACAGGTATTCCGACCATAGCACATCATCATGATTTTTATTGGGAGAGAGACCGTTTTCAAATCAACGCCTGTCAGGATTATCTGGACAAGTCTTTCCCACCTGACCTTCCTTCGATTCGTCATGCCGTAATCAATTCCCCGGCATCTAAACAATTGAGTCATAGATTGGGAATTTCAAATACGGTCATTCCAAATGTCTATAATTTTGCTGAAGAACCAGAAGGTTTAGAGGATTTCCCCTGCGAGCTAAAGAGTAAAATCGGCATGAAGGAAGATGATCTTTTTGTTTTGCAACCAACCCGTGTTGTGCCGAGAAAATGGATCGAAAGGTCAATTGAGATTGTGCACAGTCTGGAACTGCCTAATCCTACTCTCGTAATCTCTCATGCCTCTGGCGACGAAGGAGACGATTATTATCAACGGATTATAGATTATGCTGAAAATATGGGAGTTAAGATCTTTGCTATTGATAATCTTATAGGCGGCAATCTTGAAAAAGGAAATAAAAAGTATAGCGATTTCTCTTATTCATGTAAATGGATACTAATTCTCTGTGTGTTGTTGGGAAGGCTTGAAATATACACTGTCATTTTAATTTTATTACCCATAATATGGAGAAAATAGAATTATAATTGAAATAAATTATTTCTATTCTCTTTTATGACGGGAGAGTTCTTTTTGCGTCATCCCCTTTTTTTTTATGAGAATGGCATGCAAATCTACAACACTGTTAAGGGCGTGAAAGTGAGTATTAAGAATGGAACTATTAAAAGAAAAAGAAGGGGCCGAAACCCCTTCTAGCAAATTTGACGCAGAAGTTAAACCCTGTCGTCGGCGTTTTTCTGAGTCTTATAAAGCTCGAATTCTGAGCGAGATTGACAAGTGTGATGCCTTTGGTAGCATTGGGCTGATCCTTCGCCGTGAAGGACTTTATGCCTCTCAATTATCTCAATGGAGAAAAGCAATGAAATCAAATAACAACCTCTCAAAACAAAATAGGCTGGCAACATTATATTCAAAATAAACGACAAGAATTAAAAAGCGTGAGTAAAAAGCCGTCATTTATAGTATGGTTACTTCCCCTTCTCTATTTTATATTACCTTCAATAAGCTGTATTATTGCTTATATTTTTATGCGTTTTGGAAATATAGTTAAGTTGCCAATTCCTATTGAGATTTTTTTGTTAATAATAGGAGTTATATTTATAATTTGTCTAATTATCAGTTGGTTTAGAGCAACTAAAGTCATTTTAAAATGAACATAAAATGACACACAACACAAAGCAAGCAAATAACGTCGTTCGGGTAAATCGTTTAGCTGCTTCAAGTAGTATAGGACATTATGCCCTAATATTAAAAAGCTAAGCCCTTTGTGGAAATGATTTTACCCTTTTAGGATCGTCTTTCAAACCACCCTTTTTAGGGATGGTTTCTTATCGCTCACAATGTGCTTTCGATGCATTATAACTTACCTTTGACATTGGCATTGCATAGATTGGCAAGTACTAAAACTATTAAGGTGGTAAATTGGAATCATGATTCACCGTATTTTTATAAGAATTATTCAAAGGAATTAGAAAAAAAACCATGGATGATTCTTAAAGAGTACAATCCGAAAATTGCGTACATAACTATATCGCCAAGCCGGGCAAAAGAATTTCAATCGTTGTACAAAACAAAAAAGGAAATAACTGTTATTCCAAATGGAATAGATCCGATGCAGGCTTTTCGTTTGGGCAAAACTACCATGCGCCTAATTAAGGAAAACAACTTATTCACTACAGATTTATTAATGATACAACCTGCGAGACTGTACCCCCGGAAAAATATAGAACTTTCCATTGAAGTCCTGAGAGCCTTTCATGATAAAGGCATTAAGGCCAAATTTCTTTTATCCGGAGCATATGACCCACATGAAAGAAAAACATTACATTATTATAACAAGCTTAAAGATTTGGCAGAATCTCTACAAGTACAAAAACACGTCATCATGCTTTCTGATTATGTTTTCGAAAGTGGGGAGAGAATGTCGGCAGACTGGGAGACGATTCGTGATCTTTACCAGATATCGGATATACTTTTTCTGCCAAGTAAACGAGAGGGTTTCGGACTCCCATTATTAGAAGCCGGAATGGCAAAATTGCCAATCGCCTGTTCCGATATAGAACCGTTTAAATCCATTGCGGGAGAAAATGTGTTCTACTTTCCATTGAAAGATAGTCCAGGGAAAATAGCTGAGAATATCTTAGAATTTTTAGGACAATTACGAACACATTGTATGTATCGAAAAATATTCTGTAATTACTTGTGGGATAATATATATAATGATTTATTAAGGCCTTTCTTAGAAAAAGTATAAATATTCTTATAGATAGTTGCTAATCTCACAATTAATAATAGGCTGATCTTAAATATAACCAATACTAGATTTTGCTTGACTTAATACTCTCAGATTAGTTATATAGCCCTTTCAGATGGAGAACAAACCAACCGGTTGTGTAACTTAACAACGTCATATTATCGAATTCTTGCGTCTAAAAAAAGGATTATAGAATAATGAACATGCTTAATTCGTGGGTAGGATATTCAGTACTGATTTTATTCATAATTGCTTATGCCCTTATCGTTTTTGAGGAAAAGCTTCATTTAAAGAAATCCAAGCCAATTGTATTGGTAGGTTGCCTTATGTGGATGCTTATTGGTATTTATGAAATGAAGCATGGGGCAGGACATGGTGAAGCCCACGACTTCGTTGAACATCTTATTGCAGAGATTGGGGGACTCTTTTTCTTCCTGCTTGTTGCCATGACTTATATTAATACCCTCAGTTCTTTAAATGTGTTTCAAGCTCTACGCGCCTGGTTGTTATCTAAAGGGTTGGGCTTTAGATCACTATTCTGGGCTACAGGAATAATAACATTTTTCCTGTCACCCCTTGCAGACAATTTGACCAGCGCCCTGCTTATGTCAACAGTGGCATTAGCGGTAAGTGACGGTAACAAGAAGTTTATCATACCGGCATTTGTCAATATCATAGTCGCTGCCAATGCCGGTGGTGCCTGGAGTCCTTTTGGAGATATTACTACACTTATGGTATGGACGGCGGGGAAGGTGGATACTCTTACATTTTCTTATCTGATGATTCCGTCTGTTGTTAACTGGATAATCCCGGCGCTTATCATGAGCTTTTTTATCCCAAAGGGGAAACCTGCGCCCAAAGAAGAAATAATTGCAATGAAACCGGGAGCCAAAAGGACAATGTTTCTCTTTGTGTTAACCATTGCTACAGGGGTCTCTTTTCACCAGTTTCTACACCTTCCTCCTTTTTTGGGCATGATGTGCGGTTTGGGATATCTTATGTTTATATCGTACTATATGGAAAAGTGGGGAGAGAAGAGATTCTTAAAAAAATTAGGTCTTGAACGGGATAGGCGTAAGGTTTCTCGTTATGACTTTTACAAACAGGTGGAGCAGGTGGAATTTGACACCTTGCTTTTCTTTTTTGGAGTTCTGACTGCGGTGGGGGCATTGTCTTACGTTGGTTTTCTCACATTTGTTGGAGGAGGGGTTTATTCATTTATGGGAGATACCTATGCAAACGTAGCAATCGGTATCCTTTCGGCTATTGTTGACAATATCCCTATTATGTACGCAGTCTTAAATATGGATCTGGGAATGGGATTGGACCAGTGGCTCCTCGTAACGTTAACTTGTGGTGTGGGGGGCAGCTTACTGTCGATAGGTTCAGCGGCAGGCGTGGCGGTGATGGGTATTAACAGGGAGAATTACACGTTTATATCCCATCTGAAATGGGCACCTGTCATTGCCCTGGGTTATGCTGCAAGTATCTTTACCTGGTGGTTAGTAACAATGGGCATGTGATGAGGGAAATCTGACTTCGAAACATCTCTAGATAATACACCACAATTATGAATCAGGCC
The DNA here is from genome assembly GCA_022570935.1 of Planctomycetota bacterium. Classification (GTDB taxonomy): domain Bacteria; phylum Planctomycetota; class Brocadiia; order Brocadiales; family Scalinduaceae; genus Scalindua. The sequence goes on along the minus strand of JACZYU010000020.1, from coordinate 5,763 downwards.
TTGGATCCTTCTGCTAAAGACTCTGCAATTATTTGCTGATTTTTCCTTCTGTTTACTAATAAATGTAAAAGAAAGTTATACACGTAATTAAGGATCCAAGTATTATAACCCTTCTTTCTACAGTATGAATAGCGGCAAGCGCCTCTTTCTCATCAATCTCGACCAGGAGCGCCCAGTTAACAAACTTAAGATCTAACGCTGTATACGCACTTAATACCGGAACCCCTCGATAATCCTTTATTATCTTCTTCCCAACGATTCCGTTCAATGCCTCCATTGTTGCCTCTGTATCTACTTCCTTCTGAAGTATGGTTGGTACTTCAGAAAACCTGGAATTCGATCTCATATAGCCATCGTCACCTACCAGGTACATTTCTCCTGTTTCTCCCAGGCCTGCTCTGTGAGTCATAATAGCATCTAAATGAGAAAAAGGAATTTCTATAACCAATACACCCAATAACATTTGATTAAGTGATTAAAAACTTCAGCTTCTACTGATTCTTTAAGGAATCTGTAACTTACCAGAGGAAGGGTAATTAAAAAGATAGAGAAAGCAATTCCCATTGTTAAAATAATCCGTTTAGCATTCATTAAATTTGCTCTAAATTTTAAAAGATTAAGATTTACTATAATATTTCCAAGATTATAATAAGAATGAGTGTTGCATGCAAATGTCAAGCAGTATCAAAGTGTACAATATTTTCTAATAAATATTGTACACTTTGATACTGCTGTTTCTTTTTAATTGCGTCATATTATTTATTGATGTATATTTGAACTTGTTAGTTGAATCTAGGAAATGTTATAAATTCTAATTCCTTCAAATATAAGGATGTCTTCTATCTTTTGGAGAAACGTATATGAAGAAACTGTTTATTTTGTGCCTCTTTACCCTGATATTTCTTTTCCCATGTATTAATGGTTTTTCTGATATTCTAAAGGATTTGAAAAACTTTGAGGAATCTTTAAGTGATTGGGTAGTACAAACTAGTGAATTGAGTCAAAGGTTTTCAGCACTGGAGAGTGAGAGTGGCGCCAGAGAGAAGCAGATTGCCGATTACCACCAGAGTATGGCTGACATAGGAAATCTGCTAACCGATCTCGATGCCAAGGTTGACAAGGTTGCGAAAATGAGCTCTTTGGAAGGTGTAAGAGATATCGTAAAATCATTCGAAGGGACATTGGATGTATTTAAGAAAAGGTTTTCTCAATTGGCAAAAAGATTAGAAGACCAGGAAGTTAAGACGGCAGTACTTGAAAGGATATATAGAATTGCTCAGAAACCGGTAGAGACATTGCTTAATTCTATAGACGAGCAGAAGAGTATTATCAACAAGCTGACAGAAAGGCTGGCTAAACAGGAAGAATTAATTCTCTCTATGGAAGAGAGTTTAAAGAAACAAACGTCTCCTGACGAATCTCTTACAGAAGGTATTGAAGAACTGAATGCCAGATTGAGTAGACTGGAATCAGGAGTTATAGTACGAAAGGCTGAAGGGGAAAAAGAATTAAAAGAAATTCCAACAAAGGTACATGAGAAAGCTAAACCGGAGAAGAAACATGTTGAGGTTGCAGATGCTCACCAAAAGGAAACTGAGGTAGTGAAAAAGGATGCGGTTCCAAAAGTTCAACCAAAGGAAGCAGAAGCGCCTCCCGAGAAAGTAACTGCGGCTGATGGATATATGGATATAGGGGGAGGTTTCCTTATTAAAAGTGTAAAGTTCGAATCGTTTGGCTCATCAACACTGATAAGCGGTGAAATAATGAACAAATCTGACAGAGACTACGGTATGATAGATTTTAAAGTTCAGGCCTTTGATAAAGAAAATGTTTTTTTGGGCGGTCATGGATTCACTGTTTATAGTTTTAAAGAGGGTAAAACTGATACTTTTGAAGAAGTAATAACCGGTATAGAGCCGGAAAGGATTGCTAAGTATTCTGTTTCCCCTGCCCGGATGCTGTCAGTTTCAGGTACAGGCGAAAGTACAATCAAGATGATTGAAAAGGAGTTGCAGGTTGCAAAGGCCGACACAAAAGAGACAGGGCCGGGAGATTTAGAAGAGTTGTTATTTGATGAGGGAAAAACGGGGTTTCCAGAAAGACTGGAAGGTTTTAAAAGCGTAGGTAACGGGTTTTATGCCGGGAATGTTTCTTTTAACACCTTCGGTTCTTCATCCGCTGTGACAGGAGAAATTAATAACAATTCAGAAAATGACTTTTTCAACGCTTCTTTTGTTATGAAAGTATTCAGTAAGGCTTATGGCATGATCACGAGTTTTGATTTCTCAGTAAGGCGGGTTAAGAGTGGAGAGACAAAGGCCTTTGATGAAATTATTGCAGGTGTACGCCCCGTCGATATTGACCGGTATGAGATAGCGTTTAAAAGCTCTTACTAAACGCGTTGTCATTTATTAAGACGTAGCGGAAACCAGCCTGCCGCACGACCTTCAAGTTTCCATAATTGCTAAATGATAATGGAAGCCTGGCGCATTCCCAATTTTTTGTAAATCAAGCATGGTACCTGTGTATTCGGCCTATGGCCTTAATCCACCCTACAAGTAAACAAATGTATGGTACGATGTGGGGTGGATTAAACGAAGTGAATTCACCTTTCAAGTTTTCCCATAAATGCTAAAGTCGTGCCTAAGACATATCTGCCTCTGGCATGACCATTCCGCTACTGAGATACAGGATATTCTTCAGTAAAGGTTTCCATTTCCTTATGAGTTTTCGGTTGCGGCTTATCATGTATTTCGCGAGAAGTCGTATCATGCCCATGTTCCATTAAAGAGGTTCCGTGGTCTTTTTGATGCGGAGCGGCGTTATCATGCTCTTCATGTTCCTTCTTTCATTCGTGCTCTTCATGTTTTTCATGTTTCCCGCCATGACCTCCTCCATGTCCACCATGATCTTTCAGTTCTTCAGGTAAATCATCTGAAAGCTTAAGGACACCAGGCGAAGATTCCAGTTCTAAAAGGACAGGCAGATCTCTCTCTACCCCCGCTCCAAATTTGATTATCATTTTGCTTACATCCAGGAAGTCTACGACCTGTGTAGACACCACTATTTCACCCAGGTTCATATTCCTGGCAGCTTCAAGAGCTACGATTAAATCTCCTCCCCAACCTGTCATAGCTAACCTTCGCAACCTTTCACCCTCCGCTTTTGCCCTGTCAACGAGCAGCTTGCCTGCCGCATGTTTTACATGTATGTAATGATCCCCTTCCGCCATCTCTTCTACCATGAATTTATTCGCACTGGAAATAATCTCCGTAACCTTAGTATCCATTTCAGCTTTTAAGGATACTATTTTACCATCCTTATCAGCCTGTATCTTTTGCGCAAGAGCCTCTGTAGTAGCGTCTATCACCATAGTAATACCTCTTTTATCAACGGCTCTCTCTTTTGCTATATTCAAAAGCTCTTCCAACTCTGCAAGCTTAACATTTTTGATTTTTCTTTCCAACTGTGCATCGAACCTCATATCAAGTATGAGCCACTCTATAATATTGACATGGCGCGATTTAACCTGACTTGCAAGTAAATGTTTCGCCTCTTCAGCCCTTCTGCGTTTCTCATCAGGATTGTAAAGATCTTTTTCAGTCATCTTTCCCAAGACGCTTCTGGCAACGTCCATTACTTCACTTTCAACAAACATTTTATATCTGTCACCCGGGCCTATTTCCTGGCGAATCCTGTGCGCCTTACCTGCCATTATCTGATATTTTATTATTATGTCAACTGTAACGTCGTAGTCATCTGCGGTCCTTATACGTAGCTCACGGGATTCAATCTTGCCTTCTGCATTACGTGCCTCCCGTGTCAAATTAAGTGTCTGCACAGTACCGTCAAATACGTCCCACGTTTCAATTTTTCTTATATACCTGTGCCAGCCTGGTTTGTAGTCTTTTTGTACAACACCTCTGTTAATGCCCCATACTGAAGTTTTGACCCCAATCTGGTCAATCTCAATCCTGATAATCATGAACCTTACACCAATGACAATAACAATTATGGCGAATCCAATGCTTATAGGTATAAAATATTTAGCGAAAAATCTTGCCAGAAACTTTACCATTATTTTACTCTCCTGATACGTATATAATCTAACTTAATGTCCTGAATGTCCCGTTTTCTCCTCTGTGTGAGACGATGTTTCTTCTTTTTCTTCTTCCACCGACGGGGGTATTATTTCCTGCGAGTGAAGCTGCCGTTCTATTTCCCTTATTCTAAGTTGTGGTAGTTCTGCTGCAGCCTTTAATACCGGTGTTCCCGTTATCGTTGCTTCACGCAATCTCTTAGCATATTCCATTTTGACCAGGTTGCGGCCTCCCGCACCCTCAAGCGCTTTTCTAAGGGCAAGAAGACCCTCTGCTTCTGCCTTTTTAACGGCAAGTATTGACATTGCTTCTTTCTCTAATCTATCGTATTCAGCATCAGCATCAAGTGTTGCCTTAATAAGATATGCCTTGCCGGCATCCCTGATTTTGTCAGCCTCTGCTTTTGCATATATCTCCATATTATATAACTCACCCCAGAATCTGGATATTGCAACATCTAATTTTTTTGTTTCTTCAGTAATTACCTTGTCCTGATTTTTCCTAGCGGCTGATGCCCTCTGAACCTGCTCCTCAACCTCTTTGTCAGCAAGTCTTCTTTCCTGAATCTTCTCTGCATACTCCCTGTAATAACGATAATCAATAAAGTTCAAGGATGTAACGAATATTCCATGTGGATTTAACAGCCTGTTCAGTTCTTCTTTTGACTCTTTTATCCTTTCCTCCCTCTTCACTGAATCAGGGAATTCACTTATTGATAATTCTCCAAACTCATATCTACAAATAGTCTTCGCATAGTCCCAAATCCATTTTTCTTTAAATTGTTCGCCAGTACCGGTGTTCTGCACGACCAAACCGGCTTGTTTTGAAATTAATTTATACTGTATAACCAAATCAATACTTACGTCACCTCCATCACGTGTCTTAAGTATTATAGGGTTACCCTGTGGGAAATCGGCTGATATATTAGCTGAAGTCATTGGAGCTGCCTGCTCACTTTTGTCGAGGACGTACAGGTCCTGTATGAAGGGATAGTAAACTATAGCGCCGGCACGGTCTATGGTAGTTATGTTGCCGGTAATGTTATTTATAATTACGGCAACCTCGTCAGCCTGTATCTCCCTCCATGACATCCGTCTGCTACCTAAAATGAGTAAGACTACCAGCATTATGGGTACAATGACAAAAAACATCATTTTCATAGAAATGAGCTTCTTTTTTTTGACACCTTTTGGGTTAAAGCTTTTTTCCATTTTAAATCTCTATAGTTTAAAAAATTGTGTTTTTAATGTAAGATTATAATAACGTTAACGTTAACGATTTGCGTACGGGGGAAAGGTAATGCCAAATATCTTAATTGCAAATTTCTTATTCTTCAGGCCAAAGTGTATTTTTCCTTTACCAGTAATAAGAGTGATAACCGTAAGAAAAGGTATCACAACAGGAAGCGCTATGAGAAGTATACATAAGGATAACAGTGTTATCGGCAAGGCAATTGAAATCAAAGGAAAAGCAATCAGCACAACACTTGTTATTATTAATAGCCCGAATAATACGACAGGAGGTAAAAGAAAAATTGAAATCAGGATCGTTATAAATTTCTTAAAACGGCTTTCAATCCTTTTACCAAAAATGAAAACACCAGAGGGTGATACTTCTTCTATAGAAGGAATTTCTTCTGTTACTACACTAAGCTGTTCTTCTT
>JACZYU010000139.1:3176-6075 GCA_022570935.1 Planctomycetota bacterium | reverse complement strand
CCGCTAATAGTTATAGTAGAAATCCCCATATCTCGTATCATCTTTGCCTCTTCTCCAAATGCGAAGAATGTAAAAGTTAATGACAGCAGCATTATTAAACAACCTGAAAAAAGAATAACATAATAGAACGGTTGCCTGATAATTTCCTTAAAACTGTTAATAACTATAGGGACAAGAATCCTCATAATAAAATATTAAATTTTCCCCATCGCTTCTTAGATATTTTTCTTGAATATTAAAACATAATCTGCTACGTAATATCTAATTAATTCTCAAATAAAACTTTTAAAGCTTAAAATTTCTAAATAATCAAATGGCAAACAAAGAAAACCTTGGACGCGGCTTAGAATCTTTACTGGGAGAGGCGATTGGTATAGAATCCAGCGAAAAGCTCATGCGAGTCAACGTGGCAAATATCCAACCAAATGAAGCACAACCACGCAAGAAATTTTCAGAACCCCAAATGGAATCGTTAGTAAATTCTATACGAGAACATGGAATTTTGCAGCCAATAATAGTTCGCCCCACAAGCAAAGGGTATAAAATAATAGCAGGAGAAAGACGCTGGAGAGCGTCAAAACAATTAGGAATAAAGGAATTGCCTGTAATCGTAAAAAATGCTGACAATTTAAAGACCATAGAACTTGCATTGGTAGAAAACATACAGAGAGAAGACCTGAACCCAATCGAAAAAGCCACTGCTTTTTCAGAATTAAAAAATAATTTCGGTTTAACACAAGAACAAATTTCAAAAAAGGTTGGTCAGGACCGGTCTACCATAGCAAATACACTCCGCTTACTGGACCTGCCGGAGGAAGTCCGGGATTTTGTTTCACGTGGAACAATCTCGATGGGCCATGCACGCTCCCTTTTATCCCTAAAAGACCCAAAAAAACAAATATCCCTCAGCGAAAAGATTGCAAAAGACGATCTCTCTGTTCGCGAAGTAGAACAAATCGTTTCTGGCAGTAAAACTATTGCGGATCCGGCAAAATCACCTATGGGCCTTAAACTGACCCCTAAATTAATCAAATCGCCACAAATTCTGGAACTGGAAGACGGACTAAGAAGGGCTGTTGGAACAAAGGTCTCCATTATAGAAAGAAATGGAAAGGGGAAAATTACAATTGAGTTTTCCAATAACGCTCAATTCGAAAGTATTGTTGCGAAACTAAATTTCCTGACTGATCCACACGCCAAATAAGCTACAAAAAATGATTTAAGCTTCACTCTGAAACACCCTGTATTTAGAAATAAGCAAATCGAGGTATTCGTAATGTGTGGCTGGCGATAAATCAGGTATTTTCTAATTGTTCGTATCTTCTATTAGCCTTAGATAGCCTTCAGCACAACCCTTTGCCAGGCTCCTTACTCTCCCAATATATCTCGTACGCTGTGCAACGCCTATTGATTTTCTGGCATCCAACATATTAAATGTATGTGAACATTTTAATACATAATCGTATGCGGGAATGACGATCCCGTCTTCTAATAGTTTCTTGCATTCTTTTTCATACATGTCGAATTGCTCGAGAAGCATGGGAATATCCGCAACCTCAAAATTATATCTCGAAAATTGCACTTCATCTAACTTGTGCACATCTCCATAAGTACACCCATCCATCCATTCCAAATCGTATACGGATTCTTTATCCTGGATAAACATAGCGATTCTTTCGAGGCCGTAGGTCAGTTCAAGTGAAATAACATCCAGCTCAATCCCGCCAATCTGTTGGAAATATGTAAACTGGGTTATTTCCATACCGTCAAGCCATACTTCCCAGCCCAATCCAGTTGCACCTAAGGTTGGCGACTCCCAATCGTCTTCTACAAAACGTACATCATGTTTAACCAAATCGACCCCAAGGGATCTCAAGCTATTTAAGTATAAAGACTTGGAGTTTTCCGGAGATGGCTTTATGATTACCTGGAACTGATAATAATGCTGCAATCTGTTCGGGTTCTCACCGTAACGGCCATCTGTCGGCCTTCTGGACGGCTCCACATATGCACACCGCCAAGGCTTTCTTCCAAGAACCTTTAGAAAAGTTGATGGATTAAAGGTGCCGGCACCGATTTCAATATCATACGGCTGCATTATTACGCATCCTTCATCTGCCCAATATTTCTGGAGATTAAATATTATTTCCTGAAATGTCATTTTTTCGATACAAATATCCTAAACCCGAACGAGTCGGCCGCTAAAGTCGCCCCTATAAAGCAACTCAAGGTCCGCCTCGGGTGGAAATTACAATATTGAGAAATACCTGCCTGTCCGCCAGTTTGTTAGGCGGGAGTGTCCTATTCAATTCAACTATGCGGTTTTACATCCTTGCCGCAGTCAGTGACGTTTCCCCTTGCTACCTCCAGAACATGCGGAATAGCCTTCAGCACAACGTCTAAGCATTCTGAAACTGCTTTAGGGCTTCCGGGAAGGTTAATAATCAGCGTATCTTTATACATCCCTGACACAGCTCGTGATCCTATAGATCTTGTGGTAACCTTAAAGCTTTCCGCTCTCATGGCTTCCGAAAAACCGGGCAATTCCCTTTCTATCACGTCCCTGGTTGCTTCTGGTGTAACATCCCTGGGACTTACACCCGTGCCCCCTGTTGTCAAAATCAAATTCGCCCTATCGGCGAAACGCCTAATGGTTTGGGAGATAATTTCCCGCTCATCAGGCACTATCTCATATGCGACAACTTCAGCATTAATGTGACCCAGCTTCTCCTTGATCACCTCGCCGCTTTTGTCTTCTCTTTCGCCCCTTGAGCCTTTGTCGCTAATTGTTAGAACTGCTGCTTTTATCATTTAAAAACTCGATATCATCATCTATTTTTATCTCGCCGCCCTTTAAAACTTCGGCAAATATGCCTTCCCTGGGCATTATACAATCACC
>JACZYU010000139.1:0-3077 GCA_022570935.1 Planctomycetota bacterium | reverse complement strand
AGCCTTTGTCGCTAATTGTTAGAACTGCTGCTTTTATCATTTAAAAACTCGATATCATCATCTATTTTTATCTCGCCGCCCTTTAAAACTTCGGCAAATATGCCTTCCCTGGGCATTATACAATCACCTACCTGGTAATAAATACTGCATCTATCGTGACACTCCTTGCCAATCTGAGTAATCCTTACCAAAGCATCTTTTCCCAGTCGCAATTTATTTCCTACCTTAATGTGTACAAAATCAATGCCTTCTGTCAGCAGGTTTTCTCCAAAGTCGCCATCGTTAAGCTTTGCCCCTTTATTTTCCATAACTAATCTAGCTTCTTTTGAAAGCAAACTAATCTGGCGGTGCCAGGAACCGGCATGGGCATCGCCCTCTAAGCCATAGTTCTCAACTAACTTACACCGTTTTATAACCTTTTTTTGAACACCCTTTTTCTTGCTTATACAAATTGCAACAATCTTTCCCATGACCAAACTGTACCTTAAAAAAAATATTTGTTACCTAAAAATTCTAACAATTTGTGTAAAAGTGTCAAGCTATATAATAGTTAAGGAAACGTCATCCGGCAACAACCTGACAGTGAACATTTGATAGCAGAAAATGATATTAAAAATCTCATTTTCATAAACCAAAATGCTATATATAGCATAGCTGCTATTGTTTTATACAACATGTAGTATATTTTATGATATATTCGTATTTCCTTCGCTCAAATCAACAAAAAGAACTAGTCATTCGTACGCAATAATAAAGAGGCTTGCCATGGTCTGTTTTTATTGGATTCTTTCAGGCTTTCTCTTTATAGTAATTTATCATTTGAAAAAAGCGAGTTTGTGCACTTATACTAATACTACATAATAATTCAGTTCTGAAAATTTGCTACTAAAATTTTATTGTTAAGTTCTCGATAAGAAGAGGAAAACTTTTAATTTTTTTTTACCACCCCATTTCCCCTCCTTGTCAAGGAGGGGATTAAAGTCCTCGGCGCTTCTTGTCCGGGGAAGGGGAGGTTTTCCTCTTCTTATTGAAAACTTACGTATAAATCAGGAAGAAACATTGGAGTAAAAAGATGCAAGCAAAACGTCCCGATTGGCTCAGGGTTAAACTGCCGGGAGGCGAAGAATACCATAGGATGAAAGACCTATTAAGAACTGCCAACCTGCACACGGTATGTGAAGAGGCCGTCTGTCCAAATATTGGAGAATGCTTCGGGCAGGGCACTGCAACATTTTTAATACTCGGAGATGTTTGCACCCGTAAATGCAATTTTTGTGCAGTTACTAAAGGAGTTCCATCAGCATTGGAGGAGGGAGAACCCGAAAAGATTGCACAAGCAGTTGAACAAATAGGCTTAAGGCATGTTGTTATCACGTCTGTCACCAGGGACGACCTCCCTGATGGTGGTGCAGACCACTACGCAAGGACAATTAAGGCCATCCACACTCAAAATCCTACATGCACAATAGAGGTACTGATACCTGACTTCAAAGGTTCAGAGAATGCCCTCGAAATTGTCCTGAATGAAAGCCCACACATACTCAACCACAATCTTGAGACGGTACCGAGACTGTATCCGAACGTAAAACCGGGTGCCGACTACGAACGTTCGCTTCGTTTGTTGGAGGAAACAAAAGAGATCTATCCTGAACTAACGACCAAGTCCGGCCTCATCCTCGGTATGGGTGAAGAACATGATGAGATAATAGACGTGATGAAAGACCTGAGAGACGTTGGATGTGACATACTTACTATCGGACAGTACCTTTGCCCCGGTAAAGGGTTCCTGCCTATAAAACGTTTCTACCATCCCGATGAATTCAGACACCTGAAATATGAGGGCGAGAAGATGGGATTCAAGCATGTGGAATCAGGTCCTTTGGTTAGAAGTTCATATCATGCCTCAGAACAATTTGGATTGGTATGAGGAGTCCTACATCAAAAGGTCTTCGCAATCTGGCAGAAAACCAAAAGTGTTGCAACAAAAAGAGTTGATTTTATATAGAAATAAATATAGGATCTATTCTAACTATATCTAAGACAATGTATTAGTGGAGCATAATAATGAAAACACTGACCAAACAAGCAAATTTTCTCTTACCAAAAGAAATACTGGATGACCTTAGAAAGAATGTACCTCGAATGCAACAAAGCAAAGTGGTTGCTGAAGCGTTGAAGAAAGAGCTTAAAAGAATAAAACTCAGCAAAAATCTACAGGAAAGCTTTGGTGCATGGAAAAAAGAAGATCATCCTGAGTTGGCTGATGGTACTAACGAGTATATAAGACAAATAAGGAAATCAAGCAGGACCACGAAGGACAGAAGATGAAAAAGCTATTAATAGATTCTGATATACTTATTGATTTTCTAAGAGGAAAAGCAGGCGCCAAAGATTATTTGACGAAACAGTCTGAAGTTTTCCCTCTTTACTGTTCGGTTATTACCATTGCGGAGATACATGCGGGTATGCAAAAAACTGAAGAGGATAAAACCACTAAACTCCTTGACAGTTTTTTTACTATTCCCATTACAGAAAAGATTGCTAAAATTGCCGGCGGGCTCAAGAGAGATACAAAGTCACATAATCTGGAATTAGACGATTGCCTGATAGCCGCTACAGCCTTAGTCAGTGAAGAGGAGATTTAATAAGCCGACTGTTTTTTGTCGTAGGCGGTAGTCGGAGAGGATTTTACTGACTATGTCTGCCTGACGGTTGGCAGGAGGTCAAAAATTATAGCAAGAGGGAGAATAACCAGGGAGATAGGTAAAAAGAGAGGCTATAAAGCGGCATTATTTTTGGAGGAGGCGATAACGATCCCTGATGCCTCGTTTAGGCTTTTCATTATGGGAGGTGTTGTTTATGTGGAATCAAGAAATTACTCTATTTGAATTATGTTGAATATAGATTTTGGTATGTAAGGAGGTTTTAAATTTTCTTTGATATGAGGATCCAATGGTGTCCGGGAATTTATCGCAGGCATGGATTTAGAATCCTTTCAAAGACATTAGAGTTGCGCTTTAACAAGCATGTTTCTTCATTTGGTAGTTTTCGGCGTCTTTGGCACGATTAACTGTCAG
>JACZYU010000019.1 GCA_022570935.1 Planctomycetota bacterium | reverse complement strand
GGCTCTGTTGGAAAACGGAAAGATAAGGCGGCTTGCGGCGTCTATCGCTCACAGGAAGATAGGAATAAACTCTAATGCAATGGTCGTATGGAAGGTGCCAAGTGAAAAGGTGGACGAGTGCGGGAAGATTATGGCGGCCTTTGAAGAGGTTACACATTGCTATGAACGTCCAACATTTCCCGGTTGGGAGTATAACGTCTTTACCATGATCCACGGTTACACAGATGAAGAATGTGAAAACGTTATCGAAAGTATAAAACAAAAAACCGGCATGGACGATTACGTAATGTTATACAGCGAGAGAGAATTTAAAAAGGTGGGGGTAAGGATCTAGACACAAATTACACGAATTGATGTCTAGAATGTTTCTGTTATCAGTATTAAGAACAACTAAGTTGCAAAACCGTCTATTGTCGACTTAGAGCCCAACATTAAATCAAAGTTAATTAGTGTAAATTCGTGGAATTAGTGTCTTATTTGTAATTCTCAAATTGAACAGCGAAATCGTAATCCTGGTCTTTGATCGACTGCATAACTGCCTGTAGATCGTCTATCTTTTTCCCTGATATCCGGATTTTATCTTCCTGTATTTGTGACTGTACTTTCACCTTCATACCTTTAATAAATTTGACGATTTCTTTAGCTTTGTCCATTGGAATCCCTGACTGAAACGTGATAACCTGCCTCAAGGTGTTTCCCAGCGCATTTTCGGTCTTCCCAAAATCAAGTGCTTTTGAGGGAATCTTCCTCTTCACGAGTTTTTCATTTAATATATCTGTCAGGCTTTGGAGCTTATAATCATCATCGGCAAGCAACGTTATAGAATCGTCTTTGTTCAAGGTAATAGATGACTTGCTTCCCTTGAAATCGTATCTTACCGCCAGTTGCTTTCTGGCTTGATCGACAGCGTTTTTAACCTCGTGCATTTCTACTTTGCATACAATATCAAGTGAATGTGTGTCTGCCATATTAGTGCCTCCAAGGAGTATTTTTAAGTTTGTAAACAATATAGATACAATCCAAAGAAACATCAAGACAAAAATACGGAACAAAACCAGGCACGGGTAATATAATTTGTCTTGTATCTCTCATACGTAAAATGAGATGGGAATGGCAAAAATATCCATTGATTTTTATACTAATTAGTGTTACAAAATAAGAAATCATAACACGCTGAAAACAGGTTTGAATTATGGATGATACCGTCAGGTTTGGGGTCTCAATGGACTCCGGACTTCTCAAACAATTTGATAAATACATTACAGAAAAAGGTTATGCGAACAGGTCGGAAGCGATCAGGGATCTGATAAGGAACAATCTGGTTGAAAAAGAGTGGGAAGTTGGAACGGGAGAAACGGTCGGTACCATTACGATTATTTACAATCATCACAAACGTGAATTACCTGACACCCTTACAAGTATTCAACATAAATACCATACCGCTATGATTTCTACCTTACACGTTCACCTCGACGCCCATAACTGCCTGGAGGTCCTGGTCGTTAAGGGAAAGGCAAGAGAAATAAAGATAATAGCCGACAGGCTTATCGGCACAAAGGGTGTAAAGCACGGGAAGCTGACGACTGCCACTTTAGGTAAAGATTTGAGTTAAAATTTTTTTGAGTGAATGTGCTACTAATTTTGAAATTATGCTACCGGCAAAAATGTACTGATCGGAACCAATGTCATTGAATTAAGAATTTTTCATAAATTCAGTGTATGCCTGCAAACTGTAGCGCCTGCCTGCCCCTGCCCGTCCGGTAGGCGGGGAATGGCTTCCCGCCCGAACGTACCCGTTCGGTACGGGCGGGTAGCCTTCCATTTATACACTTAGATGTGGTAATGGAAACCAGGTTTCAGCTACGTCTTAATTCAATGACATTGCTGTCGGCAGACAGGGGGGGGGCCAGGGGGATTATTTCATTACTCTTATATTGAAAGGATTATAAAAGTTGCACGAATTAACCGTTATCACCATTACCGCCGCATCTATAGGTCTGTTTCACACACTGCTTGGGCCTGACCACTATCTACCGTTTATTGTGATGGCCCGGGCAAGGAAATGGTCTCTGGCCAAAACAACATGCATAACCGCTTTGTGTGGTGCAGGCCATGTATTAAGTTCTATTGTATTAGGCATCATAGGTATCGCTCTGGGGATTTCTATCAACAAATTAGGAGCAATAGAATCATTCCGTGGCGGACTTGCGGCATGGTTACTCATAGCATTTGGAACGGGGTATTTTGTTTGGGGGGTATTCAGGGCGAGAAAGAGGCGGCCACACGTACACTGGCATGCTCATGGAGACGCGAGTATGCCGATACACAAACATACACATAGTAAAGAGCATTTACATCTTCATAAGGGGGAAAAAGCAAAGAACCTTACTCCCTGGATACTCTTTACGATCTTTGTATTCGGGCCTTGTGAACCCTTAATTCCCTTACTGATATATCCGGCGGCAAAGAGTAGTACTTTTGGCCTGGTGCTGGTAGCGGGTGTCTTCGGCGTAGTAACGATTGCTACAATGCTGGGCATTGTAATACTCCTTTCTTTAGGTGCAAACCTTCTACCTATGGGACGGTTAGAACGGTACACTCATGCCCTGGCAGGGGCTACCATTTGCCTTTGTGGAATAGCGATTAAATTTCTTGGATTATAATCTCGTTATTTATCTAAATCTCTTCTCAACAATAACCTGGCAAAGTTATACATTACGAAATATTCCCAGGCAAAAGGGCCAAAGCCCAGAAAACCTGCAACAGGCATTTCAAATATCTTCAGGTCCTGCATGAAAGGCGCTGTGTAAACCCATTTTGACGCCGCCCAGAAGTTCCAGAACTCCCACAGTAATCCACAGATAAATCCGGCTGTAAAGAGAGAGAGGATTCTTTTTAAAGTTCCGTTCTCTAAGTCCCTTAACAGGGAGTCGCCCCTGCTTGAGTACACAATCGGTTCCATCAGCATTACAAAGCCCGTCCATACAAGGCCAAACAGGTACTTGGCAGAATGTTCGGGTAATAATAACGGTGCCATTACAAATAGGAAGCCAAGTATAATTCCTCCGTAAATTGTTCTGTTTGTTACCTTAAGTTTCGCTATATGAAATCTATCGAAGATACGAAGTGTATCCAGAAGTTCTGCTGTTAGAAACATTCCCGGCATTATCGTTGCGAATGATAATCCCATACCTAAACAAAGTTCTACCGGATTAGTAGGTAAGCCAATATATTTCCAGTTAGCAAGGTGTAGGTTGTAAAGCTCGAACATCAGCCATATTAATATAGAGAGTGGGAGTTGTAGCAGGAAATTTCTTCTTCTGTTGCAGATAAGTGAGTTTCCCTTTAGTCTGAAGATTATAGCATCCATCAAAAAGATATAGCCCCACCAGCATAAGGGTGTGGTCCATATACTTATACGGTGTGATATGTAAAAATTGTGTTGGAGGATAACGCCGGATTCTGCAATTACGATCAGGAAGATGCCTATCCAGCCGTGTAATTTAAATTCATATCTTCTCTTTGCTTCAGATTCTGGATTGTTTGAAATTGTCATAGTTAGAAATGGTATTAAGATTTTTTCATAAATTCAATGTATACTAGCAAACTGTAACGCCTGCCTGCCCCTGCCCGTCCGGCAGGCGGGGGTAGGCGGGGAATGGCTTCCCGCCCGAACGTACCCGTTCGGTACGGGCGGGTAGCCTTCCATTTATACACTTAGACATGGTAATGGAAACCAGGTTTCCGCTACATCCCTTTGGAGGAAAAATTTCTTCAGTATTTTTGAATGTTTATTTTATACCTTTCTTCAAAATCAAAAGCGAGTGAAATTTTTTAATCCCGGTTAAAGGAAAATAGTGTTAACTTCACCGTTATTAAATCTCTACAAACAGTCAACTAACTTTTTTATGCAGACTGATGAGAATCTACATATTTAGCGGATGTAAGGTTCTCCTTCAGGTTTGAGCCGGTTGAATTTGAGAGTTATTTTTCCTCTTGATTTTACCTTTTAACCATATACTATTATAGTCAATTGAGATAATGTAACAGTGCTTACTTATAAGAAAAAACCATTATTCCACTGTTTTACTATTCCGATAGATCAGAATAAAGGAGATGAGATGGAAAATATAAAAGAATTCTTAAACCAGGATGACGTTTTATCGCGAGTACATCAATTTGAACTAGAAAGAGAAGAAGAGAGAATATTTATCAATGTCAGAGAGCCTCTGGTCAATTCTGATAAGGGCGCCTTCATTGCCGTTCCCAGTCTTATTACTCAGGAATGCGGCAATACCGACTACGTCGGCCTGGGTGATTCTGTAGAAGAAGCCTTAAAAGATTGTCTGAAGAGGATTAAGGGAATGCCGTTACGCCAGATTATACCTGAATAGAAGGTTACGTTGAGTCGAAAGTATTATAATAGAATAAAGGCTAATGAAGGAAATATGAATAAATCTCAGATGTTTTTTCCAACATCAAAGACAAAGCTGATAGTAATGACTGTCTGCACATTCAGTATATATATATTTTACTGGTTCTATACGAACTGGAAAATCCTGAAGGAAACTCAAGGTTCAGATATTCGGCCATTCTGGCGAACGTTTTTGGTGCCCATTTTCTGTTATAGTCTATTCAAAGGGGTTCGGGAGTGTGCGAAAGAGAATAACGTACGTGCGGAGTACAGTCCGGTATGGATTACGGTAGGATACATTCTTTTCTCCACCACTGGGATCCTGCCCGATCCCTTCTCATTAATGACATTCTTCCTGCCGATGTTACCACTACTTCCTGTTCAGGGTGTCATAAACTCTCTCAATGCAAAGGTGGTTCCAGGCCAGAAGATTAATGATAAGTTTAGCGGGTGGAACATTGCCGGAATAATTTTTGGTGTAATTATTTGGGGATTACTGATTCTGGCGATGACTATGCCGGTGCCGTCCGCCTGACCAGTCAGTTCGGGCAGGTTTGCGGCCAATTGGGGTCAAATCTTTCAAAATGACAAATTAATCAATCCACATGCCTATCTTTGATACAAGTACCCGCCACACAAACCGTCGGGCAGGCCCGCCAAAATATACGTTGGGTAAACCCGCCAAACTACTCGTCGCCAGCCCGATACTCATTCTGGCGGGGACGGGGGCAGGTAGCAGCTCAATTCTCCGGGACGTAAACTACCTTACCGTCTTTCAACCTGTACACAGTGCCAAGCCGGTTTTCTTTACCCTTAAGTTTATTTATTTATTTTATAAGTTCATAAAAAACCAGATGAAGACCTCCCCTTAATTCCCTTCTTGCGAAGGAGGGAATTAAGGGGAGGTCAAAATTTATAAGTCTTCCTCTGGTTTTTAAGAACTTACTACTTCAGTCTCTTAACAAAAATGTTTTGACTTACTTACCATTTTTCAATGAGTTCTATTGCAAAAGTTATTTGTTCTTCCTCACCTTCAATAACATAATCTGGCTTTATTCCTGAATCTTGCAGTGTGGTGCCATCGGCGAGATAACATTCACCAATAGTAAGAATTAAGGTATGATTGTAGTTTAATGGAAATGCCTTTTGTATCGTTCCCTTTCCATAACTTTCTGTCCCCACAAGTGTTGCCTTATTATAATGACGTAAGGTAGAGGCAAATATCTCAGCACAGCTTGCTGTATCACTATTTATTAATATCACCAAAGGGCGAGTAAACTCTTCATTATTCCTGGAAAAATATTTCGTCTGTCCTTTACTACTAACAGTTACTAAAAGACGTCTTTCCGGAATAAAGAATTCCATTATTTGAATAGTCTCTTCCAGACTTCCTCCAGGATTATCCCTCAGATCAATTATCAATCCGAGGATGTCTATATCTTTTACATTTGTCAAAGCCTTTTTAAATCCTTCTGTTGTCCTCCTACCAAAATGCTTAATCTTAATGTACCCTATATTGTCATTAATAATCCTTGTGTCGGATATTGTTTCATCTCTTTCAAAGCCCCTTATGAAATCGAGAGAAGAAGGTTTAATTTCTTTGAGCGAACTATATTGATCCAGGGAAGTTGTTATGCCTTTGATGGATAATTTGATCAACTCTTTAACGTCAATATCTTTGTAGTAGTTTTCTTTAATCCTGAGGATAAGTTCTTCCAAAAGGAGCATGTCTTCATCCTCTTCCGATGAAAATCGAGAATCTTCTTTTCTCAAAATCTCACATTCCAATCTGTTAAAGTCAACAATCTTTCCATCGTATGTTTTCTGGAAATCCCTTGCAGACTCTATGGAACTGAAAGCAACCACATAGGGCGGCATTGAATCTTTAGGAATGATATCAGAGCCATTAATATACCAGGCCTTTTGGGTGTCAACTCTTTCTTCGCTATAGTAATCTACGCACTCCATTGATATGATTTTTTCACTATATTTGTTTCTATAATTTAAGGCACAATGGATACAACAAGCTTTTTTGTCGGCATCGTTCAGGGTTAAGAAATATGCGGTTTTTATATTTGTTACTAACATGCGACACCATGCGCACATATTTTCAATATTATATTCTTCTATTTTGAACGGAAATGTTATTTCATGGTCCCTTCCTTCCTGGTTAAACTGTACTATAAATAGATACTGACCCTTATCCTTCAAAACCTGTCTCATTCTATAGTTGGATTCATTATCTAAGAATGGTACGTAAGAAATCCTTTCTATGCCTTGAGGGTCAACGATCTTAAACTCAAGTTCTCGATTGTAGTAAGATCCTGAATTAATCCTTTCAACCCGAACTGTAAAATCGAAGATTCCGGTATTCCCAACAGGATAATACGAAAGAGTGGTCCTGTATTCTTCCGTCTCTTGATGATGAGTTATCACTGTTGGGCGTATGGGAGCATTCCCGTCTGGTTCATGTGAATAGACTGGGTTTAGGAAGAAGAGATTGAGGAAAAACAATAGTAATAGCTTAATGCCTTTTATTTTGTAGATCATTATTAAATTTAGGGCGCTATCGCGACAAAAACCATCCTTCGACTCCGCTCAGGATGACGTCACACTGAGCGGAGTCGAAGTGTTATCAGTATTGAAATTCCTATGCATAAATCAATGACAATAATTTGCTGCACCAATAATTGTTACTGCCCATGGTGAAAGGCCGACGTTAGTTATCTCCTTGTAGTCGTCAGTATCTGCATCAAAGACAAAGACTGAATTCCTGCGAGACGCTGCAAGATATACTTTTTTGCCATCTGGTGTAGTCGATGCCGTTTCCAGGCCCACATTCAGGCCAAGTTTAATCTTCTTTAGTTCCTTCATCTTTTCCATGTCGTATATATATACTGCATTATCTCCTCTGCTTATGACATAAGCCTTTTTCCCTCCGTTTACAAAATTGACCCCCGTCATATCTGCTCCACCAGGGAAGGTGGCTATCACCTTATTAGTGGTTGTGTCGATCACGGAGATAGTCTCGTCTCCATTGTTTGGCACAAGCATCTTTGTGCCATCAGGGGACGCATAGGCGCGCCAGGGATCGTCTCCTACCGGGATTGTTGCGACTATGCTGTCATCTATGGTGTCAATAACGGCAACTTGATTTGAATCACCGTCTGCAGCATAGACGTAACGGCCGTCGATTGTCAATGTAGGATTTGCGATTCCGACGATCTCTGCCATCTTGCTATCCATGTCTACTCTGGCCATTACATATGCACTTCCTACTTCCAACCTTGATGCAACCAGTTGTTTTTCAACATCTATAACTGCAACCTCATGTGCTCCCATATTAGAGACATAAACCTTAGAGTTGTTTGGCAGACATACAATACCATGTGGTTCAAAGAATCCAGAAATCCTGCTTACCTCTTTTCTGGCTTCGATATCAACTACAGACACGCATCCTGCGGCCATATTTCCAATATATGCATATTTGCCGTCAGGCGTAATATCAAAATGCTCAGGCATCAATCCCAGCCTGACCTTGGTAAGCTCTCTAGTCTTTAAATCAATGATTGCGACAAAATTGGCGTTTGTACCTGTTACCAGTAAGTATTTCCCATCCAGAGTCGCAACGGCCATGTGTGGGTTTGACCAGTCGCCACATGCAATGCGGTCTAATATCACATCCGTATTCATATCTATTACGGTAACATCACTGGAATCACGATTGGTGACGAACACGACGGATTTAGGATCAAATCTTACCTGTTTATCGTCAGCCTGACTAACCAATGTAAAGATCCAGGATGTTGTGATCATGCAACAAACAAAGATACCTATATTAAACATCTTCAAACTTTTTAACATCGCACTTTTCCTCCCATTAAATAAAGGTTTCAAATATTTCCGAAATTCACAACAGAATAAGTATACTGAACCTTGCCAATCTGCCTCCTTTCAAACAATGACTTTCGAGTAATCAGCCATACATACAAAAATAAATTCTTTTAAGTCTTTGTCTTAGTGAATTAAGTTCAAGCGTCCACAGGTAACATATTAGAAGCTCAGAATTCTACCTGTGTTCTAATACCGATTACAGCAGCAGTATCATTTGAACCCATTCCAGCGGGATCGAATATCGCTTGAAAGCTTGGTGTAACGGCAAAACGATCATTAACCTGGAATTTATAATAAACCTCTGCGGCACTCTCTTTATCCCCATCGACTATGTCTAACATGCCAAATGCAAAGGCGACTTCATCATTGACCCTTGAAAAGAATGGAGACCTGAGCCGGAGACCGGCGCTCCATGCACTTGCAATACTCGCATCATTTATCTCTGATTCATTGGCTCCATAACGTGCAAACGCCGTTAGCCGGGTGGAAAGATTCTGATCGATGCTTACGCCAAAACCATTGTTATTCTCCATACCACCTTTTGTCCTTCCCCACAGGCGATAGCTACCCTCCTGTTGAAAAAAGAAGTGAGATCTGTACCCGATCTCAGCGATACCATAAATATCGTCAGTAATATTGGTGCCTGAATTATCAATGCTTTGCAATCCTAACCCAAATGTAAATCCCTTTCTTGTATCAAAGAATGCCAGGATCCCTGGGCCGTTAACAGGCGCCTCCATTGTGGGATTATTCACAAAGGCACTGGTTATAAACTGAGTGGTCTCGTCGTTGGCAACCGCGTTGGAATCGAAGTAGTTTGTCAGGTCTATCTTGCCGCCTACAACCCTTAATTTTTCATCCAAAAGAAAGGACTGCAGCCACACTTCCCGGACCGATACCCGGTCAACTCCATCGCTGTCCTGCAGCGAACCTGAATCATCATTAAGACCTGAAAAACTACCAACAATTTCATCAGGCCCATTGCCTCCTATCGATTCGAGATCCATGAAGAAGGTAGTATAAAGCAATGGTTTAGCTATAAACAGCAGATCCGTGGAGCCTTCCGCGAAACTTTTCTTTCCCCTTTTATCTCTACTCTTTCCCTGTCTATCAGTACTTATTAATTGCTGAAAGATTCCTGTGCCGCTGGCTCCAATGATTACACGTCTCTCAAATTCCTCTTCTAATGCGGCTGAAATCCTTTCAGATATACTCTCTCGTCTGGCAAATTTAAAAAGTTTGAATCGGGATCTTTTCTTTTGCTTCAGGCCGCAACTGGGGCATTTCTTATTCTCACCCTGTGTAGGAAAGACATGCCCTTTTTGACAGACATATTCCTGGACACGCCTTATTTCATCTGTTATATCCATGAGGGAGGCCCTGTCTTTCAGTTCGTAGACCATATCTTCCAGCGTACTAATCTTTTTTTCAAATCTTTCTTCAGCCTTAGCAAGGGTCTTTTTGTCATTGGAAGAAATATCCTGAATTTGGGTTGATTTTGATTCTATAGAAGACCTTGCCGCCTCCGGTTCAACACTCTCAACCTTGTCGAGATACTTCTCCAGCCTGATAATGGTTTTCTCCATACTTTTCACTTGCCTGCTTAATGCCTCAAATTCCTCATTGGTTACCGCTGCATACACCGTATTACAAAAAAGAACAATTAGGGATAAATTTAGTAAATAAAATGTGTACTTCATGTAAACCTCCTTTTCCCCTCGGAAAAAAGTTTTAGAAAAAAACGTGTAAGACAGGTTTCCTGGCTTTCGGATCATCCTGGTTTCTGCACCTTCCCGGAAAGCCGTTTAAACAGCTTTAGTTTTCCAGTGGTATTCTGCAGACTTCGTCACCGATTACAGTTGCGGGGCAGCTCCCTTTACCCGAATATTATTCGAGGGGGGATTCCCTTGTATCTCACGCACAGTAAAAATAAAAAAACCCGAATCTTCGATGGGAAGATCCGGGTTTTATGTTGAGTATATTATGTGATAAAAGACGTATCGTTCCTTCACCTTCTTTACCTTCGAAGAGTTACTGTGAAGCATTTACGGGTAGGTCTTCTGACTATCGGGTCATCCTAATGACTGCGCCTTCCCACCCCGGTCAAAGCCGGGCGAAGTGGCTGTTTATCACAAACTAAATCGTGATATGCAGTCTTAGTAGCCGATTACAGCGGCGGGTCCGTGCCCTTTAAGGGACTTCCCTATTATGTCGCAATATGCGAGCACCCGTAAACGGATTTAAATTTTCAAAGTGCATTAATAAGTAAATATTAATTATGGAATATATAAGTCATCGGTATTATTGTCAAGAAAAAATGTCTCAAGCTTTTTAAGACATAAAAAAAGAGGTAGCTTCCAAACTACCTCTCATAGACAGAAATTGCTATGGACATTAACATACTGCAGTAGCATGTGCTGAACTCACTATAGGAAACCCTGCTTGTTTCCAATCTTGAAGGCCACCTTCAAAATCACAAACATTTTTAAAACCGAGTTTGTTTAATATTTCCGCTGCATGTGAACTCATAGTGCACTCAAAACTGCCACAGTAGACAATAATATCTTTGTTCTTATCTAGTAAGTCTTCTGCCTTCATTTCAATATCTTCTTCTGGTATATTAATAGATCCCGGGATATGTTCTTTTTCATAACTTTCAGGACTTAATGTATCCACAAGAATAAAGTCTTCCTTTCTGTCTATCATTCCTTTTAGTGCTTCTCTGGTTATTAATTTTTTCATTTTAAATACTCCTTTTTTAGCTTTTTTACAAGTAACCTTATTACTATATTATACTTAAAAAAGATCGTATTCTCAAGATTTAGATAATTTGATGTTTTTTCAACTTTTCAGGCAGCATTGAATTACAATTTCTTCTTTGAGTCAATAAGTTTGATTAAGGATGAATTGTCTCGATATGAGTCTAATATTACCAAAAGGCATTATTGTGACTTTAAATTTTACTATATAAAAAAACTTGACAATTAATGAGGATTATTTATATTAAAATCTTACATATTTCACATATATTTGCTTAAGGAATTGAGTCGGGTTCTAATAGTTAGGAAACAATGTTAATATTTTTAATAATAATTAGGAGGAAGCAATGAAGGCAATAGTAGATGCTGATGAATGTACCGGTTGTGAACTTTGTGAGCAAACATGTCCGGAAGTTTTTGAAATGGAAGATGATATAGCTGTCGTAAAGGATGATTCCGTTCCTGGTGAAGCAGAGGAAACCTGTAGACAGGCAGCCGAAGAATGTCCTGTTGAATGTATAACTATTGAAGATTGATTTCTTTCAGGACCTGCGGGATAAAGCATAAAATTTAATAAGGAGAATAGCATGGGTAGAAATTTTTAAAAAACTAACCAGCATTCTCCTTGTTTTTTTCCACTTTTTCTATTACTGCCCGGTTTTCTTTAGATAATTCTGCGGTGAACCATTTCCGTAATTCCTATAATAATTTCTCGTAGCTGGTTCAATCTTGCCCGCCTGAATGACTGTAAGTCGGGCAGAAAAATTGAACCGAGATGTTTTGAATCAAGGAAATGACGCAACCTGAAGGTTGCGGCTACTGTAAATATTTTAATGAAACGTTATATTAGTACCTGTTCAGGGCAATGTCGGTATACCACGCCTCTACCTTTCCGTGAGACCGGTCTGCATTGGTCTGAAGCCCTACATAAGTAATCTCAGGCGGTTCTCTCTCCAAACTCCCTGACATAGTCTTTATAATGGTTTACTTTATAATTCAACCACTTACCTGTATTTTTGTCTCCACTCTCAACTATTATAAACCTCGCCCTGGCTTCACAGGGGCTTTCGTAACGCTCTCCTACCTGTACATTGTTCCCGTATGCATAGATTAATATCTTATATCTACCAAATAACAGAGAAAAAAACGACTTGCTGTAAACTATGCATACTGCAGCAGGGTAATCATCGCCGCCTACTTCTTTCTCTCTGCTGTCTGGAAGGATATTAGAGATCTTCCAGCTCCAGCTTAAAAAGGGGTATTCTTCGGGACTAAGATGTACGGGCTTAAAGGTGATGGAACCGCTATCATTGGCATTAATGTAAAGCAAGTTCCTGCCTTCCGTCTGTATCAGCCTGGGCATAGTTCTATTTCTAATCTTTCTGCAAATGCCCTTATGGGCCTTCCAGCCTATTGGTTCACCCTTAGCCAGTTCTTTGTTGGTGAAGGATGTTATAGGAAAAGAATCTTGTGGGGGTTGTCCGGAAGCAATAATACTGGAACAGAGAATGAAGATAGTCATGATAATTACGCTTAAAAACATGTCAAATGTAGATCCAAAGAACCAATCTTTTTAAAATTTTCTTTGCGACCTTCGCTCCTTTGCGGTGAATCGCCTTCAACATTCCTATATCAACTTCTCAGCGATCTGTACTGCGTTCAGGGCTGCGCCTTTCAGCAGGTTATCGCTCACGATCCACATGTTCAATCCGTTCTCAACAGAATCGTCTTCCCTTATTCTTCCGACGAAGGTCTCGTCTTTGCCGGCGGCGTCAGTTGCCAGTGGATATAGTTGCTTTGACGGATCGTCAAGTACTACGACGCCTTCTGCCCTGCTTAATAAGTCCCTGGCTTGATCGGCGCTCAACGGCGCCCGAGTTTCTATGTTGACCGACTCGCTGTGTCCCCTGAATACAGGTACCCTTACGGTGGTTGTGGTTATGCGGAAGGAGCTGTCCTCCAGTATTTTTCTGGTTTCGTTAATCATCTTCATCTCTTCGTCTGTGTAGCCATTTGGCAGGAAGGCATCACTCTGAGGTAATTGAGGCAGGACATTAAATGCTATCTGATGAGGAAATATACTGCGATTAAATTCTTCACCCTTCTCAGAAAGTATATGCCCGGTTTCCCTCTTTAATTCCATCAGAGCATTATAGCCTGCTCCGGATACTGCCTGATAGGTTGAAACTACCACCCTCTTGATTTTTACCGCATCATGTATCGGTTTTAAAATTAAAACGAGTTGTATCGTTGAACAGTTTGGATTCGCAATTATGCCATTATGTTCCGAGATCCTGTTTGCGTTTACTTCCGGTACAACCAGCGGTACACCCTCGTCCATTCTGAATGCGCTGGTGTTATCCACGACAACGCAATTTTTCTCTATCGCATAAGGCACAAACTCCCTGCTTATGCTGCCTCCGGCACTAAATAGCCCGATGTTTATTCCTTCAAAAGAATCCGCCGTTAATTCCTGTACCTGTACCTCTTTGCCACGGAATGTTATATTCTTTCCTGCCGAACGGCTTGAGGCAAGCGGCCTTAATTCGTCAACAGGGAAGTTTCTTCTCTCAAGTACCCTGAGCATTTCGGTTCCTACAACCCCGGTAACCCCTACTACCGCAACATTAACTCCCATATCTATTACACTCCTTTTATATTAGATTACCACGATAGGCAAAGCCTGTCGGACGAACAGCCTTTTTATAACAAAGTCTTTTTATAATCTATTGAAAATAAATTCGAAATCCGAAGCACTAAATCCGAAACAATATTAAAATTCAAATTCTCAAAATTCAAAACAGCCCGAATCATTATCTGTTCAAGTAGTTTGGAACATTCGAATTTGATTCATTCGGATTTGTTTCGTATTTCCCCGCCTGCCGTCGGGCAGGGATATTCGACATTTGGATTTTCTCATGCTTTATTTTGATTGTAGCTATGCCAAGCTGTTTATTTAATCCTTATTAAGATGTCATCACTGATATTCAACTTGCTTCTTATATCATGGATCTGGGATAAAAACCTCCTGGCGTCTTCCGGATAACCTGCAGTTGGCTTGATGTCTGGTACGTTTTCCTGCCAGAATGAGTTGAATAATTTTATAAATAATTCACGGATGTATTTACTGAACATTGATGCGAGTGCAGTTGGAAAATACTTTGAGTCTGCGCCTACAATAAAAGAGACATCCATCTTTCTATTCTCATTGTTAATATTATAGGTTGACAACGGATTCCCTTCTGTAATAGAGTCTACCTTACATCCTTCAAAATTCTGTGTAAGCAGTCTTTCATAGTAGTTTCTTCCTCCGTGTTTGTCTATTAAGACTTTTGGTTTATGTTTCCCATAATGTTCAAAGATTTCCTTAAGGTGCCTTATACAGCTTTTGAAGAGGAGCAGAGATTTGTTGCCATCAAGCTCTATTTGCCTGTTAATCTCGGACACACAAAGAAAATGGCTCTTAATTTCAAGTATACTTACATCCTGCAAGACTGCAGTGTGTTTAAAATTGTCTGCATAATTCATGATTGCGGACACATTTGATGCAACCGGCAGGTCAAGGTCTCTTCCCTTATACCATGGGTATTTGTCAAAAACGTCTTCATCGTAGTCCGATAATAGTTTCAGTAAATCTGTGAATTTTGTTACCGGGCCTTTTGTATGCCAGATAAAGGATAAAACCGTCTCCTCCAGTATTTTTAATCCGGTTTTCTGCTGGTATAGCTTTTTGCTGTCGCCAACAACTATACGATTTCCCCGCTTTTGTATTTTCTCAGAAACAGCATCTTTAAGGACATGCCAGATGTTTGCCTCATGGTGATATTTAGCCGGTATTTCCATCACGACCTTTGATAATACAAATGGGCCTAATGTGGGACCATAACCGGCTTCATCAATACCCGCAACTATTGGCATCTTTTAAGATTAAGTGGTTTCTGAAAATGGATGAATATCGTATAAAATATGAAATTATTCAGTCTATAAGTCGACAATTTCTTGCTTTTTTTGACTGGAAATTGTCACCTTATAGACTGTTTTACCACACATTCTGTGTGTTAAAGAAAAATGTTTAATGACAAAGCCGTGGAATAATAAATAATTCTTTGAGTTTTAAACCAATAACAACCTCTCTGAGTCGTAGACCGGTTGATCCAAAATCAAACAACTTTAAAATTTGGTTATTCTTTTATACAATAAGGGAAAGTTTGAAAACCGTAGGTTTTCATTTTACAACCTGGTCGAGCCAGAACATATTTAGATATCTATCCCCTTTTTGGTTCTGGCTCGTCCAAGTTGTGATTATAACGCATGTGTATAATGTGGTCAAGAAACCATTTGTGGTTAAGCACGCCAATTCAATTCTCTTGACAAAGAATGGGTCTAAAATATAATCAGGATAAGTTAGCGAGAGAAAGGAGCTGATTTATGAATATGGAAAAGATAGAAGGTAAAGTAGCCAAAATACTCGATGAATACAGTATCGTAATTAATGTTGGTAGAGATAAGGATGTGGTGGATGGTATGGTCTTTGTAGTCTTTGTTCAGAGCGATGACGAGATAAAAAATCCGGATAGCGGTGAAGTTCTGGGGAAACTGGAACATGTCAAAGATTATGTCTTTGTTGCTCATGTACAGGATAAATTTTCTACCTGTGTTGCCGGAGAGAAAGAGGCGTCGTCTAGAGAAGCTGCGTCTCAGGGTGTACAGACACTCAGCGGTGCTATGATGGCTGAGTCTATGTCTGCAAAGCCAAGAAGCAGCAAAATCAGCACTGAAAAGTTAAACGTTAATACTTCTCAGGTAACGGGCGTACCACAATTAGGTCCAATTTCAGTAGGTGACAGGGTACGTGCTGTTGAGATAAGTGAATAGAAAATTTAATTAAATTTACATAATCTTTCCGGACATTTATTCTGTATATTTTCTTCTAATATTTCAAATTGCTTTTTTGCACGTCAGTTAAAGAAAAGGATTTTACAATGTACTTGACTCATTCTGAAATACAACAATAATATCGTAAATTGCTAAAAGCTGGCTATTATGGTATATTAAGCTATAAATTATGGAGGTGATAGTATGAGTAAGAAAGAGTTACTTCTTAGTGAGATTGAGCATGTTCCAGAACCTTTTCTTGACGAGTTGTTAGACTTTGTACATTTCTTAAAAACAAAAAAAATCAACGACCGTATGGACATTGCAGTTGCAAGTGAATCTTCTCTCAAAAAAGATTGGCTGAAGCCAGAAGAGGATGAGGCGTGGCAAGATTTGTAAAAGGCGATATCATTGTTGTCCCCTTTCCTTTTTCAGACTTAACACAAACCAAAAGACGCCCTGCTTTAGTTATTTCTGCGTTAGAAGGTAATGACCTGATTCTCTGTCAGATAACGAGTCAATCTGTTAGAGACAATTACGCAATCCTACTTGACGACAAAGACTTTAACACAGGTAGCTTAAAGCAGTCAAGCAATATAAGACCAAACCGTATATTCACAGCAGATAACCATATCGTCTTATATCGAGTTGGGGATCTTAAACTAGATAAAATCAATGAAATTATTGAAAAAGTTATTGAGATCATCCGTAAGTGAAATAACATTGTTCGATATTAAAAAGATACTGTAACTATGAAAATATTAAGATCACAAGAAGGTAATATTACACAGGAGATTGAGTCGCTCAAGCAGGGGATGAGTATTTTCTCCGATACGGTTACTGAAGGGATGGAAGCAAAGACGAAGGAAGTCTTTGGCGAACTTTTGTCTCCGGTAGAAAGTGTCAAGCGTGTCATTAAAGACGTAAAAGAAAAAGGTGATGAAGCCCTGGAGTTTTATTCAGAGAAGTTTGAGGGTGTGACCCTCTCCGCAAAGGATTTCAAAATCAAGGAATCTGAGATAGATGGCGCTTACAAAAAGGTTTCTCCTGAATTTATAAGTGCGATAAAGAATGCAAGGGAAAATATACGGGTATTTCAGGAGTACATTCTTGTGCGTGAGCCCAAGCCATTTTATTCTAAAGGAACCAGGATAACGGTGAAATATGAAGCCATTGAAAACGTTGGAATTTATGTTCCTGGTGGTTCCGCCTCATATCCGTCCACGGTATTAATGAATGCCATGCCGGCGAAGGTAGCGGGGGTAAAAAAGATCGTTGTAGTAACTCCACCCGGCAGGGATGGAACTATCTCCCCGGAGAGACTTGTTGCGTGCAGGGAGGCAAATGTAGATGAAGTTTATAGAATTGGCGGCGTACATTCAATAGCCGCACTCACGTTTGGTACAAAGACCGTCCCGAAGGTGGACAAGATAGTCGGGCCCGGTAATGTATTTGTGACGCTTGCCAAGAGGGAGGCGTATGGGCATGTCGGCATAGATATGCTGGCAGGGCCAAGTGAGGTTCTCATAATAGCGGATGAGACTGCTAATCATGCTTATGTTGCATCTGATCTGCTGTCGCAGGCAGAACATGCTCCCGGTATTTCAATATTAGTTACTTCTTCTGAGGCGCTTGCCAATGGAGTGTTGCAGGAGATATCCAAACAGATTGAGACCCTGCCTCGCCGTGATCTGATTAAAGAATCTTTAGATAAATTTGGTTTTATCATACTTACAAAAGATTTGAATGAGGCAGTTGATATTTCGAACACCCTGGCTCCGGAGCACTTGCAGGTGATAGTAAAAAACGAAGAAGAAGTATTGTCCGGGATAAAACATGCAGGCGCTATATTTGCCGGATCATTCACACCCGTAGCAGTTGGTGACTACATTGCCGGACCTTCGCACGTCTTGCCAACAGGCGGAACGGCAAGGTTTTTCTCCGGCCTGTCAGTGAATGATTTCCTGAAAAGGACAAGCATAATTTCGTATTCAGAAGAGGTTCTGAGATCATCAGCCAATGACATAATTACAATTGCAGAGTCGGAAGGCCTGCAGGCCCATGCTAATTCGGTACGCATAAGGGTGGATAAATGAATTGTACAAGATAGCCAGGATTTAAGGATTTAGGAATTGAGGGATTCAGGTATTAGTTCGGGTTAGGGGATTTAGGAATTCCTCAATCGTTATTCGTTATTTAAAAAAATGGAAACTAAGACACAATCAAATTATTTCAGGAAAAATATTAATAAGATGAGCGGGTATGTTCCCGGCGAACAACCGCAGGACGGCCAGTACATCAAACTCAATACAAATGAGAATCCGTACCCTCCTTCCCAAAAGGTTATTGCCGCATTGAAGGATGAGATAAATGAAAGATTGAGGTTGTATCCCGACCCGGGCGCCACAAGTGCAAGAAAGAAAATAGCGGAGATTTTTGGTTCAAGGCCTGAAAGGGTTATGATTGGCAACGGATCGGATGAGCTTTTGACCATAATAATCCGGAGTTTTGTGGGAGAGGGCGGTAAAGTGGTTTACCCGTATCCTACATATCTCTTGTACAAGACCCTGTCAGAGATCCAGGATGCAGAAGAGTGTGTTATAGATTTTCTTGAAGATTATTCCCTACCGGAAGAAATTTTAGTTAAAGGCGCTGCCGTTACCTTTATATGCAATCCAAACTCCCCGTCCGGGACAATGATACCGGTTGAAGAGGTGTCTGGAATCGCCGGAAAGATAGAAGGTATAATAGTGGTTGATGAGGCGTATGTAGATTTTGCCGATGATAACTGTATGAGACTTGTGGATAAACATCCAAACCTCATTGTCCTGCGCACATTTTCCAAATCCTATTCACTGGCCGGAATGCGTCTGGGTTTTGCTGTAGCACAGGAAGAGTTGATTAATGGAATGATGAAGGTCAAGGATTCGTATAACGTTGACAGACTCAGCATGGCCTCTGCAGTTGCCGCTCTGGGTGATCAGGAAACATTCAGGGAAAACATTACCCGGATTAAGAAGACAAGAGGACGCCTGATAGATTCACTTAAAAAGTTGGGATATTTTGTATACCCATCTCAGGCAAACTTTGTTATGATCAGGTGCCTGGATGCCAATAAGGCAAGAGAGATTTATCGGGAACTGAAGAAAAGAAAGATACTTATCCGATATATAGAACAACCAAGGCTGGACGACTGCCTGAGGATTACGGTTGGAACAGACGAAGAAATAGATGCCTTGCTTGATAATCTGGCTGAAATTAAAACGTAATTTACGATTTGGGATTTGCGAATTACGATTGACGATTGGTGGTTAATTATGAAAAACAGAACTTCGAACATAGACAGAAAGACCAATGAAACGAGTATCAGCCTGTCGCTTAATCTGGACGGTGTAGGTAAGCGCTCGGTATCAACCGGGATAGGTTTCTTTGATCACATGCTGGATCTGTTTGCGAAACACGCACTATTTGATCTGGAGATTAAGGCGGAGGGTGATACCAACGTTGACTATCATCATACGGTTGAGGATGTGGGTATCTGCATAGGGCAGGCGGTGAAAGAGGCTTTAGGCGATAAGGCGGGCATAGTCCGTTTTGCCAATGTCAGCGTACCGATGCAAGAGTCATTGGCCAATGTAGCTATTGACATCAGCGGGCGTTCGGCACTTGTCTTCAATGCAAAGCTGGATTCAAAAAAGATTGGTGATTTTGATTTTGAACTCATTAAGGAATTTCTGGAGGCATTTACAGTAAACGCAGGCCTTAACCTTCATGTGGATGTTCCGTACGGTGAAAATGCACATCACATCGCAGAAGCGATTTTCAAAGGTTTAGCAAAGGCCCTTGATAGAGCAACCAGAATCGATGAACGAACTGATGAGATCCCCTCTACAAAGGGTGTTCTGTAAGTAACGGCTATCTGCAGACTTTCATCATTCCTTCTGTAAATACAAACAATAACATAATCGAAAGGGGATTTCTCTGTGACAATATATAACAAATCTGTATTGAGGCATGTTCAAACACTGCCTTTTGTGTTTCTGATTATTGGTGTTATTTTATATGTTTCTACCCGGACTGTATGTTGTGATGAGCAGGCGAAGGACGTCTCACCACAATACTTCGGGAAAAGGGTTGCACACACACCATGGCCCATGCATCGTCATGACCTTCATCATACGGGACGCAGTCCTTACGCGGGCACTCAGACGAACGATATAAAGTGGACGTTTCAGACCGAGGCGGCAATATCATCATCTCCCGTAATAGGCATAGACGGTACTATATATTTCGGCTCGCAGGACAAGCACCTCTATGCCCTGAATCCTGACGGTACTTTGAAATGGAAATTTGAGACAGGGGCTGAAGTGGATTCAACGCCCGCAATTGATATTGACGGTGTAATATATTTCGGCTCATGGGACCAATATCTCTATGCGCTTTATCCGGACGGCAAACTGAAATGGAAACACAAGACAAATGGAGGCATTATCTCCTCTCCCGCGATTGGAGATGACGGTACCCTTTACTTTGGAGGTTGGGATGACAGGGTACATGCCGTGGATGCGGAAGGCAAGCACATGTGGGGATACAAGACAGGGGACCACATATGGTCTTCTCCTGCGATAGGGAATGACGGTATGGTTTATTGCGGTTCGGAAGATTACTATATGTTTGCCCTCAGGCCTGATGGCAAGGCAGTGTGGTCATTCGGCACTCGCTATCTGCTGGAGTCATCACCTTCAATTGGAGATGATGGGACTATCTATTTCGGTTCTGAGGACGCGAACCTCTTTGCGCTTAAACCTGACGGCAAACTGAAATGGCAGTATAAGACCGTATATGATATTGATTCCTCCACTGCCCTGGCGCTGGACGGAACTATATATGTAGGTTCCGGAGACGGGAGCCTCTATGCTATAAATCCTGACGGTACGCTTAAGTGGACGTTTGAAACAAAATATTCAGTAATGTCCTCGCCCGTCATAGATGCCAATGGAACAATATACGTGGGTTCGCGGGACAAGAAGTTCTATGCCATCAATCCGGACGGTACCCTGAAGTGGTATATAGAAACAGGCGGTGCCTTAGAATCATCTGCCTCAATAGATAAAGACGGTACTATTTATATCGCCTCAACAGACGGCAAGCTCTATGCGATAGGGGAAAAGATGGAGATCTATCCTTGAGAATTTACGATTTTAGCCCGCCCTGGCGCGACCCCTGCCCGTCCGGCAGGCGGGCGCTTTGCGGTCTGGGCCAGGGATTTACCCTAGTGAAATAACTTCAAATTTCACAGGGCAGGCACAGATAAAAACTTTATGAATTAACTAACTTAAACCTAAATTGAGTGATTTTGTAGCCGCAACCTTGAGGTTGCGTAACTTACGTGACCCTATCAAATGTTGAGAAGCGCAGGCTAAAGCCTTCGACTACAATGGTATATAATATAAAATCGCTCAATTTAGGTTTAAGAAAAATAAAATATGCGATATGCCATAGTCATTGAAAAAGGTCCGGAAAACTATTCAGCATATGTTCCTGATTTGCCTGGTTGCGTTTCTACTGGTTCGACAATTATCGAAGCTGAAAAAAATATCAAGGAAGCAATTTTATTTCACATTGATGGTTTAAAAGAAGACGGTCTGCCAGTACCAGAACCAACCACTATCTGTGAATACATTGAAACAGCTTGAAGATAATTAAGATAATAGAACGCACCCGTCAAACAAACCGTCGCCCCTGCCTACCGGCAGGCAGGCGCCCGTGCCGGATCGGACGAAATCCAGAAGTGAGAAGTACTTGGATAATAGAAAAACACTCAACAATACCAAGATTAATTACAGCACATCCAAAATAGAGGTGAAACATGATAAAAGAACATGATTAAATGGAACGATAAATACAGCGTGGGTATACCAAAGATTGATGAGGAGCATAAAAAACTCATTGGCATCATCAATAAAGCGGTTGCTGCAAGTCGGCACAAAGACAATTCAAGAGAGATAATAGGAATCTTGAGAGAAATGAGTGATTTTGCTCAAACACATTTTGCAACTGAAGAGACTTATATGCTGGAGTGCGGTTATCCGGATTATGAACAACACAAGAAAGAACACCAGGATTTTACCATTGAGACAATAGCCTTTCTCGATGATGTGGGTAAAGGCGACAGCATGCTTGCACACGAAATACTGGAACATTTAAAGATCTGGTTCGTCAGCCACATTCAGGGTACAGACAGGGGATATATCGACTGTTTCAAAAAGCATGGTCTGGTGTAGATTTACAAAAGATCCAATTAAGAGCCCTTCGCCCATACCTGCCCGTGTAGGGTGTGTCTCAGAAAGAAAGCATTTCAAGCCCCCCCTTCATTCTTTCCTATTTTTAAATAAAAAAGCCTTTGACTTATCATTTCTGATAAGTTATTATTTTTGATAATGTGGGTGATTAAAGAGCATCATGATATTAAAAAAATTTGCCGCAAGATGCCTGCTGCCGTTGTTAAAAAATATGAGCTATGGAAAGATATTGTTTACAGGCATGGCCCCGGGAAATTAAGAGATTTTCCAGGGTTTAATGATGAAAAATTAAAGGGTAAACGAAAGGGTGAACGTTCATCCAGGCTAAGCCAACAATATAGGGTTATTTATTCAGTCGAGCGACAAATTGTTACTGTATTTGTACTGGAAATAACTCCACATCAATATTAGGAGGATTTATGAAATCTCGTTCTATACAAGACTATATTGCTGCAGAGTCACATGCATCATTGACAACTGGTGAGGTTATTCGGATGCTTCGTGAATTAAAGGGATGGACACAAAAAACATTGGCCGAGAGATCTGGTATCAGTGTTACTAACTTGAGTTTATTGGAAAATGAAAAGATTGATATTGGAAAGAAGCGTGCCGAACAACTCGCAAAAGCTTTTGATGTACATCCGGCTATTATTATATTTCCAGAGTATGAAGCAATAGAAATCAAAAGAGCTTCATAACATAATAATTTACGAATTACGATTAATGTTTTTCTTGCTTCCTGATTTTAAATTCTTGTATTTGATTTCTTATTAAATCTTCAATAGTACATAGTCATTTTTCAATCCATTTACCTTGCTTACTGCAAATTGTCAACTGCCTACTTTATGTTTCTGCTTGAGTTACTGCGTCCCAAAAAAGAAATCATTTCATTTAACACCGATTTTTACATGTAGCGAAACCGCCATAATAACCCCCTAAGGGCCGGGTCAAAAATAACTTTCCATTCTTTTCAAAAAGTTGGAGAAAGAGAATAATTCCAACCAGGCATAAATTTATGCGGCTTTAATTTTATTTTTTTAAAATATTCTTTCGAGATAGTCATTCCTTTTTTATATTTTTTCTTGACAAGTTGTG
>JACZYU010000018.1 GCA_022570935.1 Planctomycetota bacterium | reverse complement strand
ATACTAATTTGGTTCTCCACTTCACGTAGGAGCAATGTTCCGGCATCAGAAGAAAGAGCACCACCTTCAAAATCGACAAAGACAGGTTTGTCTTCGACTTGAGAGACTCGTAAAGTGGTAGGCAAAAATTGTTCAGACACAGATGGAATTCCGTCTGCGCCTTCGAATAGTTGTTGTTGGTTGTTAAAAACTTTATTCATAATAGCCGGCCTCCATAAAATAGTTGTAAGTGGCTGCATTATAACGCTTTATATGCGTTTTGTAAAGTGTTTTTTGGAAGTTTATGAATAATCCAGGCTATAAATACGTCATATGCTCTTACTGGATCTTCATCACTAACATATTCCTCTATGCTTTTAGGCAATAAAGCCATTTGATTACGATTACCATATCTATATGCCATTGACATACCTCCTTGGGGCATATTATACTATACTCTTCTACGCTATACTACGTTTTCTATGTTTCTTATCCCTTAATTATGACACAGTCTGAGGCACGTCGGGTAAACCTGCCTGGCCTGGTCAGTTCGCCAGCCCGATACTCATTCTGGCGGGGGCAGACGCGTGGCAAACTAAAATAAATTATGGTTTACGAATTTGACGGAAAGAAATATGAAAAGGCTTCCGCCTTTCAAAAAGAATGGGGCAATAAATTAATATCAGAATTAAACCTGGAAGGAAACGAGAATATTCTTGATCTCGGATGTGGAGATGGTTTATTGACTGCAAATCTTGCCAAACTTGTGCCAAATGGTAATGTTATTGGTGTTGATGCGTCTGAAGGTATGATAGAAGTTGCAAAAGAAAAAGAAGAAAATAATCTTAAATTCTTACTGATGGATATAAATCAAATTGATTTAAATCATCATCAATTTGACTTCATTTTTTCTAACGCAACATTGCACTGGATTAAAAATCACAACCAGTTATGGGCGAATATATATAAACTTCTAAATACCAATGGGTTTGTCCGGATTAATTTTGCTGCAGATGGCAACAACTCACATTTTATTAAAGTAATAAAAGAAACCATTGTATTTGAAGAATATAGAAAATATTTCTCTGAATTTCAATGGCCCTGGTATATGCCATCAGTTGATGAATATGAAAATAACCTGAAGGATTTTGCATTTTCTGAATTAAATGTTTGGTGTGAAAATGCAGATAGGTTTTTTCCTGATAAAGAAGCTGTGATTGGATGGGTCAATCAACCAAATATTGTCCCTTTTCTGGAATATATTCCAGAGGACAAAAAAGAATTATTTAGAGAAATTGTGATAGAACAAATGCTCAAAGAAACTTTACAAGAAAACGGGCGATGCTTTGAAACATTTAGAAGGATTAATGTATTAGCTAAGAAATAAAATGTATAATTTACAATGGGTAGCGACTATCGCCTTTATTAAATCTTTACAGGTAATCAACCAATTAGGAATTGCCTGGATATAAATCAAACCCTATAATATCAGGCAAAGTCACCAGTAGGGAGAGGATAAGAAAATGTCAGCACTGATTGAAGAGTTTAAAAGAGAGCATGCGAAAATAATTGCCATGCTCAATGAAGTTAAAGAATTCGGTATTCTTTCGAAGGAAGGACAGGCCAAACTCATGACCATAAAAGCACATTTGCTTGCACATCTTAAAAAGGAGGACGAGAAACTTTATCCGGTTCTCAGAAAAGAAGCGGAAGATAATGAGAGGCTTAAAAACACGTTAGATTTATTCGCAATGGATATGGAAAAGGTCTCAAGTGTTGTGCAAAAAGTCTTTGATAAATATTCTGAAGGAGAAATAGATGAGGACTTTCCCCGGACAAAATGCGCCGAGGACTTTCCCCGGACAAAAGGCGCCGAGGACTTTTCGATAAATTTTGATAGCCTTTTTGCTGCTCTCAGCACAAGAATAAGGAACGAAGAAAACGCTCTCTATGAGGAGTATGAGGAAATTAATCGTTAATCTTCATTGCCCTCCTCTGTGCCCTTTGCGGCTTCCCGCCCGGATGAATCCGTTCGGACGGGTGTGTGAGGACACTTCTTTTGTTTTTCATAGGATCAGGATCTACGATTTCAGAATCTAATGATTTCAAAGAAGATAGTAATATCATCTGCTTTATTTATTGTCATAGTTTTTTCTTTCTGTTTCTTTATGTTTCGAATTCCTGGTAAATCATATCATGGCCCCGTACCTCCATTGACAGATGAACAAATGGTATTACGGGAGCAACTGCGCAAGGATGTTGCCAAATTAGCCGGTGAGATTGGTGACCGTAACGTGAACACTGAATATGAAAACCTCTGCAAGGCATCGGATTTTATCGAAGAATCGTTCGTGAAAGCCGGTTATAAAGTTTCCCTGCAGGGTTACGAAGTGAGTCAGTATGGTCTCGAAGGACGGGAATGTTATAATCTGGAAGTAGAGATTACGGGCTCGGAAAAGCCTGATGAAATTGTCGTAATAGGAGCGCATTATGATTCACTTGAAGGTACACCGGGAGCCAATGATAATGGTTCTGGTGTGGCAGCTCTTTTAGCACTCGCGCGCGCATTTGTAGATAATCAACCAGTACGAACACTCAGATTTGTCGCATTCGTCAACGAGGAACCACCTTATTTCCTGAGTGATGACATGGGGAGTTTTGTTTATGCAAGAAGGTGTCGTGAACGTAATGAAAATATTGTAGCCATGCTCAGTCTGGAAACTATCGGCTATTATACGGATGAAGAAAGGAGTCAGAATTATCCTTCAGGATTAATAGGTCTTGTATTTTCGACTACGGGTAATTTTATTTCGTTTGTCAGTAATATAAAATCACGTAAACTGTTAAGAGATGTGACAGGTTTTTTTCGTGAATATGCGAAGTTCCCATCAGAAGCCGCCTGTTTACCGGAACAAATCGCCGGTGTGGCATGGTCGGATCAATGGTCTTTCTGGCGGAACGGATATCCGGGCATAATGGTTACCGATACAGCACCTTTCCGCTATCCGTATTACCACACACATGAAGACACTCCCGATAAGATTAATTACGACAGGTTTGCCTATCTGGTTGACATGCTGGAAAAGGTTGTAGCAAGACTTACAGAATCAAATTGAAATCTTTTCATTTTCCTAATCCATAAAATAAGAAACAGGTTGTAATTATGAAAACACAGTTACGCTCAATCCGGAAAAACTTAAATCAGATTATCCTTTGTGTGTTGATCGTCTCTGGATTTTTTCTGTTAATCCTGATATTTGAGCAAAAGGTCTCAGCAGCAAAGGAAACCCCCGAATCCGCAATTGTATCACTTAAAGCTCACGGTAAACTGAAAGAAGCTATGGCGTTAATTGATGAATACATTGACAGTTGCACCACGAATGAGACTTATAGCTGGGGATACAATGAAAAGGGAGGCATTTTCACATTAATGGGAGAATATACCAAAGCCATCTATGCTTATCAGGAGTCATTAAAGTATAGCGAAGGAGCATCTGATGATTTTATTATCTTGAAGAACATTGGCAGCCTTCAACATTCTTTAGGAGATTATACAGATGCTATGTCATATTATGATGAGGCCATTACGAGTATGGACGATAATGATCCCCGGAGGTATTGGCTGACAATGCATGTTGCATGGTCCGGTTTCTACCTGTCACGAGGTGATACTATGGTATTAAAATTAGTTTATGAAGAAACAAAACCAATACTTCAAAAGATCGAAAATCACCTTAACCAATTTAATAAAGGTAAAGCATATTATCTGGCGTCAAAGTTTGCCTGTCAACTGGGGAAATATGACGATGCGATCGAGTTGTCTAGAGAATACGCAAAGATAGAAAACACTGATTCCGCAAAGTTGAGTTTAGCTGCTAACTTACTCTATTTAAAGAAGGAAGCGGAAGCGAATGAAGTTTTCAGTGAAGTTGATTTAAGAGCGGTAGATAAGGTTTTGCTTGCACTATGGTATTGGTTGAAAGGTGATGAAAAGCTGGCAAGAAGCAGTCTGGAAGAGTATCCAGATAATGTCGAAAGAGAAAAGGCATGGAGGCATATACGTAACGACGAAATATTGCCTTACGATATGTGGAAAGAGGCAAGGAGACAGAAATGGTTTATAGAACTGATTGGCCCCCTCACTACTGACTATCCGAATGTCGCTACTTACCGAAACAACCTTGGAGCAGCGTGGAACGCAAAGGGAAAATACGACAAGGCGATTGAGTATTATGAGAAGGCGCTAAAATCTGGTTTAGAGGCTTTCGGTGAAGATCATCCGGATATCGCTACTTACCGAAATAACCTGGGGGCAGCATGGAAAGCAAAAGGTGAATATGACAAGGCGATTGAGTACTATGAGAAGGCACTGAAATCTGATATAAAGACCTTTGGTGAAAACCATCCAAAAGTTGCTACCCGTTGGAACAACCTGGGAGAAGTCTGGCGGGCAAAAGGTGAGTACGACAAGGCGATTGAATATTATGAGAAGGCACTGAAATCTGATATAAAGACCTTTGGTGAAAACCATCCAAAAATTGCTGCTTACAGGAACAACCTTGGAGTAGCCTGGAACGCAAAAGGAGAGTACGACAAGGCAATTGAGTATCTTGAGAAGGCGTTAAAGTCTGATTTAAAGACCTTTGGCGAAAATCATCCAAATGTTGCTACTTATGGAAATAATCTTGGAGCAGCCTTGCATGCAAATGGAGAATACGACAAGGCAATTGAATATCTTGAGAAGGCCTTATCAGTTATTCAGGTGAGGTTAGGCAATGATCACCCTTACACAAAAACATTGAAAGCCAATCTAAGTCTTGCAAAAGAAGAAAAGCCGGAGTAAGAGAAAAGGGGACGTTGATTAATATCATTAATATTTAATTTTCGTCAATTTTTTAACTAATCCCTTCTTGCTAGCCACCTGTTGCCCCTTCTGTCTTGCCTGACTAGCTGCCGATTGATTTATCCTTAATAGCTCTCCTAATGCTGTTAGACTTTCGCTTAGATAGATGTTTCCCAAATAAACAAAAACATGCCGCGCTTCTCGAACTTCTTTTGTACGGCTATTTAGTATCTCTTCTTTGTCCAACTGATAATAACATGCCAGACGTGTCAATAGGTCTATGGTATCCTTAAATGGAACTATTGGCAGCTCTTCTGTTTCCAGCCGGTTCAACACCATTTCCACAAAATCTCTTGACCCCAATATCCGCTTATCGTACATCTGCTTCTCATCTCCCTGTACCTTCGACTCCTCCTTACTCCCTAAACTGCGTAGCGAACCACTTCCCTTCATATCTTCATCTGATTTTAGCTCATCTTTCAAATAATCCATGTAAGTTTCGATGGCTTGCTTTTCTGTTAGTCCAAAAAATCCTAAAACCTCTTCCCTGTCAATCAACCCTTCCTCTTGTTGCTGGCTCATTAACTCCTTATGTCCAGTCCAAGCATACTGTTTTAACTTTCCTAAGCTCACTATACGGGCTTTGATAGGATTTATATGTACATAGCTGATCAATTTCAACAGATAACCATCCGTTTCACACAGAATGGATTTGTACCGATTTTGAAACAAATACCCTTTACGGTTGTGTGTTTTGTTGTAATATATGGCGTAACCAGTCATGATCGAACGCATGAATTCAGCAAGCGACGTCTTACCGGTTTGGATCAAAAGATGGAAATGATTACCCATGAGACACCAGCCGTAAATCTGCAGGCTGCTTTCATCCAGGCGTTTTTTTATGCGGTGGAGAAATTCCCTTTTATCTTTTAGTTCATTGAAGATATATAATCCGTCAATTCCACGTCCGATAACGTGGTGCAAAGCTCCTGGGTAATCTAATCTAGCTTGCCGTGGCATGCTATCAGTATAATAAGAAAAAATGACGTGTCAACTAATTAATCTTATTAATCAACGTCCCTTTCTTTTCTCATATCTGTGCGAATCTCTGGCTAACCTGTTTTTTGCTTTCTTCCTTGCCTACCCGTCCCCGCCAGCTTGTCCGACAAGTCTTTTGGCGGGAATGATTGTCGCCCGCCCGTGCCGGATCGGACGGGGGCTGGCGAACGGCATAGCCGGGCTGGCTGGTGACTGCGTCTGATATTATATGGTCTGATTAATACCAAGGCAATCCTTAATTGGTTGATTGCCTGTAAAGATTTAATAAAGGTGATATAGGCTCTGGTATTTCTTTTGAGAAATGATTTAACCCCGGATTAGCACTAATGAAAAGAACCGTTCAAACGGA
Source organism: Planctomycetota bacterium (assembly GCA_022570935.1). GTDB lineage: Bacteria > Planctomycetota > Brocadiia > Brocadiales > Scalinduaceae > Scalindua. The sequence continues at coordinate 17,164 of JACZYU010000018.1, read as the reverse complement.
TCAAGCGGTTATTATATAGGTATGGCGTCCCCCCGATTGCGCATATTCTCTTGCATCTCTTCACGCAGTTTTTTAACAGCAGGACTTTCCATATATTCATCAAAGCTCATCTTTTTATCTATAACGCCATAAGGCGTTATCTCAATGATTCTATTAGCTATTGTCTGCATAAACTGGTGGTCGCGAGAGACAAACATAACAACACCCTTAAATTCGATCAACCCGTTGTTTAACGAGGTGATTGCTTCGAGGTCCAGATGATTAGTGGGTTCATCTAAAAGCAGTACATTGGCCCCACTTAACATCATCTTTGCCTGCATAATGCGTACTCTTTCACCACCGGACAGTACATTAGCCTTTTTTAATGATTCTTCACCACTGAAAAGCATTCTACCCAAAAAGCCTCTTATAAACTGGGCGTCCTTCTCTTTGGAGTATTGACGAAGCCAGTCAATCAAAACAAGATCTTCATTAAAGAATGCAGAATTATCTTTTGGCAGGAATGACCGAATTACTGTTGAACCCCAGGTGTAATCACCACTATCTGCTTTAACCTCATCCATTAATATTTCAAAGAGTGCGGTTTTTGCCAAATCATGTATGCCGACAAAAGCGACCTTGTCATCATTGTTAATAGTAAATGTTATATCATTAAGGGCTACTTCTCCATCCACTTTTTTTGAAATATTTTTTATCGAGAGTACATTGTTTCCTATTTCTCTTTCGGGTGTAAAACGGATAAAAGGCAACTTTCTTGATGAAGGCTTAATCTCCTCAATGATCATCTTCTCAAGCGTTTTCTTTCTGGAAGTGGCCTGCTTTGATTTGGATGCATTTGCACTGAACCGGGCGACAAATGTCTCAAGCTCTTTTCGTTTAGCCTCTGTCTTTTTGTTCTTGTCTCTTGTCTGCTGCAAAGCCAGCTGGCTGGACTCAAGCCAGAAATCGTAATTGCCGGTGTAGATGGCAACTTTCCCGTAATCTATATCTGCTATATGAGTACATACGTTATTCAGGAAATGTCTGTCATGTGAAACGACAATTACTGTATTCTTAAATTTTATCAGAAACTCTTCAAGCCAGTCAATGGATTGAATATCCAGATTGTTTGTGGGTTCATCAAGCAATAAAATGTCTGGATTGCCAAAAAGAGCCTGAGCCAACAGGACTTTTACCTTTTCATTACCTGAAAGTTCAGCCATTTTTTTTTCATGCAGTTCGTTTGCTACGCCGAGCCCACTTAAAAGAGTAGACACCTCACTTTCAGCCTCCCATCCATTAAGTTCTGCAAACTCATCTTCAAGGTCGGAAACTCTCATTCCATCTTCATTGCTAAAATCGCTCTTTGCGTAAATGGCATCCTTTTCAGCCATAATTTTAAAAAGCTTTTTATGTCCCATTAACACAGTTTCTCGTACTTCAAATTCGTCAAACTCAAACTGGTTCTGTTTTAAAACTGCAATTCTTTTGCTCGGCAAAATACTTATGTTGCCGGAAGATGACTCAATCTCCCCTGACAAAATTTTAAGGAGCGTTGATTTGCCTGAACCATTGGCACCAATGACTCCATAGCAGTTGCCCGGACTGAACTTTATAGTTACATCTTCAAATAGTATCCGTTTTCCGTATCGTAAACTTATATCATGTGTCTTTAGCATAACATTCTCTTTTCGTTAAATAAGTAATTTGTTTAAATTTTAAAATCTGTATTCATTAGCGACAGAAGTTTTAGTCTATGGTGATTCCGTGGTGTGCAATGTGGTGAGTTTAAAACAAGAGATAGCAAATAGTAAGCAATTTTCAGGGTTGCTAATATCAGAGGAGGATAACTTTACCATACTCTTTGATTCTCTTGACTTGTTTTTTATCTTTCAAGAGCGTAGTGATATGCCGGTACAAAATAATCTCTAATATTGGTGTGATAGCTCTGTTATTATAACTTTCCAGTTGATGCCTGGAACTCGTGTTTTTTACAAATATTTATCTCCTTAATGTCTCTCCTGGTTGAAAAACATTCCGTGCAAATTTTTCAATTCAAAAGTGAAACAGTATAATTTCCAGGATGAGGAGTTCTCTTTTTTGCGACTGCCCAATCCACTCACGTATGCTCCGCATGTATGTGTATGAATTTTTATTATACAATAGTAAATCTAATTGTCAAGAGTCTTGAGGTAGAACGTCCCAGGACAAGCCCAAGAGCGCAAAGACAAAAAGGCAAGAAGATTGAAGAATTACAGATTAACTAATAATAAATGACTAATTTAGATACCAAACACATACAATAGTCGTATAATAAAGTTAGAGGTTGGGCACTTTTAGGTGTGCAAGTTTGCACCTGACTTTGTTAACACTTCCCCAAAAAGCAGGTGTTTAAATAAGCTTGCGCACCTGTTTTTTGTTGAACGCTTTGATTATCACCCACTGCTTACCAGCTCTACTACCAGCTTCTGTCTTCCAAATTCCAATGCTTGCCTGTGACTGGGAAACCAGACGTCAATATGTTTTCCCTTTATGGCTCCGCCTACATCATCTGCCCTGAAAATGGTTTTGGGGAAGCCTTGAATCCTTAACCTGCTGCCAAGCGCTATAAGCCTTCTGTCTACGGCTACAGTCCCCCACCTTGCCTTCCTGCCCGATGCCGTAATGCCATACCACTTACTCGACGGGTCTTTGTTACAGCACTTCTTACATGAACAGTAGGCTGTGGCAGTAAAGACTTCTGCGTGCAGACTGTTTACAATGGTCATGCTCAACAGGGATATAATCAACACAACGATAAAAGATAATACAGCCTTCCGGATGCGTGTAAAAACATTCCTCTTACTGATCTTCATTTCTATTCACCTCTCTGGCCTTTCTGCCCCCCCTACACGGGATTTAAATTAAAGATATTACAATTACCTCAAACGCTTTCAACCAGCTCATTATCTGAATTGAGTCAGTATTATGCATAACCTCCCCCCCCAAATAATGTCCTACTGATATTTTTTTTAGATAAAACGCAAATGAAAACTAAAATATAGGTAAAAAAACGAAATACATTGGACGCAGATATACGCACCCTCCAAACAAACCGGCGGGCAGGCTTGCCTACCGGCAGGCAGGGATAAACGCTGATGTCAAAAGCAAAGAAAAGCCAAAAGTCCTTCCTCACACACCCGTCCGAACGGATTCATCCGGACGGGAAGACACAAAGGGCACAGAGAAAAAAGGCAAGAAGATTGACGATTTGGGAATTACGAATAACAAATGACTATTTTAGACGCAGATAGACATAGAAGTTAAAATCGAGAAGCTGGCCGCCCGAGGCGCCCCTTTCGCATTCTGTAAAATAAATAGGTTGATAGGAAATGAATAGAATGTATTATTAGCTATTATCTCAATAAGAGTTATATCGGGTTTCTTCATTGAATTCTTAAATTCAAGATTAGGAGATATTCATGTATGAAAAGAGTATAGCACCACTGAACAAAGCTGTGGCTGATGAATTAAGTGGAGTACATCAGTATATGTATTTCCATTTTCATTGTAGTGATCAAGGATTTGATCTGCTGGCAAATCTTTTCAGAAAAACGGCAATAGAAGAAATGCTGCATATTGAAGTCCTTGCGGAAAGGATTTTATTTCTCAAAGGCGATGTGGAAATACAGGCAGCTACAGAGACACAGAAAATTCATGATGTTACAGACATGCTGATGCTGGCAAGATCAATGGAAGAGCAAAGTACAAAGGACTATAATGAGATGGCAATGGAATGCGGTTCAAATGCCGATTCTGCTTCCAGAAAGCTTCTCGAGGAACTCGTCTTAGATGAGGAACGTCACTTCAGCGTGTTTGACACAGAATTGGGCAACTTGAAGAAATTTGGTGAGCAGTATTTAGCTTTACAATCCATTGAGCGAAGCAAAATACTATCAACGCAAACCGGAGAGAACCCGTCAAATATATAAAGACAAAATCTTTGTTTAGAAACCATTTATAAATTTTTTCAGGAGGGGAAAATGCCGATTTATGATGATATTCTCGCTACAATTGGAAGAACACCCATTGTAAGAATAAATAAGATACCTGACGAGAAGTGCGCAAATATTTTTGCAAAGTTAGAGATGTTCAACCCGGCCGGTAGTGTAAAAGACCGTATCGGTCTGGCAATGATACTGGATGCAGAGAATAAGGGTTTGCTGAAAAAGGGAGACACATTAGTAGAACCTACATCCGGCAATACAGGGATTTCACTAATCATGGTAGCTGCCGTTAGAGGGTACAAGGCTGTATTTACAATGCCGGAGACAATGAGTCTCGAAAGGCGCGCCCTTCTCAGATATTTTGGAGCCGAGATTGTCCTGACCGAAGGTCCAAAAGGCATGAAAGGCGCCATTGATAAGGCGGAAGAGCTTGTTAAAGAAAAAGGGTATTTTCAACCCCAGCAATTTGATAATCCTGCTAATGTGCAAATTCATCGTGAAACAACCGGCCCTGAAATAGTTGAGGATTTTAAGGGAAAAGACTTACATTATTTTGTAGTAGGTGTTGGAACCGGTGGTACTATAAGCGGAGCCGGTGAGGTACTGAAGGAAAATTTCAAAGACATAAAAAATATATCTGTAGAACCGAAAGAGTCTCCAGTCCTGTCCGGAGGCGATCCGGGACCTCATAAAATTCAGGGAATCGGGGCAGGGTTCGTACCCGGTATTTACAATGAGGATGTGGTTGACGAAGTGAAACAGGTTTCCGGAGATGAATCAATCAGCATGGCAAAACGTCTTGCAAAAGAAGAAGGCATTTTCTGTGGTATTTCTTCCGGTGCAAATATGCATGTAGCGTTACAGCTTGCCAGAGATGCGGGGCCTGACAAAAATGTCCTGGTAGTACTACCAGACACCGGAGAGCGTTATATATCTACTGATTTATTTAAGGATGTTGAAAAGTAATAAAATGAATAATCCTATAAACAGCAAGAAAAACGAGTCCCGTTTGAGCCATATTACAACCTCGATTAGAGAATCTTACGAAAAGCACGGCGGCATTAAACATCTGGAAGAACCCTGCCTCCCATCTAAAAAGGAGGTTGGGAAGCTGGTAAGATTATTATCGACAATTATGTTCCCGGGTTTTTACGAGGAAGTAACCAGCGGCAAAAACCATCTTGAGGGATATCTTCTGGTCCAATGTTCCAGCGCTCTGGAATGTTTGTCAGATTTAATACAAAAGAGTTTAAGACACGAATGCAGAGACGGTATCGGCTGCACCCTTACAGAAGGAGAGTGCTGGGACCACGCTGTCGAAATTTCATATCTTTTACTTGAAAACATCCCTGCAATCAGAGAAGTAATGAATCTGGACATCAAGGCCGCATATGACGGAGACCCCGCTGCAACCAGTTATTTTGAGATTGTACTGAGCTATCCATCCGTTCGGGCAATATCAGTTTATCGTTTAGCACATTTTCTGGAATTGCAGAATGTGCCTTATATACCCAGGATGATGACTGAATTCATTCATGAGAAGACAGGCATAGATATTCATCCCGGAGCAGAAATAGGGCCGGGGTTTTTTATTGACCATGGAACCGGCGTAGTAATTGGATGCACGTCTGTACTTGGTAAAAACGTAAAGTTCTACCAGCATGTTACCCTTGGAGCCCTTAGTTTATCTAATGTTGATAAAATCAGAAAGGCAAAGAGAAAGAGGCATCCTACAGTCGAGGATGATGTTATCATTTATGCAGGATCTACAATCCTTGGCGGTAGAACAGTTATTGAAAAAGGCTCTGTGATAGGTGGAAATGTATGGCTGACTCGATCGGTCCCACCATATACAACGGTAACGTTTGATTCACCTTATCTTATCTTTAAACATAAAGACAAGAAGGTTGAGAAATATGTAGTAGATTATCAGATTTGAAGTTCATGCAAATCAATCAGCAACTATCTTTTATATTTACCAAACAGCATGAACGTCTCAGGTATTCATCCATTCCCGTTTGAATTCAAAGCCATTCGGGAAGACTACAATCGGCAATAAGAGGCGCTTCCTATCGCAAACAGACATCTCATCCCTTGCATCTTCAAGGCTAAAGCCATGAGTTACATCCACTAACTTGTTAGCAGGGATTTAAGTCGCCCGAGGCGCCCCTTGGGGCTGCTACAAGATCCGACTCTGTCAGGATTTTAAACCACTACTAAACGAAATGTAACTCATACCTGGCTTGAGTTGCCCCAAAGTAAAAGGTCAAAGTAGGGGCGAACTGCCCTGTCCGTCCGATAGGCGGGCGTCCGCCCCTACCATAAAGATTTAAAATGAAAATTTCCCCTTATTATGTATTCTTGCTTCCCTTACCTGAGTGCGGGCGAAATGGTCTCTTTCCCTTATGGCGGGTTCTTTGCTTTTGATGTGTGCTGTCTTTTTTAAACGGATCTTCTCCGATCCAGCAAGGAGTAATCTTTTTTTTGTGAATAAGTTCGCGAAGGTTTGGTATGTCATTTTTAGTTATAAAGGTAAAAGCCTTTCCCTTTCTCCCCATGCGTCCGGTACGTCCGGTACGATGTGTATACTGCTCAGTGCCTCTGGGATAATTCCAATTAATCACATGCGAAACATGTGAAAAATCAAGCCCTCTTCCGGCAACATCACTGGCAATAAGGTAACGTAGCTTTCTCTGCTTGAACCGCCTGAAGATCGCAGAACGTTTATCCTGGCTTAGTCCCGCATGCATATACTCAATATCTTTAAAATCTTTCCGCATATCAAGAAACAGCTTATCGACCATGTGCCGGGCATTACAAAAAATCAGCACCTGTTCAACTTCTTCCCCCTTAAGATACTTGACAAGTTCTGTCTGTTTGTGTTTTGGGTGGAGATAAGCAAAATAATGCTCAATACTTACCGGCGCCGCTCTCTCTGTAATAAGAGAAATATGCTGCGGATCATGCAGACAGTCGTGAGCAAGTGTCTTGATATCATCAGGCATTGTAGCGGAGAAGAGGAGCGTCTGATGTTTATGCAGGATACATGACAAGATAAATTCAATATCTTCGAGAAATCCCACCTTTAAAAGTTCATCCGCCTCATCAAGGATAGCACATTTTACATGCGCGAAAGAAACTATCCCGCTGTACAAATAATCGAGGAGTCTACCCGGAGTTGCGACCAGAATATGTACTTCATGTTTAAGCTGGGCGATCTCTATTTCTTTATCAAAGCCGCCATACACCGCAAAAGGAACGATCCTGGTCTTTGCCGCTATCTTATGAATCTCAGCCACATACTGAATACACAATTCACGTGTTGGAACAATCACAAGCCCCTGAATAGCGTTAAGTGCAGTATCAACTTTCTGAATTAGCGGAATTACACAGGCGGCCGTCTTTCCCGAACCGGTCTCAGCCAGAGCACAAAGATCCTGTCCCGCTGAGATGATAGGATATGTCACCTCCTGTATAGGTGTCATTTCGTCATACCCCATCTTTTTTATTGATGCGAGAATGCTTGAAGGAAGGCCGAGTTCACTGAATTTCACGTATTTTTTATTTCTCTTTCCATAGTTATAAAAGGCATTAGAATTTGTAACTGCTTATGGTTTTGAGTCCCTGTGGACCCACTCCCAATCAGGGTCCATATAAGACCATGTTTTGTTTCCTCCCGGCCAGTAATACCAACCACCAACTGCTGAAAAATCATTCCATTCACCAACGTATTTATTGCCGTTAGCAAATGTATAAGTCCCCTGCCCATTACTCATACCGTTTACCCATCCTCCTTCGTATTTCTCACCACCTACCAGAGTATAAGTCCCCTGTCCGCTCCTTTTCCCATCTTTCCATTCACCCACATATGTACCTAAATCAGGCATAAACAATGTTCCCTGTCCATGTCTCTTGTCATTTTTCCATTCACCTTCATATTTTAAGCCGTTTGCAAAGGTATCTGTTCCTTTTCCATGCCTCATATTGTCTATCCATTCACCCGTATAATTGCCACCGTCTGAATAGTTATAAGTTCCCTGCCCCTCTCTTCTACCATTCTTAAATTCCCCTACATATTTAGTCCCGTCAGGAAAGATCTTAGTCCCTTTACCGTTCTCACAATCACCTTCCGTGCATTCCCCATCTTCTCTTTCTTCCCCTATTTCCACCTCTTCCGGCTCAACCCCGAATGTATTTGTTGTAGTCAGGCAAATACTCAGCACAAAAACAGCGAATAAAACGAAGTATGTCCTTCTACGTGCACCGCTTACTGATTTCCATCTCAAAATACGCCTCCTCAAATTATGTGTACTTCAACAGCAAAAACATCAATTAGATTTCGAATGTAAATATCTTCAACTTAATACTAATCAATTAGTTACTCATGTCAATATCAAATGAAATAAGGCGGCTCACAGTAGGCAAGCATTCAGTCCGCCAATGCTTTACGGCGGGAAGATAAAAGACTGGAACAAGATGCCGGGATATCAGAAGCAAACCGCCGGTAATGCCCTTATTAAGCTATGTTCATTTAGTTCGTCGAACCGTGGTTTTGTTGATGCTTAAGCCAAAACCCATCTGCCATTCCACCGATTGCCCCTAGAACAAGTTCCTCTACTGCAAGAGAAGGACGTTCTGTCTCAGCTTGCCGATCTTGATTTAATTCCTCAAGAAAATCACTCTTGTGCATATTTAAGGTGTTCTTATTTTTGTTAAGAAAATCAGCAGCAATGATTTCAATTGTTTCCCTGAACTTCTTTTCGTTATTAAAGTCATCAACAGACGTGCACTTTTTAGTAAATTTCTCTACACTATAATTGAGAAGCCCCCCTATCATTTCCGTAAATGTTTTATATGTCTTTTCTTCTTCTCCTAATGCAACTGTAACCGTTCTTTCTTTCTCCGGGAAAGCAACTTTATTAAATACCTGAACCAGTAAATCACTAATATCTAATTCAAGCCCGGCCTCTCCAATTTTATTTGTAACAAGGTCAATCACGTCTGTAATTATGTCAGGCGGCAGCATTCCCTTAAGCCTGTCCTTAAGGTTTTTCATGTGCTCAGGCAAAAGATCGCTGATAGACTTGCCGGAGTCAGCTTCATGGCTTGAGGAAAGACGGGCTGAAAGGCCAACTGTTTGCTGGACTACCGAAAACCCAATCCTGTATAACTTTGCATGATTTTGTGAATAATTTTTATTGAGGTGTTCAAACGTCATCATCACTAAGCGCTTAGAATCAAGCTTCTTGCTTCCATCGGTATCGAAACTATCCAGTACCTTCAAGAGTTCATCACAGCAATCATATTCTCCCCGAATTTGTTTTGTGGTTAATTCCCCGTGAAGGCCGGTCCACATTAAATAATTCATTCCTATATTTACTGACAATTCCAGTATTATCTGTAAGTCTGAATCGCTAATGTTTTTCATTTCTTTATCTTTCTTTTGTGGAGGCAAAAATGGCTATGGCAATTTTATCCTGATTATATACCTGTTTAAATCCCTGCCCCACTCCGAACCGGAGACGTGCTTTCCCGCCCGAACGCCCGCCCGTGCCGGATCGGATCGGACGGAGGCTGGCAGGCAGACTGGCGGGTATATATCTCTATCTTAAAGCATCTTTTACTCCATTCCAGACCTCAGGTGTTTCCATACAGAGTGACATCTTAACATCTCTGGTTATCTCTCTGATCACCTTCCCTATCTCTCTGTATGCTTTAACCCTGATTGGCCTGAAGTAACGGTATTTCCCATCAACACACGGTACAAATTCACCCAACAAGAGACTTGTCTTTGGATTTCTCTCTTTTATTACCCTGGTCAGAGACGGAAGATATCTAAAACCGCCAAGGCTTACGAACTTAATTCTGGCAATATCTAATCTATCAAAAAGCATCTCAAGCATAGCTTTGTAATTGTTGAACCAGTCTTCACACAATATTATGGGATCCAGACATATTCCGACATTATAACCTGCCCTTTGCACCTCTTCCGCCGCCCTTACACGTTTCTCCAACGATGGTGTCTTGTGCTCATAAGCATCAACGATCAGTTGAGGACTGAATGTCCATGAAATCACAATGTTATTTGTCCCTGGTATAGTCAACAGGTTCTCTATGGTAGTGGTCTTTGTTCTGAGTTCCAGTCTTGCATTTGGATATTCTGAAAACAGGGGAATGAGTTTGCGGGACAGGCCGGTAAGATCATCGAAGGCCAGGGCGTCACACAGCTCACCGGCATGAAATACTGTTTTCTTATCACCTGCGGCCAGCAAAACATCTTTGATTGCAGTCAGGATTTCATCATGATTTATAAATACAGTGGGTACGGCATTATCAAAGTAACTCTGAAGAAAACAATACTCACAGTCCAGATTGCAATTATTCCCATGGCTGATAAAATATTCCGTATTCCCGATTATACCGTCTCTGCACCTGAATTCCTTAACAAGCCCACCCTTTTTCCTGGCTATTGCCAGGCACTCCTTGCTTTCTTTAAAAACATCATCAGTTGTGCTCCCCTCTATTCTGATGCTCCTATAATCATCTATGTACTCTACAGTCACGTCCGGCAGTTTACTAAGTATCTGTTGTGTAACGGATGAGTTGACAACCTCTTTTTCTATGAATATCTTTTTTGGTTGAAGTGTATTCATTTAATTTGAACAAAGAGAATATTTAAAATAATAAATCAATTAATCCCTAAATTCCTGAATTCCCTTGCCTGTCCGCCAGCTTGCCCGCCGGTTTGTTAGGCGGTGTTTGTTAGGCGGGAATTCCTAAATTATAATCAGGAGCTGCCCCCTTTGAAGAGGTTGTTTTTTACCTCAATTTTAGCTCACTTCAAACTTCCCGACTGAGTCGGGTCTTGAAGCTACTCCGAGGGGCGCCTCGGGCGGCCTGCCAGAACTGAATGGCAGGCGGGTAGTCACTTTAGCTCACTTTTAACTTTTAACTCTTAACTTTGCTTCACACCTTCCATACCCTCCGCCACCTGGAGTGCATATACTTATGATATCTCCCTTTTTGACATTAACAGTAACCTTAGATGGCAGATTATGTTTTTCCCCTTTTGAAATTAATATGTTTTGGCCAACCTGACCTTTTTTGCCACTCTTGAGACCATAAGGTGGAAATTTCCTTCTATCTGAAAGTATACTCACGGAAGCAGTATCCAGGAATTCAAAATCCCTGACTATGCCGTGACCTCCTCTGAACTTTCCCGTACCACCTGATTGTTGACGAATGTGATACTGCTTTATCCTGAAAGGATAGTTATGCTCAATTGTTTCAACAGGGGTATTCAGGGTATTTGTCATATGAGTATGAATGGCATCAAGGCCGTTACGATTTGGCCGCGCACCCATGCCGCCTGCAATCGTCTCATAATATGTGAAATTCTGCCCTCTCGACTTATCATATCCTCCAATAGCAATATTATTCATCGTCCCACTGCTCGCAGCAGGAATCTTATCCGGAATAGCTTTAGACAGCGCCCCAAAGACTACGTCAACGATTCTTTGAGAGGTCTCAACATTGCCACCGGATACGGCAGCCGGCATCGTTGCATTTACGACTGAACCCTCAGGCGCATTTATGCTGATAGCTCTCATACAACCCGAATTTGCCGGAACATCGGAATTAATCAAACATCGGAATACATAAAATACACATGATACAGTAACGGCATAGACTGCATTCACACAACCTTTAACCTGCTTACTGCTACCTGAAAAATCAACACGTACTCTGCTGCCTTTTATGTTTATACCGGCCTTTATCCTGACAGGCTTTTCTACAATACCATCATCGTCAAGAAAATCACTAAATGAGTACTCGCCATCCGGTATTTTCCTGATTACTGACCTCATAACCCTGTCTGAATAGTCTTGCAGTTCAGCCGAGTATTTTATTACCTCACTTTTTCCATACTTATCACATAATTCCCATAATCTTTGCTTGCCAATCGTATTGGCAGAAATCTGAGCAACTATGTCCCACTCACGCTCCTCTGGTGTTCTGACATTTGACGTTATTATACTCATAATATCTTTATTTATGATACTGGCCTGCACTATCTTTACCGGCGGAATCCGAACTCCTTCCTGATATATCTCTGTTGCATTATTGCACATGGAACCCGGTGACATTCCTCCTACGTCTGAATGGTGAGCTCTATTTGCTACATAAAAAACAGGCTCTTTCCTGCTCTTGTAAAAGAAAGGTGTCACAACAGTAATATCCGGAAGATGAGTACCGCCCTGAAATGGATCATTCAATATCACAGTATCACCATCCCTCATCTCCACTGCCTTTATAGCCTCTTTTACTGATAGTGACATGGATGCCAGATGCACCGGGAGATGTTCGGCCTGGGCGACCATTTCGCCTCTGCCATCAAACAATGCGCATGAAAAATCCCTTCTCTCCTTTATATTTGTGGAAAATGAAGATTTACATAATACGACACCCATTTCCTCACATATTGCAGAAAACAGGTTATTGAATATCTCTAAGCTGATGGGATTAAACATTGGATAATTTGGAATCAAAATGTAACGAGTTAGACGCATCCCGACTGAATCGGATCTGAAGCTAGCCAACAGGGGCGCCTCGGCGACCTGCACAACTCTTACAAAATGGCTACAACGACATCCCTGCCCGACACGTCTTTTGGCGGGAAGTGCGCTAATTTAATATATCGGAAATTCTACAATTTATTGAGATATTGCAATTTACAAAACTCATCGGTCTTGTTACATAAGGCAAAATACAGCCCTAAGATTATACTTCATTTTGCGGTGCAAAATGCCATAAATTAGCGAATGAAGTGCGCTAATTTATAATCATACCAGCATTTCCGGTGAAATCAAATTGGAATTTCACATTTACTTTTTCTCTCAGGCTGTATCTTGTAGAAATGGAAGATAAACGTTGAATTATTTGCAAGACTATGATTAAATGATTCAAATTTAAGTCGAATAATTTTAAGGAGAATAATCCATGATAGTACAATACATCAGTAAGATAGCAACCCCCATCGTTGTTTTCGTTCTGTTCAGCCTTGTCTGCTTACAACTGAATTCTGCATACGCCAATCCAAAAGTATTGATGGAGACATCAAAGGGTGACATAACGATTGAGTTGTACGAGAAAGAAGCGCCAAAAACTGTTAAAAACTTTTTATCATATGTATCTGAAGGTTTTTTTAATGATCTGATCTTCCATAGAGTTATAAAGAACTTTATGATTCAAGGTGGTGGGTTTGATACCGAGATGAGGCAAAAAGACCCTAAAGCCCCCATTAAAAACGAAGCAAGAAGAGGGTTAGGTAACAAGAGAGGCACACTCGCCATGGCACGAACTAATATTATTGACAGCGCCACTGCCCAGTTCTTTATAAATTTAGTTAATAATGATTCCCTGAATCACAAAAATGATACTCATGCTGGTTTTGGTTATGCTGTGTTTGGAGAAGTTGTCAAGGGGATGGATGTGGTAGATTCAATTGCAAGAGTAAAAACCGGTACTTTTAACGGTTTCCGGGATGTACCGAAAGAACCTATAATTATTAAAAGAATGAGTATAATAGAGTAAGCTTGGTTAGCAGGTTCTTGTATCGAATCCAGGGAATTCCTGAATCCCTGCCTGTCCGCCAGCTTGCCCGCCGGTTTGTAGGCGGTGTTTGTTAGGCGGGAATCCCTAAATTGTTTTTAGTTTTGTTGCCTGCCCACCCGGATGAATCCCTGCCCGACGAAAGACAGGCGGGCGGCTACCCGCCAGACCATGTCTTTTGGGCAGGTGCCGCACTATGTAATTCCACAAAAAAACCCCAATATTCTGTTAAGAATATTGGGGTTTAAGATTCAAAATATATAGCAATGCTTTAAAAAGCTTTATATTCTAGTGACCTTCTCCGCTTTGTCACCTTTATCGCCTTTTACAATTTCAAACTCAACATTGTCTCCTTCTTCAAGAGTCCTGAAACCATCACTCTGGATAGCAGTGTGGTGCACAAAGATATCCTCTCCTCCCTCAATGGAAATAAAACCAAATCCCTTCTTGTCATTAAACCACTTTACTGTTCCTGTTGGCATACTACGCTCCTCCTTCTCCTACTACACAAAAATATAATATAAAAAAAGCTACAAGGTTGTTACCTTGTAGCCATAATATTACATCATACTTATAATACTATATTACAAATTCAACCTCACTGCTTAAAGAGGGATTTATATCAAATATTATATTCTAAAGCAAGCGAAATAATATTTATTATTACTGGTTGTAAATGTGAAATAGCTGTTGTGGTTATTTTGACTAAATTGTTGAATAGTTAAACAACCACTCACAATCCCTACTGCCAACGCACCAGAATTTTACTATCGAATATCATGAGCATACGTGTTCCAACTGTAACTGTAACGTTGAATTAACAGGACTTGTGAAGCATTAACTGTTGAAAACTATACTGCAACAAATTATACAATCCAAATGGCATGTTTATTGCGATCTCTAGTAATTAATAAAAAATTATTTTCAGCTAAAGGCGTCCCTGTATTTGACGATAATAGTAGTAGAAAGACTTTATGAATTAGTTGGTTTAAGATTGCTTAAACCAAAAGAACAATTAAAGTTTTAAAAAAAAGGCTCTTGATAGTTCGTAGGCGGTATAGCTTCACAACCTAATCACATATCAATATAATAAATTGGTAGGTTGAAGAATACTGCGCGGCGCATCAAAGGAGCCTTTTTTTTATGCATATCTAAGACCTTTTCTCGCCCAACCGCTGGCCAGTGTTTTTCCTGGAATTACCTGTTCGGCACCCATCAGAATGCATGTCGCCCGCCCGTGCCGGATCGGACGGGGGCTGTACGAACTGGCAGACACAAACCCATCTTCGATACATCTCAATCCAAGCGACATTGCCAGTTAACCCATGGAGGAAGAAACATAAGGTAGTACACGTTTGCCACCCGGGAGAGGTTTCCACTACTGAAAACTTAACGAAGATTAGGAACAGTACGTGTAGCTTGAGGATAGTGATATGATTAAATGAGAGGGAGAGCTGATTACATTATTACAAATTCCTTTTCAGATTTCTGGAACTATCTTCTAATTGTTCTTCCATTTTCCACTCTTTTGACTTTATCAATGCCAATCTCATATTTTCAAAGATTTCGGTTGCCTGGTCCAAATCTATATCCCCCCTACTCACCTTGAAGCATAGACCCATTCTTAGAGCGTGTAAGGCATGTATCTGAAGGTCGGCAGGGTATTTTAAAACTAATACCTCCCATTCTGTATTAGCTTCAGGGTCGTTGCAATAATTCTTCTCTTCAAGATTTATCAAGTCCGCCCATGCCGATATTAGTTCAAAGTCCGATGTGAATGGTACGGCCATACATACCTTTTCGTTAGGGCTTGTAACCAGATCGCCGAAAGGATAAAAAGCTAACAGCCCTGTTAATGTCAAAATAAATATTTTTCTCTGTCAAGGCGCTGTCCCTGTTATCTAAAGAACCTACCATCAGAGAAGAGATATGCGGGATATGATTGTTTATGTATTCTTTATTTGCACCCATTAGTTTTGCAACTGACACATTCTTGTCATATAATTTAAGATCATAACCTTTTCCAATTAAGGTCTCAATTACCTCAACCAGTGGGCTTTCCCGTAAGTCATCAGTTCCGGCTTTGAAACTAAAACCCGCAATCCCTATTTTCTTTTTACCAAAGGAAATAACCCTCTTAATAGTCGTTAATATTTGTACATTATTACTGGGTATCATCGAGTTGAGAAGTGGAGTCTCCAGATCAAGCATCTTTGCCATATAATTAGTTGCCCGCAGGTCTTTGGGCAGGCATGATCCCCCAAATGCAAAACCGGGTTTGAGATAATAAGGTGAAATATTAAGTTTTTTATCCTGTACAAAAATATCCATTACTTCATGGCTGTCAATACCCACTTTCTCACATATATGCCCGATCTCGTTAGCAAACGTGATCTTTAACGCATGAAAATTATTATCTACATATTTGACCATTTCTGCTGTTTCCAGTGTCGTTTTTATCATAGGCCCCGGTAAGCCATTATATAAGTTCAAAACTTTATCTGCGGCTGAAGGAGTATTTGATCCAACTACTGTTTTGGGCGGATTGTTGAAGTCATATACGGCAGTTGCTTCTCTCAGGAATTCAGGGTTAAAGACTACAAAGAAATCCTCATCCTCTTTTTTCTCTGATGTTTTTTCCAGTAGAGGGATAATGTATTGTTAAAAAAATAATTATGAAGGTACGGAGAAAAAGTCTCATGGTTTTCATGGCTGATGGTTTATAAAGTGTTATAAAGATAATTTAGGAATTCTGGAATTCAGGGATTAAACTTGACATGACTATTTTAACTGCCTATATTAATAATATTTGTAATCATATACTCATATGGGGATACTATGAAGACAATGCCGATTAGTAAATTTAAGGCACATGTGCTTAAAGTAATTGATAGGGTATCAAAAACTCATGAGAACGTTGTAATTACAAAGAGAGGCAGAGCAGTGGCTGAGCTTATACCATTTCGCTCGCCAGAAAAAGAAGCTATTCCTGGAAAGTTAGCTTCGACATTAATTTTTGAAAATGATATTGTAACTCCTTTAGGCGTTAAAATGTGGGATGTGTGCAAATGACGTATCTCCTTGATACGCACACATGGATATGGTGGAATATCCATCCTAAAATGCTCTCTCGTAAGGTAAAATCTGCCATAAAACACACCGAAAAATACGAAGAAGTTCTTTTGTCAATAATATCAGTGGGTAGAATGGAGTGAAGAAGATCAAACCTACATTGGTAAATGTCCTGATTTGATAACGGGAATTCACGGAGATGATCCTGTTCCGTTATATTCCGAGCTATGTGAAATTGTTGATGATGTGATCCGGCACTTTAAAGAGGAAAAACGGCCCCTGCCTGAGCCACGGATTAAACCTATGCAGCAAGTGGTTTAAAATTGACAAGCCGAACATCTATAATAATATAATCAGAAAATGGGACAGGACATAGGCTATCTATTTAAGAGATAAATTCCCTTAACATTAAAATTTATTGTGTAAGAAATGATAATCTTTTTATCTTCCGATCTAATATATAATTTCTAAATATTCATCTTTTCTCTGTGGCTTTGTGTCTCTGTGTGGGATTG
>JACZYU010000138.1 GCA_022570935.1 Planctomycetota bacterium | reverse complement strand
TTATCGGAGTAGAAACCCACTTTGAGAATTGCAACGTTATCGGATCAAAAACATGCAAATGAGCAAAAAACAAAACTGTCATTACTATGAGAGCTATCATAGCGATAGCCAGCTTTATTATAGAGAGCGTCATCATTATCTTTAAAAATTGCTCCCCGGCACCCTCTGTCTTCTCTCTGACTATGCATACAATATTGTTTATTTTAGCCAATATGTTTGTCCTTAGTAACCCGGATAGGTTTTCAAATTTACCTTTATTCTGTATGTACACAAAGACAGCTATAGTTTTCATATCTAATTTTGATTATCGGCAAAGTTTAATAAAACACAATTTAAAGCTGAATTATAGTTTAAATAATATATTGTTGTCAAATAATATTTTAATATACCTGGATATTCTTCCGTTGAAGAAATTAGATTAAAAAGTTCATTTATATCCCATCATCACTCTATTTAATTTTTCTATTAGTTCACTTATTTCGTATGGTTTCTCAATGACCTCGCTAAAACCATATTCCTTAAAATCAGACATTACCGGATCATTACAGTAACCACTTGCCACAATAGCTCTTGCCTCAGGGTCTATTTCAAGCAGTTTCTTAATGGCCTCTTTCCCTCCCATACCTCCAGGTATTGTTAAATCCATTATTACTGCATCAAAATGTTCGCCTGATTCCATAGCTCCTTTGTATAAATCAATCGCCTCAGCCCCGTCTCTGGCAGTTTCAACCTCATATTTCAGTTTTTTTAAATTATGGGCAACAGCAAGGCTTATTATAGCCTCATCATCCATTACCAAAATCTTTCCTTTACCCGTTAATGGTACTTCTTTTGTAGCAACTTCTCTGACTTCTCTCTGTTCAGGCTCTACTGAAACATCCTTTTGAGAAGCAGGAAGATAAATATAGAAAGTCGTACCAGCTCCTGTTTCTGAGTCAACAGTAATATGTCCAGCGTGCTTCTTAATGATTGAATAAGAAGTAGCCAGTCCGAGGCCGCTGCCCTTCTCTTTGGTGGTGAAGTAAGGGTCAAATATTTTTCTCAGATGTTCCTGAGGTATTCCTGTTCCCTGATCCTTGATGGTAATCTTCACATATCTTCCTTCCTGTAATGGCAACGAATCCTTTAAACCAACATTAATATTCTCAGCCCATACTTTGTCTTTTCTTTGTTTTCCAATTTGCTTACCTATAAAATAAGGCGCCAATTTAACATTTTCTTGAGACCGGATTGGTAAAAACTATACCATTACAAGAACGCCAACACATATTTAGAAGTTTCAAAATAATACCATTATCAGACAATAACAATTACACATTGTCACGTATGTTATGATGTTAAAAACTTTAATTAATAAGATGTTATACCTGTTTTCTCCTCACTGATTAGTTTGTGACTTCACAAAATATTTTAGATATACCAGAGCGCCTAAATCATATATAAAATGCAATTGAATGGGTATAAGAAGGCTGTCGTAATACTGGTATAATATACCCAGGTAGAATCCCATAATCGTAGCGATAACAAAATAGGCAGGCGTTATAAAATGTAAAAGCCCAAATATTATGCTCGCTCCAACAATACCTAATTTGACCTGAATTACTCCCCGGAACAGCAACTCTTCAGCAAGGCCCGCACATACTGCAATTAAGCACAAGTCCGTAAATTTAGCTTCGGAAAATATAGCCCTGATATCATTTATAATGACACTTCTTAGTGAACCCAGTGAAGGAAGGCCCTCTGCCTTTTCTGAAAGTAATAACATGAACAGTGCAAGTGGAAACAACGCCCCAAAAGTACCTATCACTATGTCACGAAATACATTCTGGGTTAAAGGAAGCAAATTTACCCCACAATATTTCGCTATAATCAAAGCAACCATCAGGACTATACCCTCTACGAGACAGGTCAGTATTAACAGCTTGTATCTTGGATAAACGGTAAAGTTAAACATTTATACTATTACACCATAAAATCTTCTTTCCCCCATTTACATGAGGACAAGCTTTAGGAAGTTTTTGAGTCTCATAAAAAGTTAAAAGTGCCTACCCGCCTGCCCGACTTTGCCATTCAGGCGGGCGGCTATGCCGCACTATGAGATATTTAGTTATTCAAATTCCCACTTCTTCGGGACAGTTTAAGATATAATATATTTTTTACCTCAGTAAAAAAACGTGTATCTTTTGTGTAAATTTATTATTATGGGAAACAAAAAAATGGCTTGACAGATCCTCCTTTATTAAGGTGGAACTATGGTTCGATGAAAGCTTCGAGTGAGCCGCAGCCGAACTCCTCACCATGCTGAGTCTGTCGAAGCATTGAGGAATTTATTTAATTCGTATACTGTTAAATGAAAGGAAAGCTGTCATGGACTGGAAAATACTCATAGCAACTTTTACATCTATCTTTCTTGCAGAACTTGGTGACAAAACACAGATTGCTGCAATCGTAATGACGAGCAAGACAAATAAACCCTTAACCGTATTTATAGGCTCTATGGTGGCCTTTGCCATAATAACATTAATTGGAGTTACATTTGGCGCGGGATTGACAAAATTTGTACCCATAGACTATATAAAATATCTATCTGCAATTGCATTTATTGCCATAGGCATTCTAATCTTAACAGGAAAATTGTAAAGGATTATGTTTAAAGACAGAAAAGAAGCTGGACATAAATTAGCAAAGAAGTTAGCAAAGTACACTGATGAAAAAGAGATAATCGTACTTGCCTTACCCAGAGGAGGCGTTGCCATTGGTGCCGAAATAGCAAAAAAGATTGGCGCATCTTTAGATGTTATCATAACACGCAAAATACGCTTCCCTGGAAAACCAGAATTTGCAATCGGGGCAATTGCAGAAAATGGGAAGGTAGCACTTAATGATCAGATTGTAAAAAGATACAATATCCCCCAAAGTTACCTGGATGAAGAAATATGTAGACAAAAAACTGAAATAGAAAGACGATTGATTGCTTACAGAGACGGGGAAAAACCGGCTTTCATAAAAAACAAAATAATTATCCTGGTTGATGACGGCGTTGCAACTGGATTTACTATAATAGCGGCAATAAATGCATTAAAAGATGAAGAAATAAAGAAACTTATTGTGGCGGTACCAGTATCTCCGCAAGACACATTCTTGAAACTGAAGAGCCTTGTAGATGAAATTATTTGTCTGGAGACACCCGAAGTCTTTCTTGCAATTGGAGACTTCTACTATGAATTTGAACAATTAACAGATGAAGAAGTTATACAACTAATACAAAATGATAAAAAAAATAGAACTAATAAAAATATTTGATATCCCAATCAAGCTTGATTTGAGCTGGTTTATAATCTTAGCGTTTATTACATGGACGCTGGCATCAGGTTATTTTCCCGCCAAATATCCTGAACTTGATAAATTCATATATCTGATTATGGGGTTATTCTCAGCACTGCTCCTCTTCGCATCTGTTTTACTCCATGAACTGAGCCATGCCCTGGTTGCAAGGAGAAATAACATTCCCATAAGAGGTATTACTCTGTTTATTTTCGGCGGTGTAGCAGAAATGGATCAAGAACCTCCTAATGCCAGGTCAGAGATATTAATGGCCGCTGCAGGCCCTCTCTGTTCAGGCATCCTTTCATTCCTTTTCCTTCTCATCGGTAATTTATTCACAAACCTTTTACCGTTTACCCCCATAATAGGAATCCTTCAATATTGTGTGTTTATAAACATGGCATTAATGATATTTAATTTATTGCCCGGCCTCCCACTTGATGGAGGAAGAATTCTCCGCGCTATTATTTGGAATTACACAGGTGACATAAAAAAGGCAACATATACAACCAGCAGGATTGGCTCAGCACTGGGAGTGTTCCTTATAATTTTCGGTTTCTTCAACATCTTCTCTGGAAACTTTATTGGTGGACTGTGGCTTGCCCTTATAGGCATATTCGTTAAAGGTGCTGCCGATACTGGTTATCAACAGCTTTTGTCCGGTAAGTTATTAGAGGGCATAAAGATCTCCAAGATTATGACACGTAACCTGGTAAT
This sequence comes from Planctomycetota bacterium, assembly GCA_022570935.1. Taxonomy (GTDB): domain Bacteria; phylum Planctomycetota; class Brocadiia; order Brocadiales; family Scalinduaceae; genus Scalindua. Next base: position 2,165 of record JACZYU010000138.1, on the reverse strand, counting down.
CGTAAATGATTCTATAACACTTGATAGGCTGGTAGACGATTACTTCCTTAAACACAGATATAACAGTTATCCTGTGGTAAGAAATGGAATGCTTATTGGAATAGTTTCAATCCACGATGTAAATGAGATTCCAAGGGAAGATTGGAATAAGATTAACGTTAGTAAAATACTTGATTCACAAATAATCAACTTATGCTTAAGCCCCGATGATGAAGCTACCAATGCAATGTCCAAGATGGTGAAGAAAGGTATAGGAAGGATTCCCGTTCTTGATAATGGAAAACTGGTAGGTATTGTTTCTCGTAGAGACATAATGCAAATTATAAAACACAAAATTGACCTTAGGGTGTAACTATCTATCAAGCCTTTAATTTTGGAGCGAAATTGCAGGCCAGGCTGGTCGTGCTGGTTTCTGTGTGCACTGCCTACTGTCTACTGCTTACTCTTGTCTTCGGTTCCACTACCCTGTGTTATCTCAATCAGCTTCTTTAAAGATGCCTTAGCTTTACCTGAATCTATTGATTCAGCTGCGATTTGCATTCCTTCCCTTAAATCTTCCGCACCACCTCCGGCAACAATTGCTGCAGATGCATTTATGAGAACAATATCACGCTTATGGCCGGCTGTCCCCTCTAACACCTCACTGATTGCACTTGCACTTTCTTCCGGGGAGTTTACAACAAAATCCTTTATCTCCGCCTTCGGGATTCCAAAGCTGTCATGAGTAATAAAATAACTCTTAATCTTTCCATCCTTCAATTCGCATACTTTTGTTTTGTCGGTTGTAGTAATCTCATCCAGACCGTCATAGCCATAGACAACAAATGCATGTTCCGTATTTAACTTTTTCAGCACCTTCGCCACGATGTCCGTCAGCTTTGCATCATATACACCTATAACCTGCCTTGTTGCTCTTGCAGGATTAGTCAACGGGCCTAAAATATTAAATATAGTCTTTATCCCTATCTCACGTCTTGGGCCTACGGCGTGCTTCATAGAACTATGCAGAAGCGGCGCCATGAGAAAACCTATATTTGCTTTCTTTATACACTCTTCAACAATCTCCGGTCCGGCTTCAACATTAACCCCCAATAATTTAAGCACGTCAGCGCTTCCACAATGACTCGTAGAAGCCCTGTTACCGTGTTTTGCAACTTTCAGCCCTGCACCTGCAACAACGAATGCGGCGCACGTCGATATATTAAATGTACATTTCGCATCTCCACCGGTACCACAGGTATCCACCACTATATTATTACCTACATTGATATGAGTAGCCTTCTCCCTCATAACACCTACACAGCCGGTAATCTCGTCAACTGTTTCGCCCTTCATCCTTAACGCCGTAATAAAAGAACCAACCTGCACTTCTGTGGCCTTACCTTCCATTATTTCTTTCATTACTGCCGTACTTTCCTCTATCGAAAGATCACTGCCTTCTGCTATCTTCCCAATCATCTCTTTTATCATAGTACATATTATGTCAGAAATATACCAAAGTGTCAAGAATATGGATTGAGACATATTTCCACTTTATTGACAAAGCCAACCTGGCCGAGCCAGAACTAAAAAGGGATTAATTTCTTATGTGTTCTGGCTCAGCCCGGTTGTTAAATGAAAACCTACGGTTTTCAAACTTTCCCTTAAAAATTGCTAAATTATAAAGCTGTTTAATTTTGGTTCAACAGGGTTGTTACTTTTTGAAAACTTCTTATAATCAATAGGTATTTTTGATTATCTACGATGTTATTAAACATTTTTCATTAACACACAGAAGGTGTGGTAGAACAGTCTCTAAGTCGACAATTTTCAATCAAAAAAAGCAAGAAATTGTAGACTAATTACTTAGAATAAAAGTAATAGTTCACCGCAAAGCCGCAAAGAGCGCAAAGTTATTATTTTTTATAAAGTAAATCATGAAAATCCCTGAAAAGCTTTGGAATTCTGTTGTAGACGATAATAACCTATGAAGATTTTTTCATTTTTTAAAGTTTTTTCTTTGCGTCCTCTGCGTCTTTGCGGTGGGCTGAACTGTTACGAATAATACATTATGCCTGAAGCGCTCAGAATTACAACAAGCTCAAAGGAAGCAAACAAAAAGAAAATAACACCAGAACAAACTATTAAGACTGCTTATAAAATAATGGAGTCTTGTGAGTTGTGCC
>JACZYU010000137.1 GCA_022570935.1 Planctomycetota bacterium | reverse complement strand
ACAAGTCAGGAGTGGTATTGACAGCACGAGAAAGGCGCAATGCCATATCAGTGGTAATCGCACCTCTTTTATTAATAATCTTTGATAATGTTTTTCTGGAAACACCAAGGATAGATGCAACCGCAGTTATGGTAATTGATAATGGTTTTAAATAATCTTCTTTAATAATTTTCCCTGAGTGTGTAGGTTGCCTTCTGATTCTTCTCATGATTGTCAGGCAGGGCTTAATATTGATCACCTCTGTTGGCCATTAAACAAAGGAACGTGGCATCGCTTTGCAGCTTTCTTTAATCCAGTATCTTGAGTTGCGATTGGAACGCCATTCCTCATAGCTAAATCTAAATATGAGGCATCATATGAAGAAATGTAACATTTCCGGGCTAAGGCAAATATTTCTCTCAACATTCTATCAGGTGTTTCCTGTTGTACTGTAATAGGAAGGTCATTGATTAAATTTAAGAATCTAATACTATCTGATTCTGTTAAACGCTTTCTATGTTCTGCGGCTAGAATAACATTTCCTACCTCAAGTGGCCATATAGCAGGAACAAGAGCTTCATGTCTTTCCAGGCTATCTAAAACAATATCTGCATATTTGCTGGCTTCATCACTAAAACACCATGCCATAACAATTGAATTATCGATTACAAATTTTACCCCCATCTATCGCCTTCCTTCTTCAATCATTTCTTTTAAAGACAAGCCGTTCAAAGAGTGATTTTTTCGGAATTCACGTAAGTTGGTGATAACATCTTGAGGCAATATTTTCTTTGTTAATTCTGGTTGTTGCAGCACCGCCACTGGTATGCCGTGTTTAGTAATTATAATCTTTTCGCCTTTTGCTACTCTTTTTAATAACTTGGGTAAATGAGTTTTTGCTTCGTATGCACCGACTGTTGTCATAAATCACCTCCTAAAGACTAGTGTTAGACTAGTCTAAATAAGTTAGCATGCTTTGTCAAGAAATTAAAATAAAGAAGAAGTTGTGTTTTTCGTGCTTTTCTGTGATAAATATTTAAGCTTTTTTTACCTCACGACACCTGCCAGACTTGCGTCATTCAGGCGGGAGATACAAGCCGTGCTCTTTTATATATGCCTCGACACACTCAGGCACAAGGCCCTTGATTTCAATCCTGTCTTTCAATCTTTTCCTTATTCCTGTCGATGAGATTCCAACAGGTTCGATCTCTATCCTCAATCTTTCCATGTCTGATATATTGTCGTCACCAATGAGTTCAGCAAGCCTGGATGATGTGTCAGTTGAGAATCCGGGTCTGTTTACGATAACAAAATGGCATAATTGAGAAAGCTTTTTGATATCTTTCCATAATTCCAGTTCATTTAATGAATCGGCGCCAATAATCAGAAACACCTCGCACTCTTCACCATAGTGCCCCAGAATTTCCTGTACAGTGTCTATAGTATATGACCTTCCTTTACGCTTGATTTCCAGATCGGATACTTCGAATTTATCATTTTCACTAATGGCCTCTTTAGCCATCTGATATCGATGTCTGGCATCCGTCAAGTCATCAACATATTTATGAGGTGGGATATATGCGGGTACAAAAATGACCTTCGTTAAATGGTGGTGTTTGCAAACCTCTTCCGCCATAATCAAATGCCCAATGTGTATTGGATTGAAAGTGCCGCCGAGTAACCCAACTCTTTCTGGGCGCAAATCAGTGTAATCTTCCGCCTTCTCTTTTTCATTAATCATAAATCGCTCAATTCGGGTCCTAAACGGCTTTCTATCTTCTCCCTTGTATGTAATTTCCCTTTACCAATGCCCGGGCAAGTCTTCCCCTGTTCCTCCCACTCAGCCGTGTTTCTCAGATTTGATTTCCAGAACGGGAAGGTTTTGCATTGAAGCGGCCTGGTTTCATAGATCTTGCATCCTTTGTCATACATGATGCAGTCTCCATTGCCGTGCTCCAACAGGCTGATACGGCCGTTAATTATCCTTATATTCCCTTCTGCAAACTGATTTGGTGAAATGCCCAGGAGAGAGGAGGTGTCTCTTATCTCCCCTTTATTTATCCAGATAGTACCCGGCTCTCCTCTGCAGCAGCTACCGCATCTCTGACATTCAAATCTTAATCCGTCCTTGTACCATGGATGATTCCGTTTTTTATGAATGTTTCCACCTGATTTTGAGTTATTCATAATTTAATAATATAGGAATTTCAATGTTTATGTGAAAGTGCCTAAAGTGAACTAAAGTTTGAAGTGCCTAAAGTTTCGGAGGCGCTTTCAGCGCGAATTTTATTTGTAATAGATTGTGCCGTAGGCACCCCTTCACTTTAGCTCACTTTATTCACTTTATACTTCCCGCCTAACAAACTGGCGGGCGGATAGGCACTTTTTACAAAGTTGCCGAAGGCCTAATTTAACTACTTTTATTTCTTCGGCCATTTCAAACGAGAGACTTTATGGCATGCAAAACATGCATTTCTCACCATTGCATCAAAATTTTCATAGGCCTCAACGATATTCTTGTTTCCGGAGGCTTCAGTAATCCTGTTAGCAGCATCAATAACTGCTTTTGTGTATTTTTCAAATTCCTCCTTCATTGCCTTGACGGCTTCCGGGTCATTCGGGTCTTTACCGGTTTCTTTGAACCAATCATCAATCTCTCCTTTCTTCGGAAAGAACATCCTCATTATGACCTTACTGGCTTTGGTTACTTCATTGGACTCCCTGGCAACGGCATTGAAATCACCAATCATTATTGCATCAAACATCTTAGCCGTATGAGAACTGATTATTCGCATCAGAGAACCGGTAGGTGTGGATTTTTGCACTTGAAGAATCTTGCTGTCCTCTCCCAAAGCCTTATTGCTTTCCCATCCACAGGTTATAACCCCGGTGGTTACTGCAAACGTACAAAACACAGTTATACATATTTTATTAATCCTCTTCACTTCGCATGTATCCTTTCTGCAAGAGTTAACATAAATTCAGACCGCGTCTGTTTCCTAACTTTAGTCACTTTAGTTCACTTAAGGCACTTCAAACTTGGTTGCGGCTATGCCGCGCCTCGATACGGCATTAAAAACAAAATGCGACAGGATTTCAACTGTTTTCCAAACTTTCCCTTCTTAAGAATAGCTGCCTTACTTTTTAAGAGTGTTTGATCTTAGTTCAAACGGTCTCCGACCTAGAGAGGTTGCTACTGGTTTAGAACTCAAAAGAACTCTTTATGATTCAACACCTTTATTATTTATCCAAAACTTGGTAAAATTATGAATACAATCCTTTAGTATTGGTAAAACTGAAAATTAATTAAATTTTTGGTGGTATAGTGAATTTGCATGACAAACATTCTTCATGTACGCATTGCGGCATAGCTATTTCTGATAGAGCAAGCGCTATTTTCAGTGACAATGGGGAAGCGTTTTGTTGCTGGGGATGTGAGACGGTCTATAAAATATTAAAAAAAGAGCATTTTTCATTAATCAACAAACCCTCTGCTAATCTGCCTGAATATGATTTCCTGGATAACGAGTCTTTTCTAAAAGATTATCTGGTGAGCGTTGATAACAGGAAAGGTATGAGGTTTTTTATTGAAGGTATTCAATGTACTGCCTGCCTCTGGATCATCGATCAAATCCCTGATTGGGTTCCTCAGGTTGAAAGGGTTCATTTAAATATGAGCCAGAATACACTCCTTGTTTTCCTGAAAGAACCAGGATACTTTGGAAAGGTAGCCTCTGTTTTATCAGCCCTGGGTTATAAAGCCTATCCAATTAAGAACCTCGATGAAGCAAAGCATTTCCAGAAGAAAGAAAACCATCAGCAATTAATGAGACTGGGAATTGCTGCTGCCTGTACCGGAAACATCATGCTGTTCTCTTTTTCTCTTTACTCAGGGCTAGAGGGCCAAATGGCTAATGTCTTTGGATACCTGAATCTTGCTTTCTTTATACCCATACTCATTTACTGTGCCCAACCGTTTTATACTAATTTGTGGCGGTCATTAAAAGCCGGACGTCCCAGTATAGATTTGCCTATTGTTGCCGCAGTGATCATTGGTTTTGTTCTAAGCCTGTTCAATTTGATCAGGGGTAATGAGGCTTTTTATTTTGATTCGCTCTCAGTGTTAATATTTCTGCTATTGGCAAGTCGATATTTTCTGAGTAGAACACAGCAGACGTTTATAAACAGTTCATATCTGCAAACATTTATCACGTCGCAGGTCTGCCGGCGGTGGAATAGTGAAAACCGTGAATATGAAAAAACACCTGCAAGACACTTGAACGTAGATGATAAAATTCTTGTCAAAGAAGGAGAACGCATACCTGCAGATGGAGTTGTGATAAGCGAATGGGTAAACATAAATCCTTCTATCCTGACGGGAGAAAGCCTTCCTCAAAAACTTTTCAAAGGTTCTGAGGTATTTGCCGGAACTCAGGTAGTTTCTGACTCTGTAGAAATCTTAGTAAAGCGTACCACCGACAACAGCCGGATCGGGCAAATATTAAAGAAAGTGGAAGAGCAGATTTATAATAAAACCCCATTGATTTCATTAACCGACAAAGCAGCTCAATATTTCAGTATTTTCATACTTGCCGTAGGGGCTGTTTTCTTTTCATTCTACATCATGATAGATCCCGGCGAAGCTGTTAAACGAACACTAGCCTTAATAATCCTGGCATGTCCCTGCGCATTAGCCCTTGCTACTCCATTAGCGCAGAGTTTGTCACTGAGAAAGGCCTCAAGAAAAGGCTATTTAATAAAAAATGCCGAATCACTTGAGAAGTTAAACTATGTTAAAAATGCCTTTTTCGATAAGACAGGCACCCTTACCCAGGGGAGATTTGAGTTTCTTAAGTGGAAATCTCCAGACATGGAAGAATCAAGGGATTTTTCACCTGATATGAAAACTCTCGATGCAATATATTCCATCGAAGTTAATTCACAGCATCCCATAGCCCGTACTCTCGTAAAGCACCTTGAAGGGAAATGTGTAAGGAAATTACCCGTCCACTCATTGACAGAGATTCCCGGATCGGGAATCTCTGGAATTGTAGACAATGATCATTACAAAATAATATCAGCATTACCTGATGACAAAGACGAAGACGATTCTGACATTATATCCAGTCTGACTTCTATCTATAGAAACGGGGACCTTGTTGCACATGCATGTATGGGAGACCTGCTCCACAACGACGCAAAGCAGACTGTCTCCCGATTGGAAAACATGGGTATAAAAACTTATATATTATCTGGAGACAAGAGAATACCCGTATCAAGTGTTGCCAGAAAACTTCATCTGGCAAACGATCAGATCTCCCCGAATCTTTTCCCTGAGAAAAAGAATGAAATTATTAAGAATTTCCCTGATTCACTGATGGTTGGGGATGGCGCTAACGACTCACTTGCCATGTCTTCAGATACTGTAAGCATTGCGGTGCAGGGAAGTGTGGAATCGTGTTTAGTTGCTGCCGATATTTACATAACCAAAGAAGGAGTTTCGCCCGTGGAAGACTTAATTTTGTTAAGTAAGAACACCTTTTCTGTTATAAAAAGAAATCTTGTTTTTTCATTTATTTATAATACCGCTGGTGGGCTGGCTGCACTTTTGGGTTACATCTCGCCATTAACAGCGGCGATATTAATGCCCGTTAGTTCTTTAACTGTTCTGTTTTCATCTGTCCTGGGGACTAAATTCCTGAGAAGATTCAATAAATAAATTTTTTGTGTCAAGGCAAATAGAAAATGTCAGGTTTTTGGCAAATTAAAAATGTCAGTAAATTAGTAAATTTAAGATAAGTTAGTAAAGAGACAAAGCAAAAGCAATATGATGTTGTGTAACGCAAGGAGGCCGTAGGCCGACTGGAGTTACACAACATCAACCGTCAACATGTTGCCGCTACGAGCAGTAATGCCTTTTGTTTATTCTTGTGTACTTGCTTGTGTCTTAATTCCTGTTCTTTGAAAATTATATGTATTGAACCGTCTAAGTGTTCATGCACCATGACTTTTGCTCTAACAAAACTGATCCGGTAACTGCTGGGTAATATCTGATATGTCTTTGCCTTGTAGCTTATAGTATTGTCAGATGCGACGGTTCTTTCTTCTTTTATACAGAAGATATTGCTTAAATCTAAATCCTTGGGTAATGCTCTATACGCAGAACCTTTTGCTCTGGGTAAACGAGCAAACTTACTATTATACTTAGGGATAAAGGTTCTTGTGAGATAGCGATT
>JACZYU010000136.1 GCA_022570935.1 Planctomycetota bacterium | reverse complement strand
GAAATCAGGATCGTTATAAATTTCTTAAAACGGCTTTCAATCCTTTTACCAAAAATGAAAACACCAGAGGGTGATACTTCTTCTATAGAAGGAATTTCTTCTGTTACTACACTAAGCTGTTCTTCTTTTGAAGCGGTTGTTTCCGGAGTCGCTTCTCGAGTCTTTTCCTCTTCTTTTGGTGAGGAAGTTTCTTCGGTTACGGTACTAACCTTTTCATCTTCTTTTGAAACGGCTGTTTCTTGAATTGCCTCACTAACCTGCTCATCTTCTTTTGAAGAAGGTATTTCTTCAGTTGCTACACTAACCTGTTCTTCTTCATCTTTTGAAGACGGTATTTCTTCCGTTTCTTCGTTTGCCTTTTGCTTCTTTTTCCACTTCCACATTTATGATAATCTAATATGTATTTAAGCGAGTATCTTACCTTGACATTAGGAATATTAACAGATATTATCTATTTGACCTGCAGGGAAACTGCTGAATCAGATAGTTAATTTTATGTAAAAAAGACATAAAGTCAAGCGAAATTTATAAGTTATGGAAACTCAATATTACCCGGCATTCGACGAATTCAGGAAACTTTCAAAAAGGGGAAACATAATACCTGTATACCGTCAACTTTTTGCGGATACGCTGACTCCTGTGTCTGCATTTCAGAAGGTTTCAGATACGGATTACGCATTCCTCCTGGAAAGTGCAGATGGTGGTGAAAAGATTGCAAGATATTCCATTATAGGAAGTAATCCGTTTTCAGGGTTCAAATGTCAGAGGCATAATGTAGAAATCTTTAACGATAGAGAGACTACGCGTCTTGAAACTGCCGACCCATTCAATGAATTGGAAAAACAGATAAGTAAATTCTCCCCCGTTCATATTGACGGCTTACCTGATTTTTTCGGTGGGGCAGTGGGATACATATCCTATGATTCTGTTCGATATGTCGAAAACCTGCCGGATACAACAACCGACGACCTTAATCTGCCGGACATACACTTTATGTTCTACGATGTAACAATTATATTTGACCACTTAAATAAGACGATAAAAGTGGTATGCGCTTCTTATGTTGGCGATAGAGACATTAAAGATGTTTATGAGGATGCAGTTGATAAAATTGATAATGTTATAAAAAAACTCCGTACTCCCGTAACGATGCTGAGCGATGATATAAACGAAAAGGGAGAGTTGAATATGAAATTCTCATCGAATTTCAAGAAGCCGGATTTTATAAGAGCGGTGGAAACGTGTAAGGAATATATTCGTGCAGGAGACATAATACAGGCCGTTATTTCACAACGTCTGCAAACACAAATAACAGCAAAGCCCATCAATATCTACCGTACATTAAGGGTTATCAACCCCTCTCCATATATGTTCTATATAAAAATGAAAAATCTTGAATTAATAGGCTCCTCTCCGGAAGTAATGGTAAAGGTGGAAGACGGAAACATTAATGTAAGACCCATCGCCGGAACACGACGGCGCGGGCGTACAGCGGAAGAGGATGAGATGTTTGCAAAGGAGTTATTGTCTGATCCTAAAGAACTTGCCGAGCACATCATGCTCCTTGACCTGGGTAGAAATGATGTTGGAAGGGTTTCTCAACCCGGCAGCGTTACAATAGACGAAAAAATGGTAATAGAAAAATACTCTCACGTAATGCATATCACGTCCAGTGTCAGCGGGAAATTAATGAATGGTAAAAATGCCTTTGACGGCCTAAAGGCATGCTTGCCGGCAGGCACTTTGTCCGGCGCTCCAAAGGTGAGGGCCATGGAGATAATAGATGAATTGGAGCCCACCCGGCGAGGTCCCTACGGTGGTGCAGTAGGTTATATAAACTTTTCCGGAGATATAAATACGTGCATTACCATAAGAACCATTGTCTTGAAAGATGGCAAGGATGCATATATTCAGGCTGGTGCCGGTATCGTTGCTGACTCGATTCCAGAGAGAGAATATCAGGAAACTCTTAATAAGGCAAAGGGTTTATTAAGAGCTATCGAAGTAGCAGAAAGGATTTAGTACCTTAGTAATTTACGATTTACGATTCCAGAATTACGATTTGGGATTTGTTATTTGAGGTTTAAAATAGTAATTCGTAAATCTAAAATTCTTATTCTGGCTCGGCCAGGTTGGGTTAAAAGTCCTCATAAATATTGACAAAAATATAAGTGATAATATAATGATTAAATAGATTTTGTGAAACAAAATGCAATAAATTAGCAAACGCCTGCCCGACATGTCTTTTGGCGGAAAGTGAATTAATTTATAAGGAGACAGAAAAATGTGGTTAAGATTAAGACTATACCTCATGCTGACGGTGATGTTTGGTATACTGTATGCGGTAATTGTGATGATAGCCCACATGATGGGCGTTTCAGGTTTTTTGTTTTATGCAGTTATTGCCGGAGGCATAACTCTTGTCCAGTATATGATGGGGCCTAAGATGGTTGAGTGGTCAATGAAAATAAAATATGTTTCCGAGGCGGAAGCTCCTGAGTTGCATAGCATGGTTGGAGAGTTGGCACAAAAGGCAGGGATACGAAAACCCCGGATCGGTATTGCAAGAATGAATATCCCAAATGCCTTTGCCTTTGGTAGATGGGGCAGTGACGGCAGGGTCTGTGTGACAGAGCCCCTTATGAAGCTTTTAAACAGAGGCGAACTCAAGGCAGTATTAGGCCATGAAATCTCTCACCTGAAGAACCGCGATGTAGCAACCATTACTATGCTTTCTGTAATACCTATGATACTCTGGTATGTTGCATGGAGCTTTATGTTCAGCAGAGACCGTGAAGGAAACAACACTGTCATGATAGGTATCGTTGCCTTTATCCTCTATTTTATTACAAACTTGTTGGTTTTATATGCATCAAGGATACGGGAATACTATGCAGACCTTGGAAGTGTAAAGCTCGGAAATCCTCCTCATGACATGGCTTCCGCGTTATACAAATTGGTATACGGAAATGCAAAGGTATCGAAGGAGTCATTGAAACAGGTCGAGGGATATAAGGCTTTCTTTGCAAATGACCCCTCCAGGGCGGCTAGTGAACTTAAAGAATTAAGACAGGTTGACCTTGATATGAGTGGTACGATTGATGAAAATGAACTCAAATCATTGGGTACGATGAATGTAAAGATTAAAACCTCTGACAAGCTAATGGAGATTTTAAGCACACATCCCAATATGGTTAAAAGGGTAAAGCATCTATCCGAATTAGCTCATGGAAGGGCATGAACCGAAATCAAAAAGTAGGCAGTAGGCAAAAACATACAACTGCCATACCGAATAAAATGATGAAATCCCAAATCCCAAATATCAAATTACAAACAAAACTCAATGACCAAAATTCCAATAACAGAAACGAAGAGGAAGAAAGAATGTTTGGGTTATTTAGTAATTCTAATTTGTGATTTTGCCTTACTTTTTGATTGCGGCTCTGCTGCGCTGTGTAATCAGACAGTAGGGTGGGCAATGCCCGCCCTACTTTATTAATATGTCTGCGAAGCAGACCAACCTGTCTGCCCCTGCCCGTCCGGCAGGCGGGGACAGGCAGGGAAGTTAGTGACTGAAAGGAGCTAAATTCTGATAATTCCAAAGTTTTTCCAACTCTTAGGTATGCTATTATTAATAGAGGGCCTCTATCTTGGTATTGTTAAACATTCTATGAACCTTGAAATAATCTGCGTGGGGATTGGTATAGGAATTTTCTATGTCGGAAGGTGGTTGGAGGGAAGAAAAGGTTAATTATTAACACTCCAGCTTGAACAATGAAGCCAGGTATGTGTTACGTTGATTGAAATTCCCTCAAAATTATGAAACACTGGATTTGGCCATCTGCCCTGCTTTTTGACCGCCCGAACTCAAAATATATGAGACCTAAAAACTCCAAGTAAAAGTTAAGTATAACAATAATGGGAATTTATAATTCGAAACGAGTGAAAAGCCTTTCCATTGTAACCTTTGTTGCTTTTTAACTTTAGGCACTTTAGTCACTTTCCACTTGGAACTTTTAGGTGAGATAATAACTCAGGAACCGATATGGTTGCTATAGTAGTTTTTGAATCAGCAATCCCATAAGGAATAATCAACTCATCATTATGGATTAAGGCCCCGCAGGTATATACTACATTGGGTACATACCCATCTCTCTCCTCTTCATTTGGGACTATTATAGGTTTTTCAAGTCTTCCAATTATTTTGGCAGGGTCCTCCAAGTCCAATAATTCTATCCCAATGCAGTATCTCTTCATAGGCCCTACTCCATGTGTCAACATAATCCAACCGGCATCTGTTTCAATAGGAGATCCGCAATTTCCGATTTGTACAAATTCCCAGGGGTAGGTTGGTCTTTGTATAATTTTTGACTCTTGCCAGAAATGGAGATCGTCTGAAAACATAATGTGGTTGTTTTCACCATCTATACGGGAAAGCATAACGTATTTTCCATTAATAAGTCTCGGGAAAAGCGCCATTCCTTTGTTCCGTACTGCTTTACCGTTAAGTGTGATCATTTTGAATGTTAAAAAATCCCTTGTCTCAAGCATTTGTGGTAGTATCTTAACTCCATCATAGGCCGTGTATGTAGCATAATATGTAACAGTACCATCCTCATTAATAAAGCGTACAAAACGTGCGTCTTCTATTCCACAACTTTCGCTTTCTGTTACAGGGAATATGACCCTCTCAGATATCTGGCTATCAGGACTAAACGTTATTTCATAATTAGATCTTGCAAGCCACAGCATCATCTTCACACCTTCGTTTTGGTTGATTTCCGAAAAGAGATGAACATCCTTGAGCTTGTCAATCTCTTCCTGTAGCGACTGAAACGTAAACTCTCCTGGCAATTGTTCAAGTATATACTCTGTGACTTCATTACATGCTTCCATTTCTTTAAGTTTTAGTTGAAAAAGGCGTTTATCATAAGTCGGATTTGGATGTATTACGGGCGTTTCAACAAAACGGCTTACACTATCCAGGGATATATCGTTGTTTTCATCAATAATTCCACTTCGAAATTCAATAGAGGATAGATGTCCTTCTCCAACAGCGCGAAAACTCATAATGAATCGAACTTCATTGCTGTTTAAACCATCTTGATTTACGTGGAGGACAATTGAAGGATTAAAAATTCCTATAGACTCAATAGAATATTCCTTTGTAAAATAGGATCCTATTAATAATATTCTTTCAGATGATAAGGAGTTTTTGTGTTGTATAAAATGTTCAATTTGTTTATAATGTTTCATAAGTGCGTCTTCCAACCTTTTATGACGTCCTGAAAACTCGTCTTTTATATTACCATAAAGTTTTACCACCTCACTTTCAGGCAGGTTCAAAACCAGATTAACAATATTTCTTATACGATTTATGGAGCCAGGAATATGTTGTCTGATTATTACACGCGACTTTATTGAATTGAAATTGAAAATCTCTGAGCTTTTTTTTGCAGGCATTTGGGTTTTCTTTAATAACATACAGATGTCCCCTCACTTATTATGTATGTTGCGTATCAGTAACTAGATTATATAGGAATTTCCATTTTAAATTTACACAAAGTAAATATTTACAATAAGATATGTAAATAATAATATTTTTCAAGAAAAACGATAAATAATTGTGTACGCAAATATTGTACCACAATAAAAAATTCAAAACAAATGCAAGATTAAAAAATAGAAACGATAAAAAAATGATGGCTTGGGCTTGTAATGAAGGTACAGCATTATACTGCCATTCAGAAAAATTAGAGTTATGAAAATCGCATTCGTATCAACATATCTCCCTAAACATTGTGGAATAGCAACTTATACCGATTATTTGATTCAGGCTATAAGGGAAATAGACCCTATATTAGAAATCAAAGTCGTTGCCGAAAAGGGAGCTGATCCTGTCAAGCAGGAAAGATTTGAGGTAAGTCCCTGTTGGGACAGAAATGAAGATTACATACAACCTATTATTTCACATACAAAGAACGTTGATATAGTCCACATTCAACATGAATACGGAATATATGGCCTTGATGAAAGATTACCTTCTGTACTTCGTGAATTAGACGCTAACGTCCAAAAGGTATTAACCATCCACTGTGTACGGCCTGCTCAATTTTCAAGAATAGGAATTGCCGAAGAAAATTTCATCAAGGAAATTGCTCAACTTGCCGATCAGATAATCATACATCTTGAATCACAAAAAGCAATTTTAGAACGTCTTGGGATTC
>JACZYU010000017.1 GCA_022570935.1 Planctomycetota bacterium | reverse complement strand
TTTTCTATCGAATATTATTCATGGTGAAGGAGAGCAGAGAAATATTGCATTAATAAAAAGGGTATATAATGCGCTAAACAGCGGTGGGAAGATTATAATTCAGGATTTTATCCTTGATAATGATAAGGCGTCTCCCTCGTTTCCAGCCCTTTTTTCCCTCAATATGCTATTATTTACGGAAAACGGACGCACATATTCATTTCAGGAGATTGAAGAATGGCTTAAGGAAGCCGGGTTCTGTGACTTAACGAGAATGGACTTAAAGCTACCCAGATCCATCTCTGTTTTGATAGGAAGAAAATAAAATGTCTGAAAATCTTGTACATATTTTAACAAATATTGGTAAGCCAAATATCCTGTTGGTAGGAGATTTTATGCTGGATAAATATGTCTGGGGCGAAGTCAAACGCATATCACAGGAAGCTCCAATTCCTGTATTGAATGTAACATCTGAGGAAATAAGGCCGGGTGGGGCTGGAAGTGTTGCGAACAACCTTGCACGCCTTGGGGCTAATGTTTTTTGCTATGGGGTTATTGGTACTGACAATGAGGGTAGATTGCTGCTAGATAATTTAAATGATTTAGGAGTCGATACGGATGGAATTGTTCAAGATTATGACAGACCAACGACCGTAAAGGTCAGAATGATGGGACATCTTCAATCTGCAGGAAAAGGTATTCAGCAGCTTTTGAGGGTTGATTACGAAAAGACTGATGATATTGAAGAGGAAAAACAGGAAGAAATTATAAATAAGATTGAAGGCAAAATTCAGCAAGTTGATATAGTACTGATTTCTGATATGAACAAAGGATTATTGTCCCGGCGAATCCTGGACGCTGTTATCAGATTATGTAGAGACCACAATGTGCCAGTTATAGTAGATCCTGGGCTTACTAAAGATTATGGAATTTATAGAGGTGCAACTGCGATAACGCCTAACCGGTTTGAAACGAAACTGTCAACCGGGATTAAGATAACTGACGTTAAGAGTATGAAATCTGCCGGTAAGAAATTATTGGAAGAGAATTTATTTGAGTACGTTATTATAACAGCCGACAAGGATGGGATGTTTTTATACAGCAGGGATGGAGAATGCAAATTAATCTCTACCGTGCCTAAAGATGTCTATGATGTTAGCGGTGCGGGGGACATGGTTTTAAGTATTTTCGGGTTTGTGGTGGGAAGTAAAAACAGTTTTGAGGATGCAGCCATGATTGCAAACGTTGCCGCAGGGATTGAGGTTGGAAAGATTGGTGCCGTGCCAATCAGTAAGAGTGATATACTGAGTGAACTTATGGGAGGGTCAAATCCTCTTTACACAAAGATTAAGGTTCTGGACGAGCTTGAAGAAATACTCAATAGCCACAGGAAAGAAAACAAGAAAATTGTGTTTACAAATGGATGTTTTGACATACTTCATATCGGTCACATAGAATACCTTAAATTTTCCAGGAGACAGGGTGATGTGCTGGTAATCGGGCTGAATACTGACAGATCAGTAAGAGAGCAAAAGGGGGACAAAAGGCCATTTGTTTCAGAAGATGAAAGAGCGAGACTAATATCTGCACTGGAAGATGTGAGTTATGTAATCCTTTTTGATGAATTAACACCTGAAAAACTTATTAGAAGGATAAAACCTGACGTTCTTGTAAAAGGTGAAGACTGGAAGGAAAAGGGAGTGATAGGGCGTGAATTTGTCGAATCTTATGGTGGTAAAGTGATTTTAGCACCATTTGTGAAAGATGTTTCAACAACTGATATTGTTTCAAGGATATTGGAAAGAAGTGGTAAGCTTCGTTAAATAACGTTTCAGAAATTCTATCCTTTGGCTTTGCTCAGGATATTTACTGAAAGTTATTAAAAAGCTTTCTGTGCATTTTTCATTTTGCGAAGCTCGCCCGGCCACCAGCCCGACAGTGTCATTCTGGCGGGGACGGGCAAAATGCCATAAATTAGTGAACGGAGTGAACTAATTTATATGAGAAACGAAATAGAAGAATCTTTGACGGAAAGTATAAAGATAAAAACAGAACTACTTTCTGATAGCGTAGAGACTATTATTCAGATAGCAAACATATCTGTAGATGCGTTTAAATCCGGCCATACATTATTCCTTATGGGTAATGGTGGGAGCGCTGCAGATGCACAACATATAGCGGGAGAACTTGTAGGCAGGTTTAAAAAAGACAGAAAACCACTGCCAGCGCTTGCGTTAACTACTGATACATCAGTGTTGACGGCAATTGCAAATGATTATGGATATGATCATTGTTTTGAGAAGCAGGTAGAGGCATTTGTTAAAGATGGCGATGTTGTTTTTGGATTAAGCACAAGCGGTAATTCCAAGAATGTCATCAACGCCATAGTATCAGCGGGGGAAAAGGGAGCAAAGACCATAGCCTTTACCGGGAAAGATGGAGGCAGACTTAAAGAATTCGTAGATGTATGCCTGATGATTCCATCCTCAGATACAGCTCGCATACAGGAATGTCATATAACCATCGGTCATATTCTCTGCTCAATAATAGAGAAAGAGTTATTTGGATAATATCTGCAACTATAAGCATACCTTTTAGAGGAAAAGAGGATTGAGATGGCAAGGGCAAGCGCAAGTAAAATGTATATTCGTTTCTGGGGTGTAAGGGGCAGCATATCAGCACCGGGAAAAGAAACCGTAAAGTATGGTGGCGATACATCATGTATTGAAGTTAGATGTGGTAAAGAAATATTCATCCTGGATGCCGGTAGTGGTATCAGGAAATTAGGCAACAAAATATTAAAGGAAAAACCTCAACACATAAATATTCTATTTTCTCATTTTCATTGGGATCATATACAAGGATTCCCGTTTTTTGCTCCGGTGTTTAATAAGAAATATTCAATAACCCTGGTTGGTGAAAGAAAAATAAATTTTACTCTGGAGCAATTATTTACTGCACAATTGATGTTTCCTTATTTTCCCTTATCATTGGCAGAATTGGATGCAAAGATAAGTTTTCGTGAGGTATCAAAAAATGATAGTATTGTAAAGAATAACGTAACAATTAAACTTGCACGTCTCAATCATCCCGGTGGATGTATAGGGTACAGGATTGAATATGGAGGCAAATCTTTTGTTTATGCAACAGACACGGAACATTTCAGTTGTATAGACAAATCTCTGCTCAAACTATCATTAAATGCGGATGTTCTTGTCTATGATTGTAACTATACTGAAGACGAATATTCCGGTAAAATTGATCCTTCCAGAGCCGGTTGGGGACATTCCACGTGGACGCAGGGAATAAAAGTTGCCAAGGCGGCAAAAGTAAAAAAGTTTATTTTGTTTCACCATGACCCTGCACATGATGATAAGTTCATAGATAAGCTGGAAAGACAGGCACAAAAAGAATTTAAAGAATCGTACGCTGCTTATGAGGGAATGGAAATAATTCTTTAATCAGAGGCCAATATGTCAGAGAATTTAATTGTATATTACGCTCCGGAAATTGAACTCAACCCCTTTGAATCTTTGTTAAGGAAAAGGTGTACGAATTAGTGCATGAAGAAGGATGATTTATTTCGTTTCTTCGTTAAGCCAGGATAGATATTTATCGGAGCCTTCTATTATGGGCATGGCTATAATTTCCGGAACATCATAGCTGTGCAGTTTTTCAACTCTTGCTACAATTTGTTTAAAAAGTTTTTTCTTTGTTTTCAGTATCATCAATGCTTCTTTGTCATCACATATCTTTCCCTGCCAGCTATAGATTGAACGAATGGGAGATATTATATTAGAGCATGCCGCTAGTTTTTCTTCAACCAGTACACGTCCTATCTTTTTTGCTTCCGTTACTGAACTTGTGGTAATATAAATTACAATGTAGTTTGACATTTCTGGCTGATATAAATTGGGTTTTTGTTTTTTATTTATGGCCTTTGCGATATATACTTCCTGACAAAAGTATAACAAATGAATTAGGATAGGCAATACGATTTTAGTATCTTTATAAAAATGTTTTAACCAATTTTGGCAAAAGATTTAAGAATTTAGGAATTGGGGAATTCCCGCCTAACAAACTGGCGGACAGGCAGGAATTCCTTAATTCCTCAATTCCTCAATATTATAATTCCGACTCGTTCGGGTTAGGTATTAATTAGAGATATGAAATACATATCAGACGAACTCGAAAAAATTAAGAAATCCGGCCTTTATAGAAAGCTCAACATTGTAGGAAGCGCTCAAGGTACACATTTAGAAATAAATGGCAAAACATATTTAAATTTCTGTTCAAACAATTACCTTGGGCTTGCAAACAATCCATTAGTTATAAAAGCTGTTAAGGATGCAGTGGAAAAGTATGGATGGGGGGCAGGGGCGTCAAGGTTAGTCTCCGGGAACATGAAATTGCATGAGGCGCTTGAGGGCGAAATATCAAGATTCAAAGGAAAGGAGGCATCCATAGTATTCCCAACCGGATACATGGCCAATATTGGTACTATCTCTTCTCTGGTATCGAAAGGGGATTTAGTCATTTGCGATAAACTGAACCATGCAAGTATTATAGATGGTTGCCGGTTATCAGGGGCTGACTTCAGGGTTTATCCACATTGTGATATTGAAAAACTCGAAAACGTACTCATGAAATCCACAAAATATTCCCGTAAACTGATTGTTACAGATACAGTCTTCAGTATGGATGGCGATCTGGCGCCTCTTCCGGATATTGTCAGAATTGCCCGCAAATGCAATGCAATGGTTATGGTCGATGAGGCTCACGGTACCGGAGTCTTCGGGAAAAGGGGTGGGGGGGTTGTTGAACATTTCAACCTGAGTGAAAAAGTAAACATTATTATGGGTACTTTAAGTAAGGCGGTTGGAAGTCTGGGTGGTTATGTTTCCGGTGATGCAGATTTAATCAATTACCTCAGAAACAAAGCAAGGTCTTTCATGTACACTACAGCGCTTCCACCTGCCGTATGCGCCGCGTCTATTGCAGCGATCAAATTAATACGGGAAAATCCCTCTCTCAGGACATCACTCTGGAACAATGTACGTTATTTAAAGGAAAAGCTGGAATTGTTGAACTTTAATGTAATCTCATCAGAAAGTCCGATTATTCCGATCCTGATCGGAGATGCAAAAAAGGCAGTTGATGTGTCAAAGTTTCTTTATAAGAAAGGTATCTTGATCCCGGCCATTCGCCCACCTACAGTACCAGCCAAATCCAGCCGTCTCAGAATGACGGTCATGTCGGCACATACCAGAAAAGATTTAGAAAGATTGCTTGAAGTTTTAAGTGATGTCCAGAATTTATTTATGCCTGAATTTACGTAGATATCTCTTTATTTCATTATGGTCACCTGCCTTTACCAAATAGAAGGTATCTCCTTCTAACCTTGTTACAACCCTCAAACGAATATCAACCCTAAATTCGTATTTGTTTTTATTGATCTTTTTGAATCTAAAACCAAATGGTTTTTCACCAGTAGTTACAAAGCGATTAAAGGTATCGAGTGTGTTCTTTAGTCTTTCTTTTTTCTCATGTTGAAATTTCTTGATATCACGTTCAAAACTTGGTAATGGCACAATATGTTTCATTTTTCATATCTTTCTGATATACTCCTCAAACTTCTTACCTGCTTTTAACCTCTTTCCAGCCTTTTTTTCCTTCTCTACAATATCATCTATCGCCTTCAATTCCTCAGGAGTATAACGGGGCTCAACCTGAACAGGCGTAACCTTAATATAGTCATCTTCAAGACTGACTTCCACAATATCGTTCTGTGTTAGATCTAACTTTTTCATTAGTTCATTGGGTATTGTTAATTGGTTCTTTGCCTTTATCCGTCTTAATAACATTTTATTCACCTCCTTAGTAAGAGTATACAGAAAGTTAGAAAGTATAACAAGAGGAAATATTATTGATATGTAGTAATATATTAGCTACGGATTTACACGAATAGGTATGAATAAAAAGAAAATGATTTATGAGAGAGGAGAATATTCGCTTCTAATAAAAGAAAAGATATTCAACGCTTTTTATTAACAAACCTTAATAAGAGCAGGCACAAACCTGTAAAGATAATTAATGAGGCTACATTATGAAATGACCCCATCCACATATAGCCTATCTCAAGCATTGTAACAAAAGTCCTGCTGTATGAAGCCAACAGTGCCAGCCCTACACCAACAAGCGCACTGCCCGCTATCAGACCCGAACTGAATAAAATCCCATTCTCACGCCTTGTTTTCAGCACACCATCATCTTTTGCTCTTTCTGTTATGTATCTCAGTAATCCACCCACCATTATGGGAGTAGTAAGATACAACGGCAGGTAGACACCCACTGCAAATGGTAGAGAACGGATTCCTATGAGTTCTACTATAGCTGCCAGGAATATTCCTATAATTACAAAGTTCCATGGAAGCTCCCCGGAAATAACACCCTTGACTACCAGTGACATAAGTGTCGCCTGTGGAGCAGGCAATGCCTCTGAACCAATTCCCACACCTTTGTGGAGCCTTAAGATTATCCAGCCTATAAAGATCGCAGATGTCAGAACTCCAATAAATTCACCTATCTGCTGTTTCCAGGGTGTAGCTCCTAGCAGGAAGCCTGTCTTTAAATCCTGTGACGTGTCACCCGCAATCGCAATCGATATACAGACAACGGCGCCAACACTCAGCGCTATTACCATGTGTGCATCTGACGTCCATCCCATGAAGGAAAAGACCAGGCTCGTTAACAGGAGTGTCGTAATCGTCATACCGGAAACAGGGTTTGAAGACGACCCGATCAGGCCAACGATCCTTGATGATACTGTTACGAAAAAGAACGAAAATATAACCATAAGCAATGCTACTAAAAGATTGGAAATTATTGGTATCTCCGTAGCAGTCCAGAATGAAAGGACCAGCCACAGGCAGATGGCAATTGATACAACACCGGCAATGACAACCAGCATTGATAAGTCTCTATCGGTTCTTAGCTGGTCTGTTTTGTTCTTGTTACAGATACTCGTTAAGCCTGTTTTGAATGTTTCCAGAATGGTAGGTATTGCCCGAACCAATGTAATTAAACCTCCAAAGGCTACGGCACCTGCCCCGATATATCTTATGTAATAATGCCATATCTCTTTAATACTCATCTGAGAGATTAAGGTATCTGCCGGATATATAGGCTCGGTAGAGTTTTCGCCAACGGCCATAATCAGCGGTATTATCACTAGCCACGCAAGTGCACCTCCACTTAACATAATGGCCGAAATCCTGGGCCCGATAATGTACCCAACTCCAAGCAGGGCGGGTGTAATCTCTCCAATAATTTTTCCACCCTTATAGAATGGGATATCCCATGAAGGCCTGAAATTCCAGAGCTTGAGGCCATTCATCAGAAATTCATAAAGACAGCCTATACCCAGTCCAGCAAACACTGTCTTTGCCTCTATTCCCCCTTTGTCACCTGCTACCAGTACTTCTGCACAGGCGGTACCCTCTGGGTATGGCAGGCGACCATGCTGCCTGGATATAAGCAGGCTTCGCAATGGTATCATAAAGAGTACACCCAGCAATCCACCCAGAAGAGAGAAAACAAATATCTTGGTCAATTCCGGCTTCATTCCCCAGATAATGAGGGCGGGGAACGTGAAAATTATACCTGCCGCCAGAGATTCACCCGCAGATCCCACAGTCTGAACCATGTTATTCTCAAGGATACTGCCCTTGCCCAGTATGCGAAATATGGCAACAGCCATTACGGCTACGGGTATGGAAGCGCTTACTGTCAAGCCTACTTTAAGACCTATGTATGCATTGGCTGCAGCAAAAAGAATCCCCAGGATCACTCCCGTGAATATTGCCCTGAAGGTGAATTCCGGCAGAAATTCCTTCTTTCCAATATACGGTTCATACTTATCACCGGGAATTTCCAGATAGGCATCTGATGAAAGTTCTCTGGTCTCTTTTTTCATTTTATAATTATTTATCCATTGAATGTATAACCTGTCTGTCCGGCAGCAATGTTATTGAATTACTAATCTTCACACGAAGACACATGGTAAAGAACTATTTATCATTCCACAGCTTTGTTCCCCATTTTCATGAGGACAAGCATTAAGCATTTTTCTTTAACACACCGAAGGTGTGGTAAAACAGTCTATAAGTTGACAATTTTCGTTCAATAAAAACAAGAAATTGTCGGGTTAGAGACTAATAAAACATTTATTTGTTTGTTTTACAACATCCTCTTTTATTTTCTGTTTTATTAGTTGTCTTGGCGTCTTTGTGACTGTGAAGTGTCATTTTTTTAATCACTTGAATATTGTACATGAACTGATATAATTGCAAAAAATATAACTCCTTTGACCTTTTAATCTTATGGGATATTGCAATTGTGGATAAGAGTAACGATAAATATGTAAAAGCCCCGTTGGGCATGAAAGATATATTCCCGGAGGAGAGGCAGTTATGGGTAGAGATGGAAAACGCTGCAAGGGAAGAGTTTGAGATAGCCGGATATCATGAGATAAGGACACCGGTTTTTGAAGATACACGCCTCTTTGTAAGGAGCATTGGAGAAGCGACTGACATAGTAGAAAAGGAGATGTACACTTTTGGTGATACCGCAGGTTCAACCATTACACTCCGTCCTGAAAATACAGCGCCGGTTATGAGGGCATATCTCGAATACGAACTATTCAAGACAAAGAAATTCCGGAAATTTTATTACATCGGGCCAATGTTCAGAAAGGAACGTCCTCAGGCCGGGAGATTAAGACAGTTCCATCAAATGGGCATAGAGGCGATAGGGTCATACGATCCATTGCTTGATGTTGAAACAATAAAGGTTGCAACCAGGGTCTACGACAGGCTTGGGTTGGGTGGATATGTGGTCAAGGTAAATACTATCGGATGTGAGAAATGCAGGCCGGGATACAGAGCAATACTGAAAGAGGAACTGTTACAATATAAAGATGAACTATGCGAACTCTGTAAGGCAAGGATTGACAGGAATGTGTTCAGGGTACTTGACTGCAAACAGAAAAAGTGTAAAGAAATACGCCAGAATGTATCAAACACAGAGGACCATACGTGTAGTGACTGCCGGGAACATTTTAAGGCTGTTAAGGGTGCATTCGAAGCAATAAATCTTGAATATACAATAGACCCTCACCTTGTAAGGGGTTTGGACTATTATACAAAGACAGTTTACGAGATAACGCATCCGGCAATGGGCGCAAGAGATACGATATGTGCGGGCGGACGCTATGACAACCTGATATCCGACATTGGCGGACCACCAACAGGTGCAGTCGGATTTGCTGCCGGTATGGAGGCATCAATGATTGCTATTGTTAACACAAGAAAGAAAGAACCTAAATCAAAACCTGATATGTCATCATTGGCACCGGACGTATACATAGTATCAATTAGCGCCGAGACCAGAAACCACTGTTTTAAACTGCTTAATGAACTGAGGCTGAGTGGTATATCGGTTGATATGGACTACGAATGCAGAACCCCAAAGGCGCAGATGAAAGTAGCTAACAAAATCAATTCAAGATTTACTATCATTATGGGGCCTGACGAAATTGAAAAAGGGGTGATTAAATTGAAGGACATGCAGACTGGAAATGAAACCTTCTCGGAAGATACTGAAAAGATTATCCGGATTGTGAAGGGGAAAAAATAAATCCGAATGAATCTTGAAGCTGAATACCCGATGATGGTACATGCCCTGTTTTTTTGCCATTTTTAAAAAAAGGAGTTTTGGAAATGTTTGAACGAATATCAGTTAATTCTGAAATATGCGGAGGTAAACCTTGTGTTAAAGGGACGAGAATACCTGTTCATATGGTGCTTGAGCTAATTGAAGCGGAGATCTGCTTTCAAAAGATTATTGAGGATTACTATCCAAATCTGAAAAAAGAAGATATAAAGGCTTGTGTGGAGTATGCAAAGGTTTTGATAAAGGATGAGGAAATACATTTTGCTACAGAGTTAAAGGAATGAAATTATTAGCAGATGAGTGTCTATATCTTATGACTACAATTTTTATAAGGGATAAATAAATGTCTGATTTACAAAGAACACATACATGCGGACAGCTCCGCAAGGCGGATGCCGGAAGTAAGGTTACGCTCTGCGGATGGGTAGATACCAGAAGAGATCACGGCGGAGTTATTTTCATTGATTTGAGAGATAGATACGGTAAGACACAAGTGGTATTCAACCCGGAACATAATGCAGAAGCTCATAAAAAAGCATCAGACCTCAGGTCTGAATATGTTATAGCCGTAAAAGGTAAGGTTAATGAAAGACCTGACGATATGATTAATCCAAAATTAGAGACTGGCGAGATTGAAGTAATGATTGATGAACTTGTAGTACTTAATACAAGCGAGACGCCACCATTTGAGATTACGTCAGATACCGAGGTTTCAACCGAATTAAGGCTCAAATATAGATACCTGGACCTCCGGCGTCCGGTTATGCAAAAGTACTTAACCTTCAGACACAGGGTTTGCCAGGTTGCCAGGCAGTACTTTGACCGTAATGATTTTATTGAGATTGAAACGCCGTTCCTGACCAAGAGCACGCCGGAAGGCGCCAGGGACTATCTTGTCCCCAGCAGGATAAACAGGGGGCAATTCTATGCACTGCCGCAATCTCCGCAGCTATTTAAACAGATATTGATGGTCTCCGGTTTCGACCGATACTTTCAGATAGTAAAATGTTTCAGGGACGAAGATCTGCGTGCACAGCGTCAGCCGGAATTCACACAGATCGATCTGGAGATGTCATTCGTCAGGGAAGAAGACGTTATAAATATGATTGAAGGATTAATGGTCGAGGTGTTTAAAACAGTACTTGGTAAAGATATTTCTGCTCCATTCCCACGGCTTTCATACCATGATGCCATGAAGCTATACGGGTGCGATGCCCCGGATCTGAGGTTTGAAATGACAATAAAGGAGATAACAGACATCGCTGAGAAATCTGACTTCAAGGTATTTAAAAGCGTAGCAGAATCTGGCGGTCAGGTTAGAGGTATAAATGCCACAGGTTGTGCAAAACTATCCAGGAAAGAAATCGATGGTTTAACAACCTTCGTCAACCAATTCGGAGCTAAGGGCCTCGCATGGTTTAAGGTTGATGAAAACGGACTCACTTCTCAGATTGCAAAGTTTTTTGCCGATGAACTTCAGTCTGAGATAATAGAACGTTTCAATGCCAAGCCCGGCGACTTGCTCCTGTTTGTTGCTGACAAAGAAAGTGTGGTTTCACAGGCGCTGTCACAACTACGGATTAATATTGCTAAAACCAATGGTTTTATTAATGAAGATGAATTTAATCTTTCATGGGTTGTTGATTTCCCTTTATTTGAATATAACGAGGACATGGACAGATACGATTCCCTTCATCATCCTTTTACATCACCGCATCCGGACGATCTGGAGTTTCTTGAAGAACGTCCGCTTGATGTCAGGGCAAGGGCTTACGACATAGTACTGAATGGGGTTGAATTGGGAGGTGGTAGCATAAGAATACACCGGCAGGATGTGCAAAAGAAAATTTTCAATTTGCTCAAGATTGATGAGGCTACGGTACAGGAAAGATTTGGATTCCTGCTCGAAGCTCTCAAATACGGCGCACCGCCGCATGGGGGCATAGCTCTTGGACTTGACCGAATGGTGACCATACTATTAGGGCTTGATGATATAAGAGAGGTAATTGCATTCCCGAAAACACAAAAGGCGACGTGCCTTATGGTTGATGCCCCTTCAGTTGTGGATGACAAACAACTAAAAGATCTCGGCCTGTCACTTCTAAAACCTGACTAAATTGTCCGTCAATTGAAAATATAGTATGGGACGTCATTCTAGTCCGCTTTGCGAACTGTCATTAGTCATTTAGTCCGCTTGGGCGGACCGTCAGCCACAAATCATTAATAGCTTCTTAAAAATTCATTATAAAAGAATCATAACCCGAAAACTTTCAAAATAAAATTTAGAATCAGCTTTTTAAGATAAGAAAAGGGAGAAAATATAAATGAAATTGGAAGAGCTTAAGGTTTATCAACTTGCAATGGATATTGGTGAGAGGATTTGGATGATTGTCAGCAAATGGGATTATTTTGCCAAAGATACTGTAGGCAAACAATTAGTTAAATCGGTTGATTCAATAGCAGCGAACTTAAGCGAAGGTTATGGCCGTTTTCACTATAAGGAAAACAAGCAATTTTGCTATTACAGCCGGGGTTCACTTTACGAAACAAAGACATGGCTCAAAAAAGCACACAACCGTGGTTTAATTATTGGTGACGATTTCCAATCATTAGAAAAAGATATTGAAACAATTGCTTATAAGCTGAACAATTATATTAAATCCATAGGTACAAAAACTGACCGGAAACCTACTGACAGTGAAATCTACTGACTTAATGACGGCGAAGCCAAATGACTAAGTGACGGCAAAGCCAAGAAGACGACAGGCAACACCAGCTAAATGACAGCGAAGCCTAATGACAACTGACAACGCCAGTTTTTTGACGGCGAAGCCAAATGACTAAGTGACAACGAAGTAAATGACTTAACCTATTTCTAAATAATGTCTACATCTGACTTAGACAAATCTATTCAATACATCAAGGGAGTCGGACCTAAGAGAGCTCAGACGCTTGGAAGGTTGGGCATTCACACCATAAAAGACCTTTTATATTACTTTCCCCGTACACATCAGGATAGATCCAGGGTAGACGAAATCTCCAGTTTGACAGATGGTGCCACTGCAATGGTGAAGGGTATTGTTTTCAATATTAAGTCATACAAAACCAGAGGGTGGAAGAATATCTTCGAGATATCAATTGGGGACGGGGCAGGTATTCTACAGGCGAAGTGGTTTAACCGCCCCTATCAGAGTGATATATTTCAGGTGGATGATCATGTATTCTTATATGGTAAGGTTTCATTATATAAGCAGTCACTTCAGATGGTAAATCCTGAATTTGAGATAGTCACAGAGGAAGATGGTTCAGCCAAGAGTGTGGGAATTATACCTGTTTATCCACTGACAGAAGATGTTAGACAAACCAGTTTCCGTAAACTTGTAAAAACGGTTGTTGACGAGCATTTTCAAAAGGTTGAAGAAATATTTACAGATGACATTATCAAGAAGCATAAGTTTGTACCAATTACCTTTGCAATAAAAAATATTCACTTTCCTGATTCATTAGACAGCCTGGAAGAATCCAGGAGAAGGCTGAAGTATGAGGAATTTTTTGTTTTTGAGACGGCGATGGCACTTCGTAAACGCAGTATAAAGGAGGTTAATGGAAACAAATTCAAAATAGGGCCAAATGTTGAAAAGCATATATACAAACTTTTTCCATTCAAGCTTACGAACAGCCAGAAGGAAGTCATCAGAGACATACACGAAGACATGTGTAGTGAGAGACCAATGAATCGCCTTCTGCAGGGGGACGTTGGTTCCGGTAAGACTGCCGTGGCTGTTTATGCACTTTTTGCCGCCATTGCAAATGGTTTTCAAACAGCCTTTATGGCGCCTACAGAAATCCTTGCCGAACAGCACTACCGTACACTGGGAGAACTGCTCTCAAAGGCCGAGGTAAAAATACTGCTCCTTACAGGGGGCTCTAAAGCCAAAACAAGAAAAGAAAATATTGAGCGTATAAAACAGGGTGAAATTGATCTTGTGATAGGTACACATGCTCTGATCCAGCAGGACGTGGAATTTAAAAAGCTGGGGTTAATAGTGATTGACGAACAGCACAAGTTTGGCGTTATGCAGCGTACAAGACTTAGACAAAAGGCACACAAACCACAGCCGGACGTACTCGTAATGACGGCAACCCCAATACCCAGGAGTCTTTCTCTGACGGTATTTGGTGACCTTGATATCTCAACCATTGACGAACTTCCGCCCGGCCGTACACCGGTGGAGACATATCGTGTAACCGCAAAGAAAGAGAACGATGCATACGGGTTCATTCGTAAAGAAATAGAGAAGGGGAGACAGGCATTTGTGGTATACCCGCTGGTAGATGAATCGGACAAACTCGACCTCAAGTCTGCAACTGTGGAGGCGAAAAGGCTCAGGGATGAAGTATTCACAGGATTAAACGTCGGACTACTACACGGTCAGATGAAATCAGATATGAAGGATTTGATAATGACTGATTTTATTAATCATAAATATGACATTCTTGTGTCAACAATTGTAATAGAAGTAGGGATAGATGTGCCGAATGCAACCGTAATGGCGATTGAACATGCAGATAGATTTGGACTCGCACAGCTTCACCAGCTCCGTGGTAGGATAGGACGTAGTTCACACCAGTCATACTGCCTGCTCTTTGGCACACCAAAGAGTGTTGAGTCCCGTCAAAGGATCAAGACAATGCTGGCAACAAACGATGGATTTAAGATTGCAGAAGAAGATCTGAGGCTCAGGGGGCCGGGGGAGTTCTTCGGTACAAGACAGCACGGCCTGCCCGAATTCAAGATTGGAGACATAATCAATGATTACGCTATACTTAAACTGGCAAGAGATGATGCCTTTAAACTTGTGAATGAGAGCCAGAAATCAAAGTCCTCAAAAAAACAGATGCTCCTGAAAAGGATTACGGAAAGTTTCAAAGACAAGCTTGATTTGATAAATACGGGATGACATATTAATCTCATACGTAGCGCCTGCCTGCCGGTAGGCGGGGAAAACTTTAGCTTTCCATAATTAATAATCAAAACACTATTTACTCTTAATTATTTTTTATTGACAACATAAACTCCTTACTATATTGTAATATTGTAAGGAGTTTATGTTGGTATTAATTGTCAGATAGCTACTATTTATAAATACAAGGAGAAGCCTAATGAAATCCAAGATCACCTCGAAATATCAAACTACAATTCCAAGGGAAATCCGTGACAGGCTTAATTTAAGTGTATCCGATTCAATCGAATGGAAGATTGAAAAAGACAAGATATTAGTTGAACCTGTAAATAAACCATTTCTAAAATATAAGGGGTCCATTAAAGTAAAATCCGGTAATATTAGAGAAGATATTATTAAGTCCAGAAGAATAAGAGTATTGAAGAATAAATGAACAACTATCTTATAGATACCAATTGCCTGATTTCATACACCACGACCAGGAGTAAGAATCAAACTGAGAAGATATCTGAATATATAGAAGATGCTTCAAATCTAAAGAGTGAGATAATCATTATTTCAAACATCATTACAGAGTTTGTATATACTCTGCAATCTGTTTATAAAGTAGACTCTAGATTTATTTCAGGGATGCTTGTTGATGTATTTAAAAATCCGGGCATTAAATATCATCATGGCTATTTTATAAACCAGATTCTGACATTATGGCCAGTCAAAATAAAGGACTATGGAGATGCTGTATTGGCCGCAGCAGCGTCAGAACTCAAAATCACCGTACTAACATTTGACAAACCATTTTCCAATCAACTGTCCAATACAAACATACCTCACGAACTGATAAAATAAATTATCATTAAACTATGCCTTTAAACTCGTTAATGAGAGCCGGAAATCAAAGTCCTCAAAGAAAGACATCCTGCTTAAGAGGATTACAGAAAACTTTAAGGATAAGCTTGATTTGATAAATAGCGGGTGACATATTAATCTCATACGTAGCGCCTGCCTGCCGGTAGGCGGGGAAACCTTTAGGTTTCCACCTCCATGGGCTAGTAGCAAAGATGTTATATGAATGTTTACATTAAATGATTTAAGTAAATTATTTAATGTAATGATTCATTGAAAAATGCCAAAACAATCTGACAAAAATATTCGTAATATAAAAATCTCTCCTAAATCAAAGATTGTGCTCGAAGAAAGATATTTGAAGAAAAGTGAATCAGGAGAGATTATTGAAACACCTGAGGAAATGTTTCGCCGTGTTGCCAGTAATATTGCTCTTGCTGATGCTGAATATAAAAGCAATGCAGATATCGAAACCTTGAAAGACCAATTTCAGAGTGCGATGTCAAACCTGGAGTTTCTACCAAATTCACCTACACTCATGAACGCAGGTCGAGAATATCAACAACTATCGGCTTGTTTCGTCCTGCCAGTTGAAGACTCAATCGAAAGCATTTTTGACACTGTTAAATATGCTGCATTGATTCATCAGAGTGGTGGCGGTACAGGATTTTCTTTCTCGAATATCAGGCCAAAAAATGACATTGTAACATCCTCCGGAGGAAAGGCGAGTGGCCCCATATCATTTATGAAGGTATTCAATGAGGCTACCGAAGCAATTAATCAGGGCGGGTTCAGGCGGGGGGCAAATATGGCTGTATTAAGGATAGACCATCCTGATATTCTCGACTTTATCAGCGCTAAAGACCGTGAAGGGAGTTTAATCAACTTCAATATCTCAGTAGCCATTACTGACAAATTTATGAAGGACTTAGAAGAAAACAGGAAGTATTCTTTAGTTAATCCACGTAATGGCGCTGTAGTAAGGCAGCTTTATGCAAGAGAGGTTTTCGATAAACTCATACATGCCGCCTGGAAGAACGGTGAACCCGGTGCAATATTTATAGATAGGATTAATGACTCAAATCCAACACCTGATGTAGGAGAAATTGAAAGCACGAACCCCTGTGGTGAACAACCACTTTTGCCTTTCGAGTCTTGTGTACTCGGCTCGATTAACCTGACCAGAATGTTGATACAGGAAGATGGTAGTTATAAGATCAACTGGGGAAAACTATCTGACACGATTAAGCTTGGTGTACATTTCCTGGATAACATTATAGACATGAACAAATATCCACTCACAGAGACTGCCGAAATAACAAGAAGAAACCGAAAGATAGGGCTTGGAGTTATGGGCTTTGCCGATATGCTTTTAATGATGGGTATACCTTATAATTCGACAGATGCCTTAAATATTGCTGACAAATTAATGATTATTTTTTCTAAGGAGGCAGATCTTGCCTCCGCAAAGCTTGCTGAGGAGAGGGGCGTTTTCCCAAACTTCGAGAAAAGTATGCTTAATGAACCGGGCTCACTAAAGCTGAGAAACGCTACACGGACTACTATTGCACCAACAGGGACATTAAGCATAATTGCGAATTGTCCATGTGGTATTGAGCCGATATTTGCTTTATCCTATGTTCATCATATTCTGGGTGACAAACATATATCAGGTCTACATCCTTTATTTGAAGAAGTAGCAAGGGAAAAGGGATTTTACACATCAGCTCTTGTTAGAGAAATTTCAGCAAAGGGAACAATTAAAGATATTAAAAGTATCCCTGAGGATATAAAGCGGATATTTGTTACGGCAAGAGACATTTCGCCGGAGTGGCATATCAGGATACAGGCTGCCTTTCAAGAACACGTAGACAATGCGGTATCTAAGACAATCAATTTTCCACAAGATACGACAAAGGAAGATGTAGAAAGAGCCTTTCTTCTGGCATATGAAAGTGGATGTAAAGGAATCACAGTTTATAGAGACAAAAGCCGTATGTCTCAAGCCCTCTCTATAGAATGCATCTGTGAGGAAGTTCTATAATGTTTTGGGTAATATTTAAAAGCAAAATTGTTAAAAGTTATAGTCTTTATAACCCCGCCTGAACCCCCATTTTTCAGCCAGGTCTTCTGCTTCTCTTTCAATAATACCCCTGTTTGTATTTTTCTTTAAATGGTGGCCAAGGATAAAATGTGCAATCTCGTGGGCGGTAACATCCATTTTTCTATCTTTCCGGCATCTTCTAAAATTCAAGATAATAAAATGTAGCTCTATTCGTCCTTGATAAAATTCTCCTATTTGTGAAAAGTCTTTTTTCCTCAGTTTTACAGAACCATCAAACCTGAATGTTACACCTGCGGTACTCATGCTGATAAAAAGAACCTCATCAATCGTTTTTTTTCTGACTTTATAAGGCAGCTTTAGAAGTGTTTCAGCAACAATGCGTTTTCTCTTTTCGTCCTCATCAGTATCACCAAAGAATTTCAAATCATTAAAAACACCTGCAAAAGAGTTTTCATATTCTATTTGGCTCCTGATCTTCATTTCTTCTTTTCGTAGTCTGTCCTTATCTTTTATATCTGTTTCCCTTCTCATTTCCCTAATACTCTTCATAATCAACCGTTCCACTTCGTCGTCTTTCACCTGAGTATTTGCTACCGTCTTTCTTTCAACCATAATAAAATCCTTCTAAAAAACTTATTTACTTATTCTACTTCCAGAATGATTTTAATATACTCTATTTTAGAGTTGAGTCAAGTGGGGTAAAATATCGCATTTTTTCAGGTACCAGTTGACTTTAATAGGGCTAGATTGACTTAGGATTACAGTATAAGAACTGAAGTTCAGGGTTCTTGAAGAGTTAATCGGTACACGGCAGCACGGATTGCCTGTATTTAAGATAGGAGACGTAATCAACGACTATGCCATACTTAAGCTGGCAAGAGACGATGCCTTTAAACTTGTGAATGAGAGCCGTAAATCAAAATCCTCAAAGAAAAATATCATGCTCAAGAGAATTATGGAAAGCTTCAAAGGCAAACTTGATTTGATAAATACGGGGTGACAAAAATACTTGAAGTAGCGGAAAGTTTTTTACCCGACATGCCTTTTGGCGGGTAGCTTTCCATACTATAATTGAGGCCATCATCTTTTTACGATTTTTTATACTTTACAAGAGAGGAGTAATTGCGGTTGACAGCGTTGACATAATTTAGTTAATATACTATACTTAACCTATGAAAAAGCAAAATAAAACATTGATTATAATAGACGGAAAACAAAGACAAAGAGTTGAAAACTAACTAAGCGAGGAACCTATTATGATACCTATTGATTATGATGTTATCGTTTTTGAAGAAAATGAGACTTATATAGCATATTGTCCTGAACTTGATGTCTCTAGTTGTGGACATTCTATCGAACATTCAAAAGAAATGTTGAGAACCGCTATAGGATTATTTATTGAAGAAGCAGAGAAAATGGGGACCATTAAGGACATTCTTGAAGAGTCTAGATTCAAGAAAGATGTGAGTGGACGATGGTTACCACCCAGGCTTGTAGCAACAGAATTAGTTAGGTTATCGTGAATGCCTAAAATAAATCCTATACCTGCAACCAAATTACGAAAGCTGTTTGAAAAGGCAGGCTTTATGTGTGTAAGAGTTGAAGGAGATCACTTTATATATACGAAAAAAGGGGTTGCAAGGCCTGTAGTTATTCCTAACTGGAAAGAAATTCCGGTATTTATAATCAAAAATAATTTGAGAACTGCAGGGATGTCAAGAGACGAATACTTTGCTTTTCTTGAAGAAGTATAATGTAGAAAATGCTAATTACAATCTGCCCTTATCTTTGAGATGCCTAATGAAATCCAAGATCACCTCGAAATATCAAACTACTTTATAAACCAGATTCTGGCATTATAGGCAAAAGAGGGACAGACACTAATTAAATAAAAGAGTGTCTGTCCCTATATACAGGAACTACGGCCTCACCTGTGAGTGAATACGTTGCGAATCTTCATTGTAGTTCCATGCGATTGAACGAATGCGGAATATGCTTTGGCGCCGCGCCTGCCAAAGTCCTGTATGGCGGGCAGGGGTTTCGCCAAAAGGGCTCAACATCCCTGCAATAATAAATATTTATTCATGATGATTTAACGACATCATGATATGCAGTTGTGGATACTTCAGTTTGTCAGGCATCTAACTATTTGATGAAAATTTCACTACAGTTGGTTTTACCAGTCTTTCAAAATCTTTATATGACAGTCTGATCAACTCAGTGTATGATCCCGCATTGAAGGCAATTTCTGTGTCTTCAGTCAAACTTTTCTCCACAAAAACCTGCATTTCATAAAGATTTCCGAATGGGGGCATAGTGCCAATGTCACACCCGGGGAACAGGTCTATGAATTCCTGCTCACTGGCGAGTTCAACTTTGCTTGCTCCGACAGCTTCCTTTAAGGAATCAAAATCTACCTTGTCGGAAGCAGACAAAACGGCCATAGACATCTTGCCATCTATTTTAACCATTACTGTCTTGGCTAATTCTTTCCCCGGTATGTGTGCGAAAGCAGCAACTTCCTGTGCAGTGAAAGCTTGAGAATGAAAAATAGTCATATACTTGATGTTTTTGTTATCCAGGAATTCCTTTAATCTTCTGACTGGCATGACAACCTCCTTACTTTTTTTTAAAGACAGTTGCAGACATTAATCCCTTAATATTATAATTCCGACCCGTTCAGGTTAGGTATTATGTCAACAGAATTACCCCGGTCTTAATATAAAAGGATATTGTGATTTGATAACGACTATGTTTGATAAACAAGTTCATGTATCTCCATCCTTGTAAAAATAAACTTAATTTTAGATGGTTTAACCACGCACACTACGTGGTATTGTCTTTGTGATTTCAGAATTGAATGAGATGGAATAATAAATCTACATATCATCAAAGTCAAGAAAAAAGAGGATTTGCGGTTAAGGGATTCCCGCCTAACAAACTGGCGGGCAGGGAAGGATTTGTAACCCACCAAATAAAACGTCTGGCAAGTTTATGATTTGGGATTCCCGTCCCCGCCAGCTCGTCCGACAAGTCTTTTGGCGGGAATGATTGTCGGGCTAGTGGCCGGGCAGGAACGATTCACTAACAACTAATAAACTGTGGTTGCGTTATAGGTTTTAGATTAATACTTGACTTGGTGTGTCACAAGTGATACATTCTTGGTTAATAGGAGGACACAGAAATGCCTACAAAAAATCCAAGAATCAATGTTGTATTAGAAAAACCCCTTTATGATAGTATCAAACGTCTTGCCAAAAAAGATGGAGTTTCCCTCTCTTTAAAAGCGCGTGATCTTGTAAAAGAGGCATTAGAGATTCAGGAAGATATTGACTTGTCACACTTTGCAGAACAGAGAGAAAGTACCTTCCGCAAAACAAAGGCCATTAAACATAGTGAGGCTTGGTAGAATTGACATTTGAGATAAAATACCATCCTGATGTTAAGAAGGTTGACATATCATTAATCGATTTGCGAACAAAGAAACGCATTAAAAAAGCGATAGAAACACGCCTTATAACAGCTCCTCATAAATACGGAGAACCTTTAAGGAAAACTCTTAAGGGATATTGGAAGCTAAGGGTTGGAGATTATAGAGTTGTCTTTAAGATAGTTGTAACCGAAGTATGGATACTGGGTATTATTCACAGAAAAAATGTATATGAGAGAGTAAAGAAAAGGACATAAAAAGAAAGGAGAAAGGGAGATTGACGATTTGAGATTCCCGCCTAAAAGATAGTCGCCCGCCCGGATGAATCCCTGCCCGACAAACGGCAGGCGGGCGTTCGGACGGGGGCAAGTACAATACTTGATTTATTTAATTAATTTATGTGATGCCAGAACTATTGGATACTTTTCTTTCGTCGGTGGATTGTGGCGCTTTGGCTGTAACGATATCAACATCTTCGTCATGATTTCCACAACACGCTCTTTTGCTCCCGGTCTTTGAGCCGGAAGCCCATAAGCGACAGCTCTTATTTCCCACTTATTCAAAATATTAGAAAACAGAATAACAATATACCCATCATTCTCTTTACTGAAAACCACCTCTATCGGAATTTGCATATACGATGGATACTTTTCCCAATACTGCATATCACCTCCACACACTGTGACATTGTAATAAGGAGCGGGAGTCTCATTGATTTTATAGTTTGTTGGGATACCAAATTCATCAGTGAAGATCTTGAGTAATTTGCTTACACTAAGAATCACTTCAGATCTCCTTTCAGAAGTATATTCTAGAGGGTAGTGAAATAACCCGGAAGCATCAGAATATTCG
The DNA here is from genome assembly GCA_022570935.1 of Planctomycetota bacterium. Lineage (GTDB taxonomy): Bacteria > Planctomycetota > Brocadiia > Brocadiales > Scalinduaceae > Scalindua. The sequence continues at coordinate 1,826 of JACZYU010000017.1, read as the reverse complement.
CAATTAGCCATATGCTTGAAGAATTCCACTAAAAGCGATTGGAGCTGGACTTCAATTGGTTCCTGGGTTTTAACTGATTCCTGTCCAGATGCACGAGTACTCAAGACTGAAAGAAAGACACAGCATGTCAAAATTAGTAACCTCTTTTTCATAAGCTGTTAACCTCTCAAAATGTTCACTTTAATTCCGGTTTATATTCCTATTGTAAGCTCTATCTGTATTATCGGTTCATCACAAACATTCTTTAATTATGCATCTTACATGCCATAAGAATTTTGTGATAAATGTTTCCATTCAGAAAAGACTCAAGTGCCAATTATTTAACATGATACAGAAAATAGTATTCCTCGCTTATTACCTGAAAGAGACTGAATTGCGACCATGAAACAGGCAAATATTTCCTATTTAGGATAATTCGGGGAGTATCAAGTTAAGAAAAAACATGGGGCCATTTAAGAAGTGGAGAAACGGGGCATCGGTGAGAAGGAGATTTACAATTTGGGATTTATAATTTGAAAAGCTTATGGTAGTGTCCAACTCTAAAACATGTTGACACTAAATTATCAGTAATATTAATTTCCCTTTCCCAAACATAATAATTTACTGGTTGACATTGTAAGCATATTGTATTACATTTAGGCAAATGGTATATGTTGTCGATGAAAGCAGGATATTAAAAACATTAAATAAAATAGATAAACCAATAAGAGCTGCTTACTCAGCCTGGAAAGGAATTGTTACTAATCACGGATTAAGGGGCTTGAGAAATGTTAAGGGTTTCCATTTAGAGAAATTAAAGGGAAAGCGAAGAGGACAATATTCATGTAGGTTTAACAGAGGCTATAGAATCTTTTTTAAACAGATTGACATAAATCTTATGATTGAAGTATTGGAGATAAATAAACATGAGTACTAGGAAAAAGGTTACAGCATTAAAGGTTGGTCAGGAGTTGATAGAGCTTGGTTTAAAAGTTCAACGCAAAGAAGTACCTTTGGATATAGTTATAAATGAAATCAACCCCGACTTTCTTGACTCCGTTTCTAAGGATATCCCGGAATGGGAAAAAGATATTAAGCCTTTTGACAGGATTTCGGCCTTAATGGAAATTCAGGGTTTAAGCAAATCGGAACTTGCAAGAAGATTGGGTATCTCAAGGCAATATGTAACGGATTTACTTAATGGAAAAAAACCAATCACATTAAAATCTGCAAGAAAAATAGCCCATGCTCTGGAAGTTCCGGTATCAGGAATTATAGGAATGTAATAATTTCTTACCAGTGAAATTCTATGGATACTATACACAATAGGTTTCAAATTTAAATCTTGTGACCTGTAGATATACACCTAACGGCCGTTCCGGCAGGAACGTTTTATTCCATCAACTTGCTAACTCCACGAAAAACATCCTCCGGCAGGATTGATGACATGCATATCGGATCACCACATGTTCTTTTCCTGCACGGACTGCATGGTACGTCCTTCTTTATTACTATGGCCTTGCCGTTGTATGGACCGTAGATTTCAGGGTCTTTCGGCCCGTAAATTCCTACAACTGGAATGTCCAGGATGGAGGCAATATGCAGAGGGCCTGTATCTCCGCCAATAAAGAGACTGGCATGTCTTATAAGTTCTATGAGCTGTTTGATGGACCTGGTCTCACATGCAGGAAGCGCCTTGTGTTTCATTTTTTCCACTATTTCTTTGACTACACCGAATTCATACGGTCCCCATGTAAAGACCACGTTAGCCTTATAAGTATCCAGTATCATATCGGCAAGTAAGGCATAATTTAAAGGAGGCCATTGTTTGTATGACCCGAACTTGC
>JACZYU010000135.1 GCA_022570935.1 Planctomycetota bacterium | reverse complement strand
GACGAGGTCGTCCACTGACTGGTTTCCTTATAAGACCGTCGTTGCTGCCTTCGTTCTTGTAACGCTCTACCCAACGAAGAACAGTGGAGCGATTCACCTGATAGGCTTTGGCAACGATTGGCATTGACAAACCTTGAAGAACCGCTTGCACAGCTCGAATGCGAATTCCATATGTCGAAGACCGGGTTGCCTCCATGTCCTCATTATACAAAGCGGAAAAGTCATGTCAAGCAACATGTTGCAATACTTTTGCACCAGGCTATATATGTACAAATACGAATGTAATCAACAGGAAAGCAAAGCTATAGTTTCATATATCAAATGTAATTAGGTTGTAAATTTGATATCGTCTCCCCTCTATACTCTAAATCTCTTGTCGCTTTAACTTGTTGACAAAAAACGGTAAGGAAGGATAGAATCGTGAGGGTTGGTAATTTAGCACATTTTAAAGAAAACAAGAAACCGTGATGAAAATATTTATAGGTATCAGGGGTAAACTGATTGGATGTTTTCTATTGATAACGATGATTCCACTGCTGACAGTCAGCATTATATCTTATTACAATGGCAAGGAAGCCATTGAACAAAGAGTAATAGAGCAGCTTACCTCCATAGCCGATTTAAAAAAGTCTGAACTGCAGAGTTGGTTAAAGGAAAGATTGTTAGATACGGAAGTGATTTCCAGAAACAAATTTCTGGAAGCTGCATTTACCAGTTTGTTTTATGTAAGGAGAACCGCTGATTCTGTTGATAGTATGTTAAAGTCTGATGTTGGAAGAGAATATCACATTAGATTATTAATGTATATAAATAAGCTGAAAAGCATTTATAAAGTTTTTAATGAAATATATATAATTGATATTGAAAGTGGTGAGATATTAGTATCTACAAACGAAGATAATGTTGGAAAGAAAGAACCTGACCTTTTATTCTTTAAAGATATATTGAGGATGAGGGGGTTGCCTATAAAAGATATTTACTATTTAGATAGTACAAATCAGATATGTATGAGTTTTTTTGGCCCCATTCATAAAACAGATCCGACTACCCTGTTTGGATCAAATATAATGATCGGCGCATTGATTCTGAGAACAAATATAGATGAAAGCATAGTGCCTATGATCCAGAATTGGCCTGGTATGGGGAAGACCGGCGAGACCTTGCTTGTAAGACGTGAAGGCGAAAATGTTGTGTTTCTAAATACTCTAAGGCATCGTAAAGATTCTGCTTTAAAATTTAAGATACCGGTAACTGCAAAAAATGCCCAACCGTCAATTTTGAGTTCAGAAGGTAAAGAAGGAATTATCAAGACAACGGATTATAGAAACGTTCCTGTACTCTCAGCTTATCGCTATCTGCCAATGCTTAAATGGGGGCTTGTTGCCAAGCAGGATAGTGATGAAGCATTTGCACCTATAAATAATCTAAAAAGAAAGGTTATTATTCTTATTATTATTACTACGGCAAGCGTAATAACTGCTATTTTATTAATTGCAAGCAGTATTACCAAGCCGGTTAAACAACTTGTGCAGGGCGCAAAGTCAATAGCAGGTGGAGACCTTACTCAAAGAATAGCCGTTAATAGAAAAGATGAGATTGGGATGCTTGCAAGTGAATTTAACAAGATGACCGCCAGGCTTGAGGAATCTTATTCCGGTTTAGAGCAAAAAATAAATGAAAGAACTGCAAAACTGAAAGAATCAGAGGAGAAATATCGTGAATCAATTAATTCTGCAAATGATGCAATTTTCACTTTGGACATAAATACTGTACAAATAATGGACTCTAATAAAAAAGCAGAAGCTATATCCGGTTATTCAAAAGCAGAGTTATGTAAACTTAAGGTATGGGATATGTATCCTGTTCAGGACAAACCCAGATTAGAGAAATTATGGATGCAAGTAAAGGAAGCAGGTTCAGGTACAATTCACGATGTTAATCACAAGAAGAAGGATGGAAGCATTACGCCGACAGACATAAGTGCAAGTGTGATAGAATATGGAAACAGGAAATTTATACAGTATATAAGTAGCAATATTACTGAACGAAAAAGATTAGAACAACAGCTTGTGCGTACAGAACGCCTTGCTGCTATCGGTGAATTAGCTGCTGAGGTTGCTCATGAAATTAATAATCCTTTAGGAGGGCTTCAGAATTTTGCAAAGATGATTGAGAGAGAACCTGCAAATGTTCAACAGACGAAAGAATTTACAGAGTTGATACAGGAGGGTCTCAAAAGAATAGAAGTAATAGTTAAGCGTCTTACCACGTTTTCTATACCACACGTTTTAAACCTGTCCCACCATGATTTAAATAATATAATAGAATCTTCACTCATTTTCATGGAACACAGGATGGAAAGCGAAAAGATATCTATGCAAAAAAAATTAGCATCGCAGTTACCTGAAGTATATGTTGATTATGATAATATTTTTCAGGTGATTATAAATCTTCTGACGAATGCCTTTGATAGCATGCATGAAGGCGGTAAGTTGCTAATTGAGTCAAGGTTATGTAAGGACCATGATTCTTGTGTGCAGTTTTCAATATCTGATACAGGACATGAAATCAAGAAAGAGGACGTGGACAAGATATTTGATCCCTTTTTCACAACGAAAGATAAAGGCAAAGGTATTGGGATAGGGCTTGCGATAAGCAAAAGAATTATTGAAGATCATGGTGGAAAGATTAGTGTAGTAAGTTCATCAGGAGAGGGAACGACCTTTACTGTATGTTTACCGGTAAAAAACAGAGAGGATAAGTTATGAGAGGCAGAGTACTTATTGTTGATGATGAAAAACTCATGAGAGTATCGTTGGAAAAACAGCTTAAAAAAGAGGGGTTTCTTGTAAAGTCTATGAAGACAGCCGGTGATGCACTGAAATATATTAGAAATGAAGACTACGATATAGTTGTGTCTGACCTGAGATTGCCTGGCTTAGATGGTATTGAATTTCTGAAGGAGATAAAAAGTATTTCACAGAAAACTATTGTCATAATAATGACGGCTTATGGGACAGTGGAAAGCGCTGTAACCGCCATGAGGGAAGGGGCATTTGATTATATCTGCAAACCATTCTCTACAGATGAATTGATTATCAAATTGGAAAGAGCTCTTACTTATCAAAAAGCAACATCAGAGGTAACAAGACTACGTTCTGAAATTCAGGAACTTTATGGACAAGATAATATTATTGGTAAGGGTGAAGCAATGATGAAGATCTTTGATACCATCAAAACTATTTCAGATAGGGAAACGACAGTCTTAATTCAAGGTGAAAGTGGAACCGGTAAAGAACTTATTGCCGGCGCTCTCCATTACAACAGTAGCCGGAAAGATGGCCCATTTATAAAGTTAAGTTGCGCTGCACTTAATAAAGAGATATTAGAGAGTGAACTCTTTGGACATGAAAAAGGTGCATTTACAGGCGCGATAAGAACCAAAAAGGGCAAATTTGAGCTTTCTGATGGTGGCTCTATGTTTCTTGATGATGTAGACGACATTCCTATAGAGATGCAGGTAAAGTTACTCAGGGTGCTTCAAGAAAGAGAATACGAAAGAGTAGGTGGCGAAGAGACAATTTCTGTAGACGTTCGCTTAATATGTGCCACAAAGGTTGACCTGGCTATTCTAGTTAAACAAGGGAAGTTCAGGGAAGATCTCTATTATAGATTGAATGTCGTTGCTATAAATCTACCCGCTTTGAGTGAACGAAAAGAAGATATACCACTGTTGATTAATTATTTTATAAAAAAATATAGTAAACGCTTAAAGATTTCCAGGCCGGATATCTCTCAAGACACACTGGATTTATTGATGAAATACCATTGGCCGGGTAATGTCAGAGAATTAGAAAACGTTGTGGAACATGCATTAGTTTTTACTTCAGACAATAAAATTACTGTGCAGAGTTTACCTGAGAATTTGAAAAAGTTTGAAAGTATATCTGATAAAATACATCTGGATTTGCAGGAGAAAGATAAAATTGATTTTCAAGATGAAGTTGCGGAATTTGAAAGAAACTTAATTAAATGGGCATATAAAAAAGCTGACGGCAACCAGATAAATATGGCGGAAATACTTGGCATACCCAGGACTACACTCCGAAATAAGATGATAAAATTGAACCTTTCCTGGTGACCACAATTATCATTCCATGACCAAATACGGTCAATCATCATATCAATATGTTATATTTACACTTAAATATAATTCCACAGCAATTTTGTATCGAGGCTTTAGATTTAGGTCATTTACCTGTTTTTTGATGAAGTTCAAAGATATAAGTATTTTTATTTCTTATACCTGTAAGTCTATGGTGTAATTGGACATAATGGTATAACCAAAAGATAATAATCATATGGTATGCCTATTGCGAAAGTATAAAGCAGTTCATCTTCATGAATTATAACTTTGTTGATGAATGAAGTGAAAAGGTGTGCACATCAATGATTACGATGTTGTTATATATATTCAGTAGAGAAAGGAAAAAGGTGATAATATGTTGCTTACAACGATATGTTTGATATCTATAGCAAGTGTCCTTATTGCTGCTTTTGCTATAACACGATAGTTTCATTTGAAAGGAATTTTAGATTTTTTGTAATTTTGTAGGAGGAAACATATTATGAAGAAAAAGTTAACGTTAATGGGATTGATTGTAGGTTTATGTCTAATAGGAACTTTAGCATTGACAAATAAAGTCGGTGCAGGGGAAGCGCAAGTAATAGACACCATTATGGTAGGCCCTGAATGGGAACCGCTTGGAAGGGGAGAGCCGTTGACAGTTCCTGAAGTGCATTACAGGGTAAAGCACTCTCCATACAAAAGTGAGTTGGTCAGATATGGGCAGTTCCAGTTTAATGAAGCATCATGGACACTGCAGGGTGCGTATTCATGTGCAAGCTGCCATTATGAAAGAGGCCAGACAACAGGCTTGATCTGGGATCTTGGAGATGAAGGATGGGGCAGTTGGAAAAATGCAAAGTATATCCGAGGTGGAAGGTATCTTCCTCCATTCAGGCATGAAGGTTTTACCGGTCATCCTGATGAAATCGTGGGAGCTGCTTCATCGATTGACAGGGTGTGCGGACGTGACCCTGGATTTGTGTTCAGAAGTGAGAACTTTTCACCTGAGAGGTTAGAGGCTTTGATTGCTTACATCAGGTCATTAGAGTTTACAGGAAGTCCTTTCAGAGAAGAAGATGGCTCATTGTCAGAAGCGCAGAAGAGAGGTTGGAAGATATTCAGTGATCCTAAGGTTGGATGTATTGAGTGTCATCCTGGCGATCCAAAGAACCCAAGAGCCTTATTCAGTGATGCGCAGACCCATGACGTTGGAACAGGAAGAATTGGTATAGGTGGTTTCAGAACTACACCTGGCGCAGTATATAACCTGGTAGCATTGGAATCAGGCGTTGATCCTTATGGTGAAGAGTACGATGTGCCAATTATTGGGCTTGATCTTGTAAAAGAGTTTGATACGCCTACATTGAGAGATATTTACGCATCCGCTACATATTTTCATGATGGTAGCGCTGAGACTCTGATGAATACCATAGATAACTCATGCACAACAGAGGATATGCATGGGGTTACATCACATCTGAGTAATCAAGAGTTGCAGGATCTGGTTGAGTTTATGAAGGCTCTGTAAGATGTTTTTATTGTGGAGAATTAGAGGCGGTTCTCTACTAATTAAATTAGCGCATTTAGTAATTTGTGAAAACTTGGTTTGTTGAGTTGCATCTTTACAAACGAGTTCCAGGAACCACCGTATGAACTATAGCGGTGGTTCCTTTTTCACATAATGTTATGAGCGTAAAACACAGAAAGAATTAATCAAAAATCAAAGCCGAATGGTTTAGGCCTGTACGATATGACGGGTAATGTCTGGGAGTGGTGTCCGTATTATGAAAATAGCCCTCGGAAACAACCATGCGGATATATTAAAAGTTCAATCAGGGCATTAGATAGCCGATGCACATTTTCTGCCAAATTCTTCACATTCCTTCAGCGCTTCTTCAGTAGGTACCATCCTTAACTTACAACCTTCAGCAACTATCTTGAAACGTAAACTTCTTAAGATGTCTTCAATTATCTGTACGGCTTCGCCGCTCCAGCCGTAACACCCAAAAACAGCCGCTGCTTTGCCCCTTATATTCAGTGTTACAAGGCTTGAAATAATGTCGAATATGGGTTTTGGCGCCTTCGCATTCAGTGTGGGGGTACCCAGGATAATCTCATCAGAGGCCTCGATCTCATCAAGCAAAACCTCCATATCAG
>JACZYU010000134.1 GCA_022570935.1 Planctomycetota bacterium | reverse complement strand
AATACATTAGGCGCTTAGTAATAACATTTTGACCATTTTTGGCAAAATATTTATTTATTGAGATTTGCAATTTATTAACTCCTGTTTGGTTCTGGCTTGTCCAGGTTAGGAACAAGAGATTTTATTGTAAAGCCACGCAAAATAAGGAGAATGTAGGCAACTTAGTACAAACCAAACAGATGCAGAATGCAGACTATGGTCATATTGATTTGACTATACCTGATTTTATGGTAGAATTACCACTAATTAAGAGCTCACATTCTTGTGTACTAATAAACACAAATATTTAATAGGGGGGTATAACATTATGGAAATCTGCATATCTGATTTTAAAGCCAGATCGTTAAAACTATTAGATAGAATCCATCATTCGGGAGAGTCTATTACGGTTACCAAGCGGGGCATACCAATTGCCAAAGTGGTACCTATATGTGACCACAAAAACGAGATAGACCTCAAAGGGACACTCATTGAACAAGATGAAGACATTTTTAGTACTGGTGAAAAATGGGATTCAAACTCATGATACTACTTGATACACATATATGGATTTGGTATCTAACGAAAGATAAAAGACTTAAGGACCGCACCTACAAGCAGATCAACCGCTTAAAGCAGAGAAATGAAGCTTATATATCTTCTATTTCCATTTGGGAAGTGTGTAAATTACACGAAAAAGGGGGAATAAAATTTTCTCTACCATTAAGGACCTGGCTTAATTCAGCATTAACCAAGGGTGTTTTGGTACTAGAACTTTCGTCTGATATTTATTTGGAAGCTTGTTCTCTCCCCGGTATATTTCGTGGTGATCCTGCAGATCAAATGATTGTGGCAACCGCACGCTTGTTGAATTATAAAATAATCACATATGACAAAAAAATAATCAATTACAAACATGTTGAACTATCACTATGAAAAGAACTATCTGTAGATTGATGGTATATTTGAAGTAAGCTGAAATACGATAGAAGAAATAAGATAAAACACCCCCTCACCTCCCTCGTGCCCGACTCATAGGAATAGTAACCCATGGTGTCTATTGGCAAACGGGCATGCACGAAGGATGTATTCAGGCGGGCACCCTCTCACCCATTGTTGACTTAATGTTCTAAAATCTTGTTCCAATTCGTTCAGGTTAGAGGTATTTATGAAAATATATATTGGTACAGATCATGCAGGTTTTGAGTTAAAAGAGGAGCTTAAAGGCTTTCTTGAAAGTTTGGGCTGTAAAGTAGAGGATATGGGAGCGTATGAATTTAATGAAGCTGATGATTATCCAGATTTCATCTGGCCGGTTGTTACGGCAGTGGCTGAAGAAATAGCCAAAGGTCTGGATACAAGAGGGATAGTTATTGGGGGTTCGGGTCAGGGTGAGGCAATAGTGGCTAATAAGGTAAGAGGCATCAGGGCAGCGGTTGTTTATGATGAATACAGTGCTAAGATGTCGAGAGAACATAACGATGCAAATATAATATCTTTAGGAACCAGAACATTAGACATTGATAAGGCAAAGGCGTTAGTGAAGATCTGGCTGGAGACACCGTTCAGTAATGAAGAAAGGCATAAAAGAAGGATTGAAAAAATTAAGAAATTAGAAAATGATAATTTATGAATTTAAACGTTTCGGTTCAATCTGCAAGATTGAACCGGCAATATTAGCATAACTCAAACCTGAAGCTTGAGTTACGTACACATGACCAACCTCTCTTTCGAGAGGATTCCAATTCTGGAATCCTCTCGAAAGAGAGGTTGGTCGGCAGACAGGGATTCATCCGGGCAGGCTAGAATGTCACTTTTACTTTGAAGAAGATAACTGCCTGCCTTGAAAAGTATATTTTAAGATTAAAGCAAGGTAACAGGGGGGTATGCTACTAATTACTTTTTCTTCTTTGCTGTTGTTTTCCCTGTAGTAGATTTTGCTTTTGGCTTCGCTTTAGCCTTTTTCTGTGATATCGCTCTTGGCACACATAGGTTACTCTTACTCACTGCAACCCTGCCGCAACTGCCACAAGCGTATTTAAATTTGAGGACCTTAGGGGCGCATACATGTCTGGTATTAGTTTCTACTATTCCACAAAATTCACAAACAACGGTCTTTTCCTGTGGAATTGGGGTACATAAGTGACCTTTTGCTGTAGTAACTCTTCCACATGTTTTACAGGTATATATTGTTTTTCCAGTCTTCTTTTTTGTCTTAGCAACCATATTATTTTCCTTTCATTTAAGCTTTAGTCCCCGTGTCTATCCAGGGTTAAAATTTAAATCAGTGACCCTTCATTCCGCAACAACCTGTCCCGCAAGAGCCGGGTGATGATGGCATGCCGCCTCCACCTGAAGCTGATTCAGAAGATGAACTGCTTGCAAATACTGAGAAGAGTTTCTCTAATGATTTTCCTCCACAATGGGGACAAACTATCTTCTCGTTATTTCTTTGCAGTATCTCAAAACTTTTTTCACATTCACTACAGTTGTATTCATATAACGGCATATTTATTTTCCTCCTTCAAATTAACGTTTCTTTTATGAAATAATACTTTAAAGGCACACAAGTTGAAATTAATTAAACGAATTGTGTCCCCTCATGTAGCCGGGTAGTGGAAACCTCAAGGTTTCCGCTACTATAATGATATGTAGCATGAAAAAACACAATTTGTGAGCGACTTGAATATAAACATAAATTTATTTAACAACGGCTTTAACCCTGGCTTTTGTTATTATCTTCTTTTCTTCCTTCCATTCTTTAAAGTCCGTTTCCATATCAAGAGAGAACAATCTTTTAAATGCTCTCTCCTTTTGTTTCATACTACTGTCTGTGATCTTCTCTTTCATGGTTTTTTCCTTAAGTATCATAAAATCCTTTGGATCAGATAGTACTTCTAATCGTTTTGTCAGCAAAATATGCTTACGTATATAATAAAAGAAGATATTAATTTGTCAACCAAAAGCCACCTTCATCTTTTGTTCGTGCTATTTTAGTAAACGTTTCTCCTCTTCAAATGTAAGTTCGCTCTGCTCATATTTTTCGCTTGTGTCCTCCAGTTCTTTGTATAGTGTGTCAATTTGCGTGCGTGTTTGCTTAAGTGATTTGGATAGTTTCGAGATCGCAACTCCATCTTGTTCATGGGATGCTTTAATCAAATCCTGCGTATCGTCCTGAAGCTGTCGCTCAAGTTTCCCTATAGTTTTTTCGATCTCCTTTATTTTCTGTTGGTAGGGGGACAGGGTTTTTGAGCGCCTGGCAATAAACTCGGCACGAATCTTTCTTTTGTCTTTCTTATTCAGGCTTTTCGTGCTTTCCTGTTTAGATGATTTCTTCTTGAATGTGATACTTTCCTGATCGTCCCAGCCAATTTGATCAAGAAAATGAGCGTATGTTCCAAGGAAGAAAAATACTTTATCATGGTGAAAAACGATTAGTTTATTTGCAACCCTGTGAAGAATGTGTTCGTTATGTGTAACCATAAGCACTGCACCGTCAAAGTTGTCAATAGCGTCCATCATGGCTTCACATGATTGCATATCAAGGTGGTGTGTTGGTTCGTCAAGCAGAAGGAAATTAGTTGGCATGACAAGCAGCTTTCCTAACAGTGTTCTGCATTTTTCACCACCGGACAAAACTTTTATCTCTTTGAGAGCACTGTCTCCTGAGAACATCATTGCACCGCAGATATCTCTGACTCTCTTCCTGTCAATGTTTGAGATACCGGAGGATATTTCTTCTTCGACCGAGAGATTATTGTTAAGTTTTGCGGTATTGGCCTGCTCATAATATCCGATTTTCGTCTGTGGGTGATTTCTGATCTTTCCTTCTCCGGGAGATAAGATCCCGGCTAACAGTTTCAGCAGGGTTGTCTTGCCTTTTCCATTCTTGCCTATAATGCATATCTTGTCATTACTCTCTACGCTAAAGCTAAGGTGATCTATCAGTGGTGAATGCATACCGTTATAAGAAAAAGTTATATCCTGTGCCTCCTGAATGCATTTGGCGGGGAAAGGAGCAGCATTGAATGAGAATGAGAGAGTGGTTATTTTCTCAAGTTTTTTCAGTACTTCCTGTTTTTCAAGGGACTTTATACGTGACTGTACCAGACTGGCGTGCCGCGCCTTGGCCCTGAAACTGTTTATAAATTGTTCTGCCTGCTTGCGTTTTTTTTCATCGTTGAGACGCCGCTTTTCATGTACTTCCTCTACCATTGAAACCTGGTCATAATAATCCTGTGTGCTTCCCGCAATCTTTTTGATTTTATAACGATGAATACCAATGATGTGCGTGGCGACGCTGTCCATAAATCCCCTGTCATGGCTTATGAAGATAATTTCATGTTTCCAGTTATTCAGGAAATTAGTCAACCAGCGTATAGAAACAATGTCCAGGAAATTTGTAGGTTCATCAAGCAGAAGCAGGTTCGGGTCAGAGACCAGAACCTTCGCAAGGTTCAGCCTGATTTGAAAGCCTCCTGAAAATTCTGCAGGATCACGGTTGAAATCGTCTTCGGAAAAACCCAGACCGGAAAGGACTCTTTTCACCTTCCAGTCATCCTCCTTCTGGTCATCAGGAAGACCACAACAACCTTCCTCTAGCACCGTCGACATGGAAAAATTAATGTGTTGGTTCAAATATCCTATACGGTAATTATTTGGGATTGCAATTATACCCTCATCGCATTCTTCCTGCCCTATGAGCATACGAAACAAAGTAGTTTTTCCGTGACCATTTCGTCCTACCAGTCCAATTCGATCACGTGGGCTGAGGTTGAAAGATATCTTGTCAAAGACAACCTGATCGGCATATTGCTTGCTTAAGTATTGAACTGAAATCATAATCTAAATACCCACGAAAATATTCATTTATTCTTTTTGGATTTTGCGACTAATTTATCAGTTATTTCGCCCCAATTGTTTTTGAATTTTATACCCTTATCATCAATATAGGCGACCCCAATCGGTTTGTCTGGTTCCCAGACATTATCAAACGGTAATTTATAGTATTTCATATATTCCTTTATCCTGTCGAACTGATCACCCATGAGTAAACCCTTAAACTGAAATGATGTTCTGCATGAATGAATAACAATGCGGTAGCCCGCTTTCCTTAGTGTATTTAATGCTTCCCGAACTCCTTCTGTTGGTTCTCCGACATCCGGGAAACGGTGGTCACAAATAACACCATCAAAGTCAACTACTATTGACGGTTTCTTCTTCATAATTGTCTCCTATTTAAATTAGTTCCTTTAAGTCGCCAATTTATGTGTGTTTTGCCCGCCCGGCTAAGCCGTTCGGACGGGCTACGAAAACAAATATCTATAGAGGAAGAATGTGGAAAATTAGAATAGTGATTCAAGTTCAATACCAGAATGGAATTGAACTAAGGCATGGTAAATTTCTGATTGGATTTCCTCACTGTTAATACGGGGCATGGGGCCTTTCTTACAACCTTTTCAGATACACTACCCATCATCATGTGTGTGATACCGGTTCTTCCGTGTGAACCTATTACTATCATGTCAATATCGTTTTCTTTTGCGTTCCTTATAATCTCTACAAAAGGTATACCCTGAACTACAAGGGCTTCTACATCCATGTCATCTCGTATTTCTTCCGGTATACAATCAAGGAGTTTTGTTTTTAGTTGTTTCAGTGTTTCGTCGTCAGGTATTTTCGGTGTCATTGTATCGATACTCTCATCAAAAGCGCGTATGTCAATTACGTGCAGTAGATATAATTTTGAGTTATCTTTGATTGCAAATGATACAGCGTATTTCAGCGCCTCTTTTGAACAATCTGAATGATCAACAGGACAAAGTATGTTTTTAATGGTTATCATATTGAACTTAGCTCCTTTCTGCCCACCAGAACTGTAAAGTCCGGCAAGCCGCTAACTTCCCTGCCTGCGGCAGGCAGGTGGTTTTGCCCGCCTGAAAGACTTAGTCGGGCAGGCTTCGCAAAATAAAAGCTATGTTTGCTTACTAAGCCCATGGAGGTGGAAACCTAAAGCTTTACACTACAGTCTACGGCTTTATTCCACTCAGAGGGTGTTATATCTATTAAAAAAGTATCGCTTTATAGAATTTTCAAGATATTTCCATTTTGCGGAGCAAAATGCCATAAATCAGCTACTGAAAGGAGTTGATTTATCTGCATAGTAATACAGGGCAGGTTACTTTTCTCATAAGTTGTACGGTGGTATTCCCGAGGATTAATTCTCTTATCTTGGAATGGCCGTAGGCGCCAATTACCAATAAATCATACGAACCTTTTTTGCAAAAGCCTAAGATAGCATCTACAGTGTCGCCACCTTCAAGCATATTGTCTTGCGTTATATCG
>JACZYU010000133.1 GCA_022570935.1 Planctomycetota bacterium | reverse complement strand
GGTAAGTAATGGCCGCAAAGCAGTTGTTATTCAGAGAAGACGCAAGGATGGCAATTAAAAGAGGAGTCTCCAAGCTGGCTAATGCAGTTAAAAGCACACTTGGCCCGAGAGGCAGGAATGCTGTTCTTGATAAAGGATGGGGAAGCCCCACAATAACGAAGGACGGTGTAACTGTTGCAGAGGAAATTGAGTTGAAGGACCCATATGAGAATCTGGGTGCAAAACTGGTGAAGGAGGTAGCATCTAAAACAAGTGACGTTGCAGGAGACGGGACGACCACTGCGACAGTATTGGCTGAAGCGATTTTCAATAACGGTTTAAAGTGTGTTTCGGCAGGTATAGACCCTGTTGCGCTTAACCGCGGAATGAAGATAGCAGTTGACAATATAGTGGAAAAGCTTCTGAGCATGAGTAAAAAAATAAAAGATCAGGCGGAAATTGCCAACATAGGAACCATTGCATCAAATAACGACATTGAAGTAGGCAAGATGATAGCAACCGCAATGGAGAAAGTAGGTAAGGATGGTGTTATCACTGTTGAAGAGGGAAAGAGTATTGATTCAGATGTTGAGATAGTCGAAGGTATGCAGTTTGACCGTGGATATTTATCTCCTCATTTTGCAACAGATAAAGATAATATGAAGGTAGAGTTGAAGGACGCCTATGTATTAATACATGAAGAAAAAATATCAAACATTAAAGGTATAGTTCCTTTACTTGAAAAAGTTGCAAAGACTAAAAAACCTCTTTTGATAATTGCAGAGGATATAGAAGGAGAGGCGTTAGCAACTTTGGTTATAAATAATATCCGCGGTACGATTACATGCGCTGCAGTTAAGGCGCCGGGATATGGAGACCGAAGGAAGGCCATGATGGATGATATTGCAGTACTTACAGGCGGCAAGGCGGTAGTTAAGGATTTGGGAACACAGCTGGAAAACATTGAATTGAATGAGCTGGGAACTGCAAAGAAGATTAATATAGATTCTGAAAATACGACTATTGTAAAGGGTGGTGGTAGCACTAAGGATATTAGTGGGCGTATAAATCAGATAAGAAAGGAAATAGAAGAAACGACATCTGACTATGACAAGGAAAAACTTCAGGAAAGACTTGCAAAGTTATCCGGAGGTATAGCGCAGATAAACGTAGGCGCATCAACAGAAACAGAGATGAAAGAGAAGAAAGCGCGTGTCGAGGATGCGTTACATGCCACTCGTGCCGCAATCGAAGAAGGTGTCTTGCCTGGCGGCGGTGTTGCATTATTAAGAGCTTCCGCGGTATTGAATGATCTCAAATTAAAAGGTGATGAAAACTATGGTGTTGACATTATAAGAAAATCACTTAGCGAGCCAATTAAACAAATAGTCAAGAACGCAGGTTTAGAAGGTGCGATAGTGGTAAGGAAGGTTCTGGCATCAAAGGACAATGCATTTGGTTATGATGTTGAAAAAGAAGAGTACGGTAATCTTCTTGAGGCCGGTGTGATTGATCCTACGAAAGTTACAAGGTGTGCGCTGCAAAATGCCTTAAGCATCGCCAGTATACTTCTTACAAGTGATTGTCTTATTACAGAGATTCCAAAGAAAGATGATGCTATGATGCCTCCCGGTGGCGGCATGCCTCCTGGTGGTATGGGCGGTATGGGTGGTATGGGCGGCGGTATGGGTGGAATGGGCGGAATGGGTGGTGGTATGCCTGGGATGATGTAACGGCTTACCAGTAAACCTGCAACCAGTAAGGGAATTTCTTTCTGGCAATGTGAATTAATTCGGTTTTATGTGATTATAAAAACAAAAGGAGGAGTTGTTATGGCAATCAGGCCTTTAGATGACAGAGTTGTAGTTGAACCACTTGAAGCAGCAGAAAAGACACAAGGTGGAATTGTTTTACCGGACTCAGCAAAAGAGAAACCAACAAAAGGGAAAATTATATCTGTTGGGGAGGGAAAACTTCTGGACAGTGGTAAAAGAGCCGAACTCTTAGTGAAAAAGGGTGATGAGGTTCTATACGGAAAGTATGCAGGAACAGAAATAACAGTAGATGGTAAAGACTATCTTATTTTAAAAGAAAATGATATCTTGGCTAAAATTGAATAATCAAGTTCAGGAGGTATATTATGGCTGCAAAACAGCTTTTGTTTGCTGAAGAGGCAAGACGCAATATTAAAAATGGTATAAAGAAACTGACAGACGCTGTAAGAGTAACTATGGGTCCAACTGGTAGAAACCTGATTTTGGAAAAGAGTTATGGTTCACCTACTGTTACAAAGGATGGTGTTACTGTTGCAAAAGAGGTAGAACTGAGTGAACCCTTTGAAAATATGGGAGCAAAAATGGTCTGCGAAGTAGCTTCTAAAACCAGTGACGTTGCCGGTGACGGTACTACAACTGCAACTATTCTGGCTGAAGCAATTTTTAATGAAGGTACGAAGTACGTTACGGCAGGTGCGAATACAATGGCGTTGAAAAGAGGCATTGATAAAGCAGTAAAAGTGGTAGTCGCGGAATTGGATAATTTATGCAGAAAAGTCAAAGATAGATCACAGATTGCACAGGTTGGTACGATTTCAGCAAATAATGATTCGTCAATTGGTGATTTATTGGCAGATGCGATGGATAAGGTGGGTAAGGATGGTGTTATTACTGTTGAAGAAGCTAAAAGTATGGGAACCACTTTAGAAGTCGTCGAGGGAATGCAGTTTGATAAGGGATTTATTTCCCCTTATTTTGTAACAAAGGCTCAAACTATGGAAGTTATCTTTGAAGATCCATACATATTAATTCATGAGAAAAAGATTTCCAATATGAAAGAGATGTTGCCACTTTTGGAGAAGCTGGCGAGTGTTGGTAAACCGCTTTTAATCATTGCCGAGGAGGTTGAGGGTGAGGCCCTGGCGATGTTAGTTGTTAACAAATTACGAGGGGTCTTGAACTGTGCTGCGATTAAAGCGCCTGGTTTTGGCGATAGAAGGAAGGCAATGCTTGAGGATATAGCAATTCTTACGAATGGGCGTTTGATATCGGAAGACCTTGGGATAAAGTTAGAGACACTGGAGCTTAGTGATCTTGGGTCTGCAAAACGTGTTACAATTGATAAGGATAATACTACGATAATAGAAGGCGCCGGGAAGAAATCAGATATACAGGGCAGGATTTCTCAGATTCGAAATCAAATTGAGCAGACTACATCTGATTATGACAAGGAAAAGCTTCAGGAAAGACTTGCAAAGCTTACTGGTGGCATTGCCGTAATAAATGTAGGTGGCGCTACGGAGGCTGAAGTGAATGAAAGAAAGGCGCGTGTAGAGGATGCACTTAATGCAACAAGGGCTGCTGTGGAGGAAGGCATTATTCCGGGAGGCGGAGTTGCTTATATCAGGACAATTCCAAAGATTGCGGAATTGCGTAAGAAATTAAAGGGTGATGAAAAGATAGGCTCTGATATAGTTGCAAAAGCAATTGAGGCTCCTTTGAGACAGATTGTCTCCAATACAGGTGGTGAAGGCTCTGTAGTTGTTGAAGAAGTAAAAGAAAAAAGTACCAATATAGGATTTGATGCCAACACATCTGAATTTGTAGATATGTTTGAAAGAGGAATAATTGATCCAACAAAGGTTGCACGTATAGCGTTACAAAATGCAGCCAGCATAGCTGGACTAATGTTGACAACCGAGGTAATGATCACAGAGTTGAAGGAAGGTGAAGATGATGAACCTCCAGTTGAGGGTAGTGTATTCTAGTTAAATGACTGAAAAAGGTGATATAACTATTTTGAGAAAAGGCCACATTTATGTGGCCTTTTTGTTTTAATATTCGAAGGATTCCGACGGCTGTAAAACCTGCTTGACATTTTTTTTATCACCTGTATCATATAATTAGTAAAGTCAATTATAAGTGTTAAGTTGTTATCTGTTTTAGGCTTATATGCCTAAGAATAAAATTGGATAGTATCCCGAATTTGTATACAAATTGTAAAATATGCCTGTCTTAAATATGGAAAAAGAAGATTATTATAGGGTTCTGGGGGTTGGAAAGAGTGCAAGTCAGGATGAGATAAAACGGGTTTACAGGAAAATGGCATTGAAGTATCATCCTGATAAGAATCCTGGAGATAAGCAGGCAGAGGAAAAATTTAAAGCAGCGGCGGAGGCATATGAAGTTCTCAGTGATTCTGAGAAGAGAAGAAGGTACGATCAATTTGGTCATGAAGGATTAAGAGGAGCCGACACAAGAGGATTTGGTAACTTTGAAGATATATTCGATGCGTTTGGTGATATTTTTGGCGGTGGAGGCAGTATATTTGAGGAGTTTTTTGGCGGCAGGACAAGGCAGACTGCAAGACGAGGAGCTAGTTTAAGATGTGATATTTCCATAGAATTCAAAGATGTTGCCACGGGTATAGAAAAAACAATAGAGATTACCAAGAGAGATATCTGCGAGGAATGCCGGGGAACAGGCGCTCGTAAAGGCACATCTCCGGTTACCTGTCCTTATTGTAAGGGTAATGGTGAAATCCACCAGAGACAGGGTTTTTTTACGCTAAGAACTACATGTCCTAAATGCCAGGGAAGTGGACAGCTTATTGAAACTCCTTGTAGGAAATGTGGTGGTCACGGTGTGTATCCGAAAAAATCGAGTATTAAGGTTCAGGTACCTGCCGGTATAGAAGATGGTGCGAGATTGCGTGTTACAGGCCAGGGTGAATCTGGGGCAAACGGGGCACAACCAGGAGATTTATATTGTGATATACACGTAAAACCACATCCGATCTTCCAACGGCAGGATTATGATATAATTTGTGAGTTTCCAATTACGTTTACTCAGGCGGCATTAGGATGTGAAATTGAGGTGCCTACTATTCTGGGGAAGCTAAGGAAAGTAAGGATACCTGCCGGGATGCAAAATGATGAGGTCATACCGGTTAGAGGTGAGGGCATTCCACATGTTCGTGGTTATGGTGTAGGGAATTTGTTGGTACATATTGTAGTTGAAACTCCAACTGAATTGACCTCAAGACAGAAAGAATTATTAAAAGAATTTGCGGAAACAGAACATAAAAATGTAACACCCAAACGAAAGAGCTTTTTCCAGAAGGTTAAGAAGCTTTTTTAGATAGTTCATTTTTGTGAAATCATGGGAGGGATTTGTTGTTATGTCTGAAGTGCGAAACAATCAGGATGAAGAAAGAGTGAAAGAGGAACACGATGAGGTCGTAAATAACGCTGAAGATAAAGAAACCCTCGAAAGTTCAAAAGAAAATTCCAAACTGGAAACTGAGACAGACGTAAATAGTAAGACTGAGAGTGATGAGAAAACAGGAAAGGAAGAGAAGGCATCTGATGTGGAGGAGCCTGTGGTTTTATCTAAGGAGGAGATTGCTGATTTAAGGAAAAAGGCAGAAGAGCGTGATTCTTTCCTCGATCAATTGTTGAGGACCAGGGCAGAGTTTATGAATTATCAAAAGAGGGTGCGTAAAGAAAACGAATCAACCGCACAATATGCAATTCAAGATCTTATTATTGATCTTTTTCCGGAGCTTGATAATTTTGACAGAGCCTTGAAACTGGCAGATAGTTCAAAAGATTTTGATAAGTTTGTGGAAGGTATAAAGTTGATAGAAGATCAATTATTTAAGGTTTTAGCTAAGTACGGTGTAAAGTCTATTGAGACAGTTGGAAAAGCCTTTGATCCAAATCTTCATGAAGCAGTGATGGAGGAGGAGAACAATGAACTGCCACATCATACTATTATTGATGAACTACAGGGAGGTTTTCTCTTGAAAGAACGTGTGATCAGGCCATCGAAAGTCAAAGTCTCAAAGAGAACCATTGAAGAAAATGATGTAAAGGAAACAGAGAAAACAGAGAATGTGCAGAAAGATAATGACTAAAGCTTTACGTCTTAAATTTTGTTAGAAGGAAGGAGAAACATGCCTACTTACGATTATGAATGTAATGCCTGTGATCATACATTTGAGTTGTTTCAGTCTATAACTGCAGGGCATATCAGGAAATGTCCTGAATGTGGAGAACTGAAAGTAAAACGCCTGATTGGCGCTGGTAGTACAATAATTTTTAAAGGGTCTGGCTTCTATCAGACTGATTATAGAAGCGAAGAGTATAAATCACGCCAGAAAGCTGAAAAATCATCTTCTTCTTCAGATACCAAAGATAAGAAAAAAGAGAAAAAAGCGATAAAGAAAGATGTCAAAGATTAAATGCCGTAATTGTGGCAAAGAACTTACCTATAATGTTATAAGTGACATACCGACATTTCCTTTTTGCAGTAAACGGTGCAAACTGGTAGACTTGGGGCAATGGTTTGATGGAGAAATGCGTATAGAGGAACCCACTACGAGTGATCAGCTTGAGAATGACGATACGTAAGGCACAGAACGGACTCAATA
>JACZYU010000016.1 GCA_022570935.1 Planctomycetota bacterium | reverse complement strand
ATTCTTTTTTCTGGAGTTGCCCAGGCACATGAAGAGGAAAAGAAACCGTACGTACCACGAAAGGTAGACATTTACGAAGGATTTCCTGATTGGTATAAAGGCGTTTTCGCAGATAATGTTGGCCTGAAAGAGGGCGCAGGTCTGTTTAAGGACTATTACAAACCATCATTTATGAATATGTATTTTTATCCGGGGAGGCATTATGAACCACCTACCCGTATGGACCATTCATTATTCATCGAGAAGGAACGCAGGGACTTGTGTATAAGGTGTCATGAGGAGATGAATACGGGTGCCGTCGAAGATTGGAAAAACTCTGCGCATTTCAATCCAAGGAAGACTCCTTTAATTGCGCGTAAGACCAAGATCATCGAGGATAGCATAGGGAAAGAGATCTCGGTTGTAGATTGTTTCGACTGTCATGTCGATATGGAGAAAAAACAGATCAGAATGCCCACAGCAGGCGATTGCAGCGAATGTCATGCGAGACAGGTTACTGAGTTTGCCAGTGAGAAGAACCACGGCAGGCCTAATCACATTCAGACACTTGAATCAAATGTTATGGTACCTTGGTATCAGGAGGCTTACAGGAGAGGGTTGGGGGCAGGTAATGCTGGCTGTGACATGTGCCACGGCGCCACAGATAAATGTGATCCCTGCCATACAAGGCATTTGTTCTCCGCTGCTGAAGCAAGAAGACCAGAGGCATGCATGTCGTGTCACATGGGCCCTGATCATCCCGATGCAGAGTCCTACAGTGAATCAAAACACGGGATTATCTATGAGTTGGAAGAAGAACACTACAACTTTGATAAACCCCTTGCACACGTTTTGGTTGGCGAGGACTATCGCACCCCAACCTGCCAGTTCTGCCATATGTACCAGGGTGGTGGGACTTTCACGCACAATTTCGTTTCAAAGGGTATATGGCGAATGGGCACGGTACCTCCATCAAACATCGAGTATGAATCGTCACTTAAGGATTACCCATACGGGATAAAGATCATAGCTGATAAAATAGACATCTATTCCGATGAGAACCTTGACAAGAGGGACAAATGGATTGAACTCTGCTCAAATTGTCATAGTCCTCGTTTTGCAGAAGGCTGGCTTACACAAATGGATGAGTACATGTTCCAGGCATTTAAGCTGACGGATCAGGCACAAAAGATCATAGATGATCTTCTTGCAGACGACATGCTTTATCCATCACCTGCAGACCGAGATATCTATCCGGGCGGTGACTGGCTTGCTGATGTATTACCTGCATCACTTCTCGGAGAAGGAGTCTGGAATGCGTTCAAGTCAACCGGAGGAAGGGTGCCGGTCGTTGGGCCTATCCTTGGTGTATATGCCCTGTTTTACCAGGGTGAGAATAACCCATCTTTAATAGAGACGGAATATGCCAAGATGTGGTTCTGGTATAAGCTTCAGGGCTACAAAGGTTATGCCCACGTCCAGCAGGACGTAATGTGGTGGTGGGGACAGGCACCAATGCTCATGCAGCTTGGAAAAATACAATCGGAGGATAAGAGATTGCGTAGAGAGCATGCCATGGAGGCAAGCCTTGCGAGTAGTAAGGTCTCACACAACCAGGGTGGCAGTGAAAGCCATAAACCGTTAACAAAGAAGGTAAGTGATTTTTTTCAATCAATATTTTAGTGTAAAAGAATTAAATTATTAAACAAGTTTTTATTGCGGAAGCAGTTTTTCCGTAATAATCTGATAATAAAAAAGGCGCTCATATTACAATGAGCGCCTTTTTTTATGAAAAGTCAACTAACTAAGGGAAAGTTTGAAGACCGTAGGTTTTCATTTTACAACTTGGTCGAGCCAGAACATATTAGATATCTATCCCCTTTTTGGTTCTGGCTCGTCCAGGTTGGGCTCAATTCATTAACTATTATTATTTCCTACCTTGGGGAAAGTCTTCTTTTATATTAAATGATATGTTGATTTTTGGACGTAGATATACAAACCAGAACATTATGCCTACCAGAATAACACCCCCCACAACGTTTCCCAGGATTACGGGAATTTGATTGTTTATTGCAAACCCCGTCCAGGTAAGTTGGGAGAGGTTTAATGTCTTTCCCGCCATTTTTTCAGCGGCTGCAAGAACTTCTGGATTTGTCTTTAATACCACACCCATAGGAATAAAATACATATTTGCAACACAGTGCTCAAACCCACTGGCGATGAAACCGGCTACGGGAAATACAAGCGAAATGATCTTGTCTGCCACATTCCTTGCACTAAAACATAACCATACTGCCAGACATACCATCGCATTGCACAGGACACCCCTTGCAAAAGCAGCTTCAAATGATAAATTAACCTTTTTGTTGGCAATAAGTAATGCCTTTGCGCCAACCATATCATGAAAGAATTCCCATTGATGTGATTGATACATAAGGTAAACGACTATGAGGCTACCTATCAGATTACCAGTAAATGAAATAGACCAGTTATCAAGCACTTCTTTACCTGTAACCTTTTTGTCAACATAACCAATAATAATTAAGCAATTACCTGTAAAGAGTTCTGCACCACCAACGACTACCAGTATGAGACCGAGAGAGAAAACAATTCCTGCAATTATTGATGTAAGCCCAGAGTGCAGCGTGGAATCACTTATTACTAAAGTGGCAAATTGAGCGCCAAGCGCTATATAGACACCGGCATTAATACCCATCCAAAAGGTTTGTGCAGTGCTATATTTTGCCTTTACTAATGCTACAGCGTCAATTCGGGATGCAATTTGTGAGGGTGAATAGGCATCTAGATCAAAAATCTGAGCACGTTTTGGAGCCTTCGCAGATTTTGCAACTTTAGCCCGCTTTGTAACTTTAGCAGGCTTTGCAGCCTTAGTAGATTTTGCAGTCTTAGCAGGTTTTGCCGCCTTGCTTTCCGCCATTTCTTCGACCTACTTTCTTATTTCTTTGGTTGTCGTAAAAATATAAACCAATATACACCAGCAACTAATATAATGCCGCCAAATAAGTTTCCAAGGACAACGGGGAATAAATTATCAATCAAAAACCCTTTAAAGAAAGTAAGATTTGCAATATCTAAATTTTCCCCATGTACCTTTTCAGCTGCTGCCATTACAAAACGGTTGCCTTTCAGGAGAATACCCATCGGGATAAGCCACATATTAACTACACAGTGTTCGAATCCACAGGCTATTAGACAGGATATTGGCCAAAGTAGAGACAATATTTTATCGAGATTATTTCTGGCACTAAAACACAACCAGATACCCAGGCACACCAGGGCATTACAAAGAACCCCTCTTGTAAAGGCAACACTAAATGGCATATTTACTTTATCGATGGCTGCGATGACAATTTTGGCTCCAAGCAGATGGTTGTTGGCCGTCCACTGTGCGGAAATGTATATCCAGAAAACTACGGTCAATGCGCCGACAAAATTTCCAATGAATGCAATAATCAGATTCCTGGTGAGATCTTTACCCGTAATCTTTCGGGCAAAAAAGGACATGGCAATAAGGCAATTTCCAGTAAAAAGCTCTGCGCCTGTAATTACGATTAAAACCAGGGCCATGGTAAAGGCGACACCACCAACTAACGCATTTAAACCGAAATTGGAGGTAGCTGTATGTGTTACTAACATTGACAACTGTATGCCTAATGCAATAAAGACACCAGCATTAACACTCAAGAAAAACGTTGTTAAGAAGCCAAGATTTGCTTTTGCTATACCTACCTGTCCAACTCTGGTTGCCATCTTTATCGGTGCATAGGCGTCAACATCAATAAGTGGCGTGCTGGACATCACGTCCACTGCACCTTTCTCTTCCATTTCGTCAGACATAATGTACCGCCTTTCAATATTAAGTAATGGAGTACACAGAAAAAACAAAGTATTGTTCGATCCTGAAGGCGAAATTTATTATAATTTATATAGTAAAGAAGCCTATAAGTAAATAGAGTGAAGACTCTGTATTTTAAAAGAATAGGCTCTATTCAAGACTAATTTTGACTTTAAAATTGCAACAGAAAGTAATCAAATAATGAAAAATATTTGATAATTACCAATTAATAGATTAGGATACAATTCTCAGGCCATAGAATATTGGAGTCAAGAGTGCCCAGGTTTTATCCAATCTATTCAGATGGAAAAGAAGTAAATCCAGAAAGAAACGTATCAATTAATACTTTGTCTTTTCGTAACGTTGTTCCAGAAAATGGAAGGTAGTAATGGCAGTGTTAAAGAGATTAATATTTAGCGGACTGATTTTAGCGTTTACCTTTATACCATCAGCACAGGTTTTTGCTGTAGAGGAAAGAGATTTAGAAAAGCAGGCAGACCTGATTGCAAAGTTGCTGGTTTCCTGCAGAGCTATTATTGCACAAAATCAGGATTTGATAAATGATCCTGATAAGGGTGATAAAGGATTTACAGGAGATATATATATTAGCAAAGTTAAGGAGCATTTTAAAAATGCGACAGATTTAGAGGTTTCTGAAAATGATGCTTCATCTTCAGATCCTGTGAAAAGATCACTTGGCACTTTGCTTTGTTCCGCAAAGGCCGTAATCAATGAAAGTCAGAAGGTAATCAATATGAAGGGTAAGGGATTTAAAAAAGTTATCCCTGCTGTTGTCGGCAGACGCACCGGTTTCAAATATAATAAGGCGATGGGAGTTGGCTATTATCTCAAGCAAACCAGTATCAGATACAGAAATCCGGCTAATCATCCAGATGTCCTTGAGGCAAAATACCTAAAAGAATTTGAGGGGCCTGGTTATCCGAAGGACAAAGGGAAAGGAGAGGTTATTACTAATTCTGATGGGTCAAAGGTATATCGATATATGTTGCCTGTTTACATAAAGCCCGCATGTCTTAAATGTCACGGAGAGCCAAAAGGAGAAAAGGACATAACTGGAGGGATTAAGGAAGGTTATAAGGAAGGAGAAGTGCGGGGCGCTATCAGTGTGATGATACCATATTCACCTACAAACCTTGCTCAGGTAAAATAGATTATTGCAATTCTGGATTTTAGATTTTCCATAATAAAATGTTTATTTGTACGTAAATTATTTATCAATTACGATGATGCCTTTTTCTATACTATACCGGACTAATCCGACCGTATCATGTATATCAAGTTTATGCATTACATTTGTCCGGTGTATGTTTACAGTACTTTTACTTATAGACAGGCACTTTGCTATCTCCTTATTTGTTTTACCTTCGGCAATCAAGCGAAGGACTTGTCTTTCTCTATCGGTAAGAAGTTCTATACTATCAACCTCCTTTTTGGGGTCACTTTGCCTGACATATTCGTTTAAGACGAATCTGGATATAGAAGGAGACAAAGCCACACCACCTTTATGTACCGTTCTAATGGCGTTAACGAGTTCTTCCGGTGTGGACTCTTTCAGTAAATAACCGGATGCTCCATCTCTTAACGCCTGTCTTATGTATTGCTCTCTGGTATGCATTGTCATTATCATTACTTTGGTTTCCGGCATAGATTTCTTTATTTGCTTTATGGCATCTATGCCATTTAAGTTAGGCATTGTTATGTCCATTATGACAACATCAGGGCACAGTTCCTTTGCCATCTTTATGCCTTCATTCCCATCTGCAGCTTCTCCTACTATATCAATGTCTTCCTCCAATGATAGTAAATATGAGATACCTTTCCTGACTATATGGTGGTCTTCAACTAACAAAACTGAAATTTTCTGCATTTCTCTTATCCTCTAAAGTTCAGCTTATTTCCGAGAAAGCAAAGTTCGCTGAGATTTGTAAGTGGTATGCTATTAAGGCTAACATTTAACTATCAATTTTGTACTCTTTCCTTTTTTTGAATACACCTGAAAGTCTGCACCTGCAGATGCAAATCTTTCCCTCATACCTAATAACCCAATCCCGTATTCCCTGATTTCACCGCGCCACATTTTCTCAGTATCAAATCCTTTTCCGTCATCTTCTATACTCAGGACCAATTTTGAATTTTCACGGTAAATATCAATCTGAACGTTTTTTGCACCCGAATGTTTAATCACATTTGTGAGGCCTTCCTGTACCATTCGATACAGGGATAGCTCCAGATTTGACCGAATCTTTTCGTCTTTAAGATTTGATTTTACATTTACTGCAATTTTTGTCCTATTAGAAAAATCTTCTGAATATGACTCTATAGTAGGTACCAGTCCCAGGTCGTCAAGCATTGGGGGCTTGAGGGCGAATGATATATTTCTTATCTCATGTATAGTTTCAACCAGAAATTGTTTAGATTCCAAGATCCATTTACGTGGTTCATGGGCATCTTCCGGAAGTAGTTTATCTATTACTTCGAGATTTGTCTTTAGCGCTATCAGTGCCTGGCCAGTGTGGTCGTGTAATTCACGTGATAGTTTGTTGCGTTCCTCTTCCTGAATTAAGACTATTCTTTCGGAAAGGTGTTGAAGTTCTTTTCTGTGTCTGTCGGTATTTCTAAATGAGTTGCCAAGCTCTACACGCATTGTATCAAACGACCTGGCCAGACGGCCTATTTCATCCTTACCTTTGACCTCGATTCGTTTAGTCAAATCTCCATCTGCAATGGTACGGGCAGATACAACCAATTTGTTAATAGGATTTGTTACTGTTAGTGAAAGAAATATTGCAATTATTACAAAAATTATAATGCCTGTAGTTCCCATAATAATAACGATGTTTCTTAAACTTACAATGGGAGCAAGCGCTTCAGAAACATTCTTTTCAGCTAATACAACCCAACCCATCTCTTCAAGATATTTAGAAGCACCAAGTATAGGGACACCCCTGTAGTTAGGATATATACCAATCATCCCCACCCCATTATCAAATGCAGCTCTAACACCTTTGGTATCTACAACTTGTTTAAGGATGGAATCTTCTATAAATCTCGATTCCGTAATCATTAATTTGTCTCTATTTACAATATACATTTCCCCTGTTTTTCCCAATCCATTTGGTCTGTTAACCTGAACGAATCCTTCATCGACCCCTCTCTGAAAAACTTTTTTAAGGCAATCACCACTATACCTAATGACGATCATACCTATAGGCTCATGCTCCTTCCTGTCTGTGAGTAATCTTGCTGCCTCAAACATACTTTGTTTAAGACCTGGAACTCGATGAAAATCACTAATGAAAGAGCCATGCTTAATTGTCTCTAAGAAATAGTCCTTACCTGAGATATCTTTGCCTATTAAGCCAATTTCTGTTGAACCTATTATTTTGCCGGAAAGATCAATAACAAATATCGAAGAAATACTATCATCCAGGGTTTTCTTATTTAAGGCAAGATGATTATTTAAGCGGTCTGCATAATAATAAACCCTGTCGTCTCTTCTGCTTATCTCTTCTGTGCAATCTCTTATAAATCCATCAGAGCTGAAAGATTTTGCCCATACTTTATTTACGTTTATCAATTGGGAATAATTCCATTCATAGCTTTCCTGAACAAAAGCACCATTCTCCTTTCTATCCTTCTCTTGTTCAAACTTGATTCGACAGGCCAGTACCCCAATAGCTTCCTGTCCAACCTTACTCAAGATTACCGAGGATACCTCAATTACGATTTCGTCTAAATCCGGGTCATAATCCGGATCACCTGTAAATGTATTCAAAAGTTCTACTTCTGAATAATATTTTTCACTCGATACATCTTCCCCTATATGATTCTCATCTGTGGAAGCAATTATTTTGCCATTAAAGTCGATAATAAATAACTCAAGTATGTTTGGGTTAAGAGGAATCTTATTAGTAATAAGATGAGTATTCAATGCTGTGGTATAAAACTCTCTTCTTCTTTCCTTTTTGGTAATTTCTTCTGTACAATCTCTTATGAAATCATCAAAACAAAAATCTATGGTTTGCCTTTTTTTGCTTTCTAAGAAAACCTGAACATGTTTCTGCAATTGATCCGCAGCTATTTCTAATTGATCAAAGATATTTTGTTTTACTATTTGTCGAGTATAGAAATAGCAAAATACTGCCATGGAAATCGCAATTAAAATAGAAGGAAGTAAGAACCAAAAAAATATTTTTCCTCTGATACTCATTGTTTAAGATTATTATCTCTATATTGAGTCCTTGTTTGAATAAAATTTTAACACTGTAAGAAGGTGAATTCAAATTCATTTTATTATAAACAAATTTTTTGTTAAATATTTCAGCAATTTTACGGTATTAATACAATACAGTCTGATTAAAAGGTATTTGTATACCCTATTGGCAAATTATACTTATATCATTACACAAAACTTCTATTACCAACTTGATTATATAGGAATTTTCCATTTTAAGTCTTTATGGTTTTTGTGGTTATGTCATTGTCCTTTTACTGTGAGGCGACTCAAACCTAAAGGAATGAGTTACATTTCGTAATTCTAAAGCTAAAGACTTGGTCTCGTGCTGATAGTGGATGTAACTCATACCTTTAGGTTTGATGATGCAAGATTCATGCTGGCGGTTAAAATCCGCCCAGAGGGCGCTAATTTAAAAATAATATTGTATCCTGGCTGTCCCACTGACAAAAATCAGAAATGCATGATCGATTATAAATAAGG
Organism: Planctomycetota bacterium; assembly: GCA_022570935.1. Lineage (GTDB taxonomy): Bacteria > Planctomycetota > Brocadiia > Brocadiales > Scalinduaceae > Scalindua. Next base: position 15,824 of record JACZYU010000016.1, on the reverse strand, counting down.
ACAGTACTTCGTTAAATAAATTGAGCTTGTTAACATAGTACAATCTTGCGGTCAGGTATTAGGTATTAGCAATGACTGCATTTGTCAGATCCCTCCCACGCCTGCCTGATTCGAACTCATGAATGTTTTACAGGTTTCTTTACCTCATCTACCTACCTGCTGCGCTCAGTAATATACCTGAATATTCCTTCAATACGAACAGGTTTACTTTCTTCATTTCTAATCATATTAGAGGTACGTTCAATGTAGAATTGTTCGCCATTTTTCTTCTTACAAAAGGACTCAAAGTTTCTACAGATCCCATCTTTTTCAAGTTTCTCGACGAGCTTTCTTCTATCATCAGGATCTACATAAACATTCTTTACCTTTGTCCCGATTATCTCTTCAGGTGATTTATAGCCAAACATTTCTGCTCCTGCTTGATTAATCCATGTAAACGTTCCTTCGATTCCGGGTTCACATTGGTATACACCTTCTTTTAGTGAATTCAACAGTTGCCTTTTATGTTTTTCTGATTCCCGCAACTCATCTTCCAGCCTCTTTCGCTCAGTAATATTCCTGATTATTCCTTCAATGCGAACAGGTTCATCTTTTTCGTTTTTAATCATATTGGAGGTACGTTCAGTGTAAAAACACTCTCCATCTTTCTTTTTACAAAAGGACTCAAAGTTCCTCCAGATCCCATTTTTTTCAAGCTTTTCTACGAGCCTTTTTCTATCAGCTTCGTCCACATAAATATTCTTTACCTTTGTCCCGACCATCTCTTCAGGTGATTTATAACCAAACATTTCTGCTCCTGCTTGATTAATCCATGTAAACGTTCCTTCGATTCCGGGTTCACATTGGTACACACCTTCTTTCAGTGAGTCGAATAATAATCGATATTTCTTTTCGGATTCGATGATCTTCAGTTCTGCTTTCTTCGTCTCTGACATATCCCTGAATACACCTTGAATAAGAGTCGGTTCGTCTCCTTCACCTCTTACCATATCAGAAGTACGTTCAGTGTAAAATTGCTCGCCATTTTTCTTTTTACAAAAGGATACAAAGTCCTTCCACGCCCCATTTTTTTCAAGCTTCTCTACGAGTCTTTTTCTATCATCTTGATCTACGTAAATATCTTTTACTTTTGTCCCGATCATCTCTTCCGGTGATTCATAGCCAAACATTACCGCTGCAGCTTTGTTAACCCACGTAAATTTACCTTCAATTCCAGGTTCACATTGATAAATACCGGCCCTGAGAGAATTAAATAAGCTTCTGTAGCGTTTCTCAGATTGTACTGTCTCCTTTGTCTTTTTATCCAGGGATTTTGCCATGGTATTAATGGAGGTTGCCAGCACTCCGATCTCGTTATTTCTCTTTATATTCACCCTTTGGGATAGATCCCCTGAGGCCATTTTTTCAGTTACTTCTGTTAGCTCAAGAATTGGGGTAGAAAATCTTTTACCAACAAAGTATGCAACGAACAAAATGGGAAATACCATTGCAAATATCAGTACCATACCAAGGGTGTTAAGATTATACGCTACTCCATAAACTTCAGTCTTATCGATTTCTGTAATAACACCCCAATTGTATTCAGGTAACCATTGCCATACACCGAGCACTGTTATACCTCCATAATCGTTGTAACCATTCGCATCAGAACCGTCATGCCCTGCAATACATTGCCTGACGGCAGCGGTTAATTCACCGGTTGCCGGGTCAACCAACTTCAATTCCAGAGCACTTCTTGTATTAATCCTTCCTATCTTTTTCAAGTGTTTGGTAAACCTCGACTCTGTCAGCATGTATCCGTCCCGGTTTATAAGATACGTCTCACCTGTCTTACCAAATTTATTATTTAACATTAAATTGCTCAGGATGCCCACATGAATCCTCAATGTAACAACACCAACTATTACATCAGCTTCATCCATCAAAGGTGTTGCCACAAACATGGTGGGCACGCCAACTTCTACATTCCCAAATTCATTCATAAGCGAGACTTCAGACGGTACTATATTTGTCGCAAACGTTTTCCCCTGTATTGCGTTTTTGAAAAAATCCGTTTTTGAGATATCTCTTCCCACCCCTTCTTCTGATGTCGCAACCGTAACCAAACCTTTATCATTACTCACAAACGCACTTTTATAACCATACTCAGCTACAATCATCTCTAAATACCGGACAATATCTTTATAATCCTCATCTTTTTGTGTTATCCTGGCACTCTTAATCATATAAGGATTGTTTGCAACAACCAGTGCATCCTTCATCCTTCCACGCATCCAGGTAGACACCAACTTTGCCTGCTTTTGTCCAGCAACCTCAAGATCTTCCATGATGACAGTCTTAAGATCACGCTGTATTATCGGGTAGGCTACAATTCTTAGCAAAACAAATGGGAGCAACGTAAAGAAAATCAGTAAAAATATGATATGATTCTTAATTGAAATAAACATTGTTTTCTCCGTAATTTAATATAATTTAACAATCAAAGCTATATATACCGTAATCCCTCTTATATTCTCACTGCTTGACATGTTGCCACAAGACTTGCAGTATAATATCTCTTTCCTTTAATGAGTTAATACATAGAAACACATTTGAATGTGTATAATAGTCTATCATAATACCTCATCAGTAAGCTACTTTCCAGAAGAGATTCTCTATATCTTCCCTGTGTCTTGATTCCTCTTGAGCCAACCAGATAAAGAGTTTTTTTAAGTCGGGATTGTCTATGCATTTTGACAGATTACTGTAAAATTCGAAAGTTTTTTTTCAAGTTTGCTTAACAACATAAGTTGACTATAACACTTAAAAAAATCTGGGACGACTCTTTCTTGTTAATTAAATATACTTAGAGAAGTGTTGATTGTTAATTATAAAGAGTTGGCCCTTTTTCACAGATATCTCCTTCAATCTGTTCAACTTCAAACTACCGGACAGGGATATGACGTGTATAACAGAACATTACAAGATAAGAGTTGCAAAAAAGGGTTTTACTCCTAAATACTGCCTGTAATGTAATTTTCGAGTTGTTGAATGGTAAATTCTTTATCAGCTATGTACAGTTTAAAGACAAATCAAAGCCAATATTAATTTCGTTTTTTATTCTCAAAGTACCCAGCATAGCTTTAGAACGAAAATTGGCAGTAGGATATTTATCCGGATGTAATACTTTACCGGCCATATCCTTTTCAATATCCGCTATGTCTTTTTCCTTTAACGCATCTGACCTTTCTCCATCTTTCAGAGCACAAATTACTTTTAGAGAATTTGCCTGTATCTCCAGTTCCAAACTTCCTGAAGTAAAACCGGCTTCCGGTACATCTAAATTAACTTTGAAATTAGTTACGTCGATCAGTAAGTCATGTGCTAATTTACTAAGCAAACCTTCTTTAAAAGTATAAACATGCAAATTTCCGGAACTCCCACCTAAACTGTACGTGCCAGCTTTTAAAGACATTTCTTCCCCTCCTGAATTTTTTCTTTGCCTGAAGAATTCAATAATCTATATATGGTTTTAATTGTAATACCCAACACCTGGCCGAGCCAGCCGCTAAAGACGCCCCTGTGAGCAACTCAAGGTCCGCTCCAGGCGGGACCAAAAAAGGGGATAGATATCTAAAAAGCTGAGCTTGGCTCACGTATGTTCTCGCTCGGCCATGTTGTCAAACGAAAACCTATCTACCTGTGTCGAACACGGCAGACAGGCGGTTTTCAAACTTTTCCTTATTGTATAAAAGAATAGCTAAATTATAAAGTTGTTTGATTTTGGATCAATCGAGTTGTTACTTAAAAAACCCTTTTATAATGAATAGGTATTTCTGATAATGGGAAAATGAAGTTTATGTTTCTCATAATTTCTTATAAAAGTCCTATTCATTTTATTATTCCATAGCTTTGTTATTAAATATTTTTCTTTAACACACCGAAGGTGTGGTAGAACAGTCTTTAAGTCGACAATTTCCGGTCAAAAAAAGTAAGAAATTGTCGACTTAAAGACTAACTAACTACTTAGTATCTGTTGCGGAAAGCCCAAAATATCCAAAAGTGTCATTCTGGATTTATTTCAGAATCTATATGTATCAATATGTTAAGAGACCCTGAAACCCGACACTGAGTCGGATCTGATAGTTGCTTCAAGGGTCGCCACAGGCGACATGTTTAGGGTGACAATATAGTGTTTCCTCCACAGAAAGTAATTACACTCTAATCGAAACCTTCACATGTTCCAACAATTCATTGAAATCAAAGGGCTTGATTAAACAAGCCACTATAGGAGGTTGTGCAGATTGAATTGTTGGAATAAGAGAAGGTTCACCCGTCATCAGTATTACGGGAATCTCTTTTGCATAATTCTGCAGATCTTTAATAAGTTCCAGATCCTTGTTTCCGGGCATATTAATGTCCGTAATAAGGAGGTCATACTTTGTTGCCCTCAACATTTCAGCAACTACTTTTGCATCATTTGCACAATTGCACTCGTAACCCCTTCCACGTAACAAATCTGCAGTAGCTTTCAAAAATGTATCTTCATCATCGGCAACCAGTATTCGCCCTATATCTGACATTTTATACACTCCTCAGTCCCCAACCGGGTTGTCACATAAAAACACTTTTCATAGTAACAAGCCTAATTTATTATACCTTTAGCCCTTAATAGTTTTCGTGCCTCGCTTTCCATAGCACTTACCTTCTGGAATGCCTTTGCTACTCCATACCACCAGGATAGATCCTGCTGCACATGTGCAGTGCCTTTGTATGCAAAGGCCTTGTCCGCAAACCACATTTCAGAGTATAAATTCTCAATCAGAGAAGGATTATTCTCACCGGCCATGAATACACCATACACCCCTAAAATAGGTCCATATATTGGCAACTTACCCCCGGTATTTTTAAATGCGTTATAAATGGCATCTCCCAGTAATTCAGGCCCCAGTGTATCCGCAATTACATCTCCCATGGGATATATGCCCCTCTCTGATACTGGAGGGTCAAAGGCATCTGCTGCTGCTATACCGTCCATAATCAGGTGTGCCCTATCTGTAAGCCTCCACATTTCAAACATAAGCTGATCCATGTTTTCAAGATAAATCCTCGCAAAACGTGAACTATGACAATTACTGCACATCTCTATCCATTTCTCCCGTTTTCTCTTATTTTCTGGTGTGTAAATGTCAATTTTAGCATTTAATGCTGGAAGGTTTATGCCATATGGATAATCTTTCAAGGAGGACTTATACTTAATACCCTTTGGTGGTACGGTTCCCATTCGCCATATGGCCTTTGAAGCGGTAGTGTGAGTGAACTTCCCATCTCCCTGATACATGTGGCAAAACTGACAGGTAGGAGCTCTATAATCTTTCCCTGGTACGATTTGCTCAAGTGGTTTCTCCCAATCCCAGTGATCTCCCTCAAGTTGATATATTATCCCCATCTTGGAATCCCTATAAGATTCAGCATCAGGATGGTCAAACCCCATATGACAACTCATACATGCCTCAGGCCTTCTAGCCTCAGCAGCGGAAAATTTATGTCTTGTATGGCACGAGTCACATTTATCGGTAATTGAATGACAGTAATCACAGCCAAACATGGAAGCAAGGTATCCTTGCCTTGCATTTTCTGCGTACCATGGTACGATGAAGTTAGCTACATTCGAATCTACATGATTCGGGCGGCCGTATTTCTGTTCTTCCATAAATTCAATTACCTCTTTCGGATGGCATTTGCCACATATATCTGGTGTCGGCATACGAAGTTCGCTGTGGTCATTACCATGACACTCGTTACATGAAACCTCATTTATTTCTCTTCCTAACAGTTTTTCTATCTGCCTTGTTTTTTGTGCAAAGTAACTGTTCTTTTTTGGATTTGCATGCGTTGAATTCCTCCAGTCATGAACCCATCCCGGAGTTACTCTTTCATGGCACGCCACACAGTCTTCCGGTTTATACTTATTAAGGAGCTGATCATAGTATTCACCCTCTGGTCTAATATAGTGCCTCCTGGGAAACCAGTACATTTGCAATGGTGTAGGCTTATAAAAGTCTTGCCACGGCCCCATGCCTTTTTCCATACCAACGTTATCGTCCCATAAAGCCCTTGCCTTCTCGCTTGGATAAATTATGTTATAATAATTCATTGCCCTTTCCTGCATTGCCTTGGTTAGAGTTCCTTCAGGAGTGTCAACGGTTTTCTCAGTTTTTAACTCTTCTTTGACGCTAGCCGTTGCCTTTTTTGCGACTTTTTGAACTTCAGTTTTTACCACTTGTGATATTTCCTGACTTATCTTTACCTTGGTCTCAGCAGTTAATGTTTCTATCGATTCCGCTTCCAGGACTTTTTCCCCTTTTGTTTTTTCCTGCATTGCTTTGGTTAGAGTTCCTTCAGGAGTGTCAACGGTTTTCTCAGTTTTTAACTCTTCTTTGACGCTAACCGTTACCTTTTCCGTGGCTTTTTGAACTTCAGTTTTTACCACTTGTGATATTTCCTGACTTATCTTTACCTTGGTCTCAGCAGTTGATGTTTTTATCGATTCCGCTTCCAGGACTTTTTCCCCTTCGTCCAGTGCAAGCGACACACTTCCAAAAGAAAATACCAATAGAGCAAAGACTGGCAATAATAAATAAATCCTCTTTCTACTCATAATGTGTCTCCTTTAAAGGGCTTTTTTATTAATCCAAAAATTAAAATAATGGTTCATAAATAAACATTTTCAAGATTCATAGTACTGAAAATGGCATAAGTGCTAAATCTAATGTATTCATGGTTGAAATTTATGATGCATATTTAATCCTTCACAAAAAAGCTTGTCTTGTATGGTGTCGTGTATTGGGGGAAAAACCACTCATCCGAAGCACCCTTTGCCTGGAAAAATTTAAGTCGCATTTCATGACCACGCGAATCATGACAAGGCCCACACGCATTATAAGATGTTCCATATGTACCTAATTTGGCAATCTTTTGCCCTTCAGATGCCTTTCCTATTTCCATAAAATAACTATATGTTTCTCCCGGACCATGACATGCCTCACAGGTAACGCCTTCTTCTGAGTACTCTCCAGTGGCCTCATCATAACCCGTCGTATGGCACTTCAGGCAAGTCTTCCTATATTCCTCATCTCCGGCGATATAATCAGGAGCTTTTTTTACATGGTCAAAAGATTTAAACTTTATCCTTAACCATCTCTCTACATGTGGATACGTCAAACCTGCATGGCACTTAATACACTTTTTACTACCCACATAAATGGCCTTATCTCCGGTGATATTAAATCTTTTAAAATCACCCATTTCCTTCCCCTGGTATGAACCGCTTTCTCCAGGCGTCAAATCTGCTAATTTTCCCCAAAACTCAAACAAGGTTTCAGCCGATTTCAACCTACGCTGCATATCCCTCCTGCCATAATACATCCCTTCGTGCGCTAGTTCTTTAACCAATGACTCTCCATTACCTTCGTGGCAAACACTGCACCCATAAATGTCAAACGGAAATCTATCAGGATGTGAAGCCCTTAGTTTTTCCTCATCTATATGACAGGTCATACATTTTTCGACTTTGTCACTATTTATATTTTCTGCCCAGGCAGTTTTATTATTAAAAAGAAACTGTTTAACTTCATATATAAATTTATTATTTTGAGAAAAAGACACACCTCCAAGCAAAAATCCCAGGATAGCAGAGACTGATATCAATAAATAAATTTTCTTTCTACTCATGACGTACCTCCTTAAAAACCTTTTTTTGATTTCGCTATAGAGATTGTAAAGTTTTCATTCATTTGTAAAAAACTGAATTCGAAACTATAACCGGACAAATTTGCAGAGAAAGCACCACAAAAAACTTTTCTTCTACCAGAATATAATTTATTGAGTGATAGAATGTGAGGCAACTTATTCCATCACTCCAATTTTAAGCGACACCAAAATCTAATGAATTTTTGGTAGCAACTTTGACGCTGATTTAGTTTCCATAAAAAAGGTTGTCTTATATGGCGTTGTATGTTGTGGGAAAAACCACTCATCCGAAGCACCCTTTGCCTGGAAAAATTCAAGTCGCATACTATGACCACGCGAATCATGACAGGGTCCGCAAACATTGTAAGATGTTCCGTACGTACCTATTTTGGCAATCTTTTGCCCTTCAGATGCCTTTCCGATCTCCATAAAATAACTATATACTTCTCCAGGACCATGACAAGCTTCGCAGGTAACTCCTTCCTCGGAGTATTCTCCAGTGGCCTCATCATATCCTGTCGTATGGCACTTCAGGCATGTCTTCCGATATTCTTCGTTACCGGCGATATAATCAGGTGCTTTTTTCACAAGGTCAAGGGACTTAAACTTTATCCTTAACCATCTCTCTACATGTGGATATGTCAAACCTGCATGGCACTTAATACACTTTTGGCTACCTACATAAATGGCCTTATCCCCGGTGATATTAAATTTTTTAAAATTACCCATCACTATCCTTTGGCTGGGGTCGCTTTCTTCAGGCGATAATTCCGTTAACTCATCCCAAAACTCAAATAAAATTTCAGCCGATACCAATCTACGCTGCATATCCCTTCGGCCATAATACATCCCCTCGTGTACTAATTCCGCGTCCAATACCCTTCCATGGCCTCCATGACATACACTGCACCCGTATATATCAAACGGAAATTCTGCAGGATGTGAAACCCTTAATTTCTCCTCATCCATATGACAGGTCATGCACCTGTCCACCTTATCACCATTTTCATTATTAGCCCAAACAGAATTACCTTTCAAAAGAATCTGCTTAATTTCATATACAGGTTTCTTCAATAATGCTAATCGTTTACCAAGCAACTCTCTTTCCTTTACGTTTGTAGAAGCTTCGTACTCTCTCTCAGTCTTTAATGCCTGTTCTTCGTAATACTTCTCTTGATATTCTTTCCATTCTGGATTCCAGAATTCGTTATTAACCCACAAAACGGTGATGAAAAAAAATAAGGCACTCAAAACAAAAAAAATTGCTCCTTGTATACTCATAAATCACCTGCTCTCTCTGGAAATAATCATTTAAGAATTCTGAAATAAATCATAAGTTGATCCATGGGGTTACAATAATATATTTAATATCAAATACCAGCCTCAGAAAAACCTTGCCGGCAGTACCAATCATTGTCAGGAGCAGCCCCATTGTAAGGGCATACCGTATTACACCTAAGCTTCGGAAAAAGTTTTTAAATAGTAATAAAGGGATGGCAAATCCTGCAGCATAAAATCCAATTAAAACAGCAATCCCAACCGGTAATGATAGATTAATAAGTGGCGAGGGAGTGGGAAAATCGTGTGTCCACTCCTGCCATGGCCAGAAAAATGTCCAGAAAGGCCCTCTCAGGACAGTGCCAACGTATACCAGGAGATACCAGAACACGTATCCCGAAACAAAAACAGGTATAGCAAATTTCCGTTCTTTAAAAGTAATATAACCATTCCCCTTAGGGTTATTATCCAAATATGGCAGAAGTATCAGGCCTACAACTATTATGCTTGGAAGCACTACACCGGCAAACCATGGATCAAAGTAGACCAATTGTTCCTGTAAACCTGCAAAATACCATGGTGCCTTTGCCGGGTTCTCGGCTTGTGATGGATCTGCTAATTCCCCCAGCGGAGCATTCACAAAAAACGAATAAAAAAGCAGCCCTACCATAACAAAAATGGCAGCCAGAAATTCTTTAACAACAAGTGTTGGCCAGGTAAACACTGTATCATCTTCAAATTCGACTGACTCTTTATTTTGCCAGCTATTTTCCATGGATGAGCTCCTTCAAAATATCTTTAATAAACTATAACAAATTTTATATTGGCACTATAACCGACCTGAAATACCACCGTCTTTACGTATTCTCCAGAAATGGACCATCATCAATGCTACGGCTATCACCGGTATTGCAACACAATGCCATACATAGGCTCTCAAGAGGGCAGGGGCCGCAATCGTCGTCCCTCCCACTAGAGAAAAACGGATATCATTACTTGCCGTTATTCCCAATAGTTGTGAAAAAGGCCCTTCATGACCTAAAAATGGTGTTGCTCCTCCCATATTCATACCAACGGTGATAGCCCAGTAACCCAGTTGATCCCAGGGCAGCAAATACCCTGTGAAGCTTAATAAAAATGTGATGACTAATAAGAATACTCCCATCACCCAGTTAAATCTTCTCGGGGGCTTATACGAACCTGTTATAAACACACGGAACATGTGTACACTCACCGTAATCACCATGGCATGCGCACCCCATCTATGAACATTTCTCATCAGTCTGCCAAAAGGTACCGTGTACATTAAATCAATTGTATCTGCAAAAGCTTTATTTACATCAGGGGTATAATAAAACATTAGTAAGACTCCTGTTATTACTTCTACTAAGAATATAAAAAAAGTTATCCCTCCCATACACCAGGTGAAGCGGAGTTTCGTGCCGTGCTCCCGAACCCTCGCAGGATGCAAATGCAACCATACATTACTTATAATCTGGAGAACCCTGTTCCTGGGGGTATCCGTGTAACCATGGCGAAATACAGATCTCCAGATGTCATTTACAGAGTCTTTGAACTTCTTTTCTGAATTCGGATCTTTCATTTAGATATCCTTTCCTTCACACGAACTCTTTCTCCACTTATATTAGAAGCTTCTCTTCTTATTCCTCGTTTTCGTTTAGCATTTTATTTATTTCTTCGTTAGGCTTCCAAAGCACACGCTTCATGGTTATCACGTGTGCAGGACAATCCCTGCAATTACCACATCGAATGCATTTATCAGTATATTTTATTACGAGACCGTCTTCACTAACGAAAGGTCGATATACCCTGCTTTCATCGGATGTATCCACTATCTTTAGTGCACCCACAGGGCATACCATACTGCAACGGCCGCAGAGTACACAATCGTTCGTCCCTACTTCAATAGTAAGGTCGCATTTCAGACAACGCGAAGACTCTATCTTTGCCTGAGATTCTGTAAGACCAAGCTCTACTATATTAAATGTACCCTCCCTGTTTTCTAGAGGCAACATTCGCATCTCCTGACGAGGTACGGCATCATAATCTCCCTCACGTGCATTAAATTCGCTATCAGAAAGCGTAACCCAGACTTTCTTCTTAGGCTCCGAAAGGCTTTCTCCCATTATATACCTGTTAATGGACGTTGCGGCTCTTTTACCATCTGCAACTGCTTCGATTACGATTCTGGGTCCATAGGCAACGTCACCTCCTGCAAATACGCCGGGTCTTGTAGTTGCAAGAGTTTCATTATCAATCTTTATTGTACCTCTTGGTGACAGCTCTATCTCAGGGCGTCCCTCCAGCCAGGATGCGTCAGGCATCTGACCAACCGCTAATATCACGGTGTCTGCGGGTATAATATTTTCACTATTTTCAATAAATGTTGGATTAAACCTGCCGTCACTATCAAAAACAGATTTAACATTCAGGGTTTCCAACCCCACGACCTTGTTATTCTCTCTAATGATACTTTTGGGTCCTTTAGATGGATTAAGTATTATTCCTTCCTCCTCTGCCCCTTCAATCTCGTGCTCGAATGCAGGCATCTCTTCTTTAGACTCCAGGCATACTATGTGTACTTCCTGGGCTCCCAGGCGAATTGCCATCCTTGCAGCATCCATCTCAGCCTGTTCATATCCAACGTTTTGAGTAAACCTCATAGCCGTTCTTGCAGTATCCATCGCAACGTTCCCTCCCCCAACCACTATCACTTTTTTACCCATACTTCTCATAACACCGAGACTTACGTTTTTCAAGAATTCAAGGCAGTCCATAACGCCTTCCCCTTCTTCTCCGGGGATTCCGAGTTTTCTAACCTTTTGTGCACCTGCAGCTATAAATACGGATTTGTAGCCATCTTCGAATAGATCAGAAATTGTCTTTCCCGGACTTCCAATAGGGGTGTTTGTCTTTATCTCAACACCTCGTGCCTGAATAAGGTTTATATCAAACATAATCTGTTCACGAGGGAGCCTATAGGAAGGAATTGCCCACATCAACATGCCGCCTGGTACAGATTCCTTTTCGAAAATAGTCACCCTGTATCCCATACCTGCAAGGTTGTTAGCCGCCGATAATCCGGCAGGACCAGCTCCAATTATGGCAACTTTTTCCTCTCTTTGTTTTATCTTCGGGGATGGAATCGTTATCTTATTCTTGAAAATATAGTCTGTAACAAACCGTTTTAAGGCGTCAATAGATACCGGCTTATCAAAATCACCACGTTTACATTTGGTCTCACATGGGCGTGCACATATATATCCGCAAACGGCGGGGAAAGGATTGGTTTCCAACATCAATTTATAAGATTCTAAATACTTACCCTGACTAATCAAACGTATGTAACCGGGTACATCCATGTGTGCAGGGCACCGATGCTGGCAACGAATGTTTTGTTGTAACCAATCTAAATCAAGAAGTACCCGTTTACCTTGTTTGGGTATGGTTGCCTGGTTTGTAATCTCACTATCTGTTGTAAATGAAATATCAGCCATTTCCCCTTTTCTTCCTTAGAAAAATGTTTCTTGATTAGATATTTATACAACTAACTCTGTCTCGACAGATACGGTCTTGCTTTTATCTACAACCAGTCTACCGCTATAAGGATCTATAACCATTTCAAAATGAGCTAACGGTCTGGGTGCAGGTCCTGCAAAGTTCACACCATTTCGATAGTATTTGCTTCCGTGGCACGGACACTCAAAGATATTCTTTTCTTTAGAAAACTCTACCGCACATCCCAGGTGCGTACACACCACCGATAAGGCCTTAAAACTATCACCATCACGTACAATAAAGACCATCCTCGACTTTAATTTAGTAACCGAATTTTCAGGAAAAGACTTGGGCTCTCCCACCGTAAACCTTGGTGAAAGCTCAAAAACCACCTTAGGATAAAAGAAGCCGTGTTTAAACCAGAAAAACCGAACCAGGTAGCCTCCCATTGCAGCAAAAAACAAGCCCCAACCAGCCAAAGACAAAAAATGCCTGCGAGTGAATGTAAACCAGATGTTCTCTCCTGTCTCGGAAGTGTTGCACCTATCCGTATCCGTAGTTTCCATGATTAGCTCCTGCCTGAAAACCCTCTACACCTATTAAATTCTTAAGTAAGTAAAAAATCCAAGGCACCGGTAAGCCTTTGTCAGACCAGAGTGGTGGAGGGGGACTCCTTAACATAAGGTCTTTTTAAAAACTTACCGATTACCTTGAACTTTTAAATATTAGCTAAGGCTTGTAACATTTGTTCTTGTCTTTCTTTTCAATAAATTATATCCTGCCTGAAAACACTTCTATACTCGTTAAAATCTTAAAGTAAGTAAAAAAACCATGGCATCGGATAACTTTTATTGGACAAAAAGGAGGAGTTCAAAAAAAGTCCCTTAAAATATGGGCTTTTTTAAATGGCCATCCGATGCCATGAATTCAAATTATTATCTCCTGTTTGAAAAGTCTTCTGTATTCCTTAGATATTCTATGCGAGAATCTCTGATGATTTTATATTAACAACACTCTACTTATGTTTATAAAGGGAATAGAGTTTTAACTCTATTCCCTTATACAACAGGTTTGTCAAACTGTAAATAGAGCAGAGACTCTATATTCATAAAAACATTACTCAATTTACGGCCAGATTATGTCTCTATTAGTTTGTGATATGGTTCAGTAATTGATGTCAGGTTTCTATCGGACTTATAAATTTTTTCTACTAAGAACTGATTTATGCTTGTTTTGGTTTATATAGAAATCTAAAAGCAGTCGAATCTCTTAACTTTATAAGTTGATGTGCATTCTGTTTATTAAACAAGTATTAGAAATTTCTGAGATATTAAATTAGTGGTTGAAAATTAACTAATGATGATAAGTGATGAAAATCATCCAATTTCTGTTTGTAAGAACTTGACTCTATTTTCTCAAATTTAGAATAATAGATAACGCAATAATAGAGTTTATCCAAAGCTGTTTAATACTCTTCTTTCTCTCTAAAAATCCTCTATTCTTTGTGATAGGATTTTAAAAGAAAGTTGTTGCGCAATTAATTATCTTAAGATGGAGAAGGAATGAAACCCAGCCATATACTATTTGGCACGATATTTGATCAAAAATCAAATAATTGAAACTAAGGGGTTGTTGTATATGAAGAAAATGAAATATGATTGGAAAACAGAGGCGAAGCATCTTCATAACACATTTTTGTTTTAATAAAAGAGGTCTAAATGATTTGCAGATTTGAAGTGGTAAAGTAATGAGAAAAGAGAAACCAGATTATATTTCTATCCTCAAAGGTATTCCCGGGTTTGATGTCTTGGAACCTGAACAACTTAAAAAGATTGCAGCTATTGTGAATATTCAGGAATACCCTTATGGGGACTTTGTCTTCAAAGAAAGCGATGTAAGCGATGCGTTTTATATTATTCTAGATGGAAAGGTAAGGATATTTGTAACTAGTAAGGAAGATGCAGACATGACATTATCCGTACTTGGTCCAATGGATAGTTTTGGAGAAATAGGGTTCATATCTGGCAATCCAAGGGTCGCCTCTGCAAGGGTAGAAAGAGATTCGAAATTACTTGTAATTAAGAAGTATGTTTTCGATATGGTAACAGAATCTGATCCATCACTAACAAGGTGTTTAATAAACACCATGGCACAACGCTTAAGAGCTGACACCGAAAGGTCAGTTGCAAAGCTAAGTAGGGTGCAAGAACTTGAAAAATTCTGGGCAGAGAAGGAGACCGGTAAATCGTATGTACTTAAGGGCAGGTCTAAACATATTCAAAGTCTTAGATCTTTTGCAGAAAAGGCGGTTGAATATAATCTGCCCGTCCTGTTAATTGGGGAAAAAGGTACAGGTAAATCGACATTGGCAAACTATATATACGAAAAAATCAGGCATAAACATAATAGATTAATAACTACAGATTGTTCCTCTATGCCTCAAATCTTTACAGGCCAGGATGGTATAAGTCAGAATACAAATGAAATCATGTTAGGATTATTGCAGGAGAGCACACTCTTTGGGCATTTGAAGGGTTCGCTAACCTTTGCTAACACAAATGAACCGGGATATATAGAAGTTGCAGAGGGTGGGACAATTGTTATTGAAAATATAGATGACCTTACTCTAAGCGTTCAAAACAAATTGTTAACCTATTTGAAAACTGGTTTATTTAAACGTATTGGAAGTAATGAACAGATTAAATCAAATGTCAGGGTGATTCTTACCTGTGGAGCGGATATTGAGGAATTAATCAAAAACGGTTATTTCAGTAAGGAATTGTACAATTTCCTAATCCCTCAATCCATAGTCTTAATTCCTCTCAGGAAGCGTAAAAGAGATATTCACGAACTTGTGGAACATTTCATTGAAAAGCATAACGAGTCAGAAGGGAAAAAGATTATGGCTATGACCAAGGAGGCCATGAACATCCTCCTGGATTATGATTGGCCATATAATATTGGTGAGTTAGAGGGTGTCATCCGCAGAGCCGTAAGCTCATGTGAGGGATATACGCTTACGCCCTCGCATATATCTCTAGGTCCAATATCAACTGAGAAAACAGCGATAGGATTTAATCTTCTAAAGTTTGAGTGCATAAGGCGATTTATATTAAGTAAGCTTTATCCCAATGTGTTTAAGATAACAATGGTTTCAGTTTATTTTTTAGTTATATTGCTTTTATTGTTTGATTTTAATGGTTATGCCCAAAATACGTCTCTTTTAGTATGGGCTATCGGGTGGCCGGTAATAGTAACAAGTTTACTGTTAACCTCACGCCTTTTTTGTGGTTTAT
>JACZYU010000015.1 GCA_022570935.1 Planctomycetota bacterium | reverse complement strand
ACAACAAATGAAATAAGGTTAAACCATCTGTTTTTCCTTCCATAATAAATAGCTGATATCACTGTCTGAGCATTTTCCGGTTTCTTTAGAAATAAGGTGTTATTAATTGTTTTTGTGGTAATAAACGCCGGATAATTTTCAAGATTTAGTCTCTGCAAATTTCCCATTTTCAATTATCGAAAAAAGTTATAGGTCAGGTCATGCCAGTCGTCCTCATGCGACCGCCAATAGCGTGGCATCTTGTCTGACCGCAGGTTCAACCGAAGCAACCCGCCTGTTGCCTGCCTGTCGGCAAGGCAGGGCGGATAGGGATGCTTCAATTATTTCAAGTACTTTACTACACCGAGGCGGGACGCCTCGGCTATTTTGGATTGGCGGCGCCTCAGTTATTTCAGTTTGGGTGCACTTCGGTTATTTCGGATTAGGTGCGCCTCGGTTATTTCGATTTTTAGTTATTTTATCTATTTCAGATGCTACCGGCTCCAGTTATTAATATCATCTGCATCGCCTCCATCGTCTGGAGAAGAGCTTGTTATTCCATCCGGGCCGGTTGAGTATAAGTTGTATGTAGTTTTATTATGATTGGGAGGTGAAGATTCGTACACAAAAGGGTTCCCCCAGTAGTCCACAATATCATTACCGTTTACTTCGCTGTCATTAAATTCAATATAATGCTTTGCATATAGCTTTACAGTAGAATCAGAAGGATCAGATGGTTGCAAAGCGGTCAGGAGGTTTGTGACCCCTGTGGAGGGGTAAGATCTGTTGTCATTGTAGTATTGCTCTAAAGCCATTTCCAGACGGTTTATGAACGCCTTTGTCGCTTTTCTTTGAGTCTTTTCACGTAAACCCGGAAGGACGGTCACTACGGTTGCCGCTATTACAATAATTATTCCTATTACGACCAACAGCTCCATTAATGTGAAACCTTTTTTACCAGTTTGTAATATCATCACTTGCGTCAGCTCCGGAATCATTGTTTTTATCAGGGCCAAAAGAATAAATATCGAAAGAGGCTGTGTTCTTAGAAGGTGAACTGCTGTCGTAGGAATAATAACTACCAAAGGGATCTTTGTACTGAAACACCTCTCTTGTTCCATTAACCCCTGTGATGGTAAGACTCCCTGTGTCATCAGCAAAATCTACTCCGGTAACCTTATCTAATTGTGCCCTTTTGAATTCTATATATGGGCCGTATATATCGTTAAAGCTGGTTGAAGTGAATATAAATTTACTACCTAAAAAGAATACAAGACATTTTGAGCCTGTGTCAAGATCAGAATCGACTGGTATAGAAACACCGCCAATGGTGATTGGATTTGCTGTATAATTGTCCGGTGGAAAAACACCGAAATCACTTTCAAACTGTTTTAGAGCAAGTCCCAGTTGACTTATCTGTGCTGAGGTGACCCCTTTTTTCGCACTGGTCTGAATAGAAGATACGATCGGGATTGTGATTCCGGCAAGGAACATTATGATTACTATAACGACCAATAACTCCAGGAGTGTGAAGCCAATTAATGCCGTTTTTCTTTTGCAGATTTTATACATAAATTTTAAACCACCATTGCTTTGTTTTAAATATCGAATTTAGAAGGCTCATAATGAGTTTGAAGTTTAAAGTGTCTAAAGTGAGCTAAAGTTGCGGAAACCACGCTAAGCGTGGGAAACAATTTATTTAACTTTAGGCACTTTCCTTGCCTACCGGCAGGCAGGAGTTCACTTCAAACTTTAGGCACTTTGTTAAGTTCTGAGTTTCCTCAATTCCAAACACCTATATTCCGCCTCCCAGACTGTTCATCAGCTTTATTAGCGGCAGGAAGAGTGCTATAACGATTGTACCAACTGATATGCCCAGAAATATAACTATAAGTGGTTCCAGCATGCTTGTCAGTGTTTCAACAATACTATCGATCTCGTTGTCATAATTATCAGCAATTTTTACAAGCATTTTATCAAGCTCACCTGTTTGCTCTCCTACTTCAATCATATTTACTACCATGGCCTCACATATATTCGATTCTCGTAGCGGACTGGCAATACTTTCTCCCTCACGGATACTGTCGTGTATCATGTTTACGGCCTTAGTCATTGCGGTGTTCCCTGTAATATCCTTCACATTATTTAAGGCTTCCAGGATAGGCACACCACTGGATATCAGTGTTGCAAGAGTCCTTGCAAATCTGGAAATAACGGACTTGTTTATAAGACTGCCAAAAACGGGCATTTTAAATTTTAACGTATCGATTATCAGTTTACATCTCTTTATTTTCCCGATTAACTTGAAAATCACAAAAACAGCAACAGGAATTCCAAATAAAGAATACCAATGAATAATCAGAAAGTTGCTGATTGTTATTATTACTAAGGTTAATAATGGAAGAGCAATACCCATTTCTTCAAACATAGTTGCAAACTTTGGAATTATGAATATCATAATACCGGTTAATATTAAACAAGATGCGATGATAACAGTCATGGGGTACATCATAGCGCTTATAATTTTCCGTTTGAGTTTCTGGGTTTTTTCTCTGTATGTTGCCAGTCTTTCCAGCACTATATCTAATGCCCCGCTAATCTCTCCTGCGTTTATCAGGTTTACATAGAGTTTGTCGAAGACTTTTGGGTGCTTTGACATTGATATGGACAGGGTATCACCTCCCTTAATATCTGATATTATTTCTTCAATTGCATTCCTTAACAGTCCTTTCTTCATTTGTGATTCAAGGATGGTTAGACTTTGTACTATCGGTATATCAGCATTCTGGAGTGTAGAGAGTTGTCTTGTGAATGGATTTATTAGTTTATCACTTACTTTACCTATAGTTATAGATAATAGCGAGGTTTTACGTTTTCCTGAGGTTGTATGTTTTGTTAAAGTTCTATCCCTGACTTGCTTAATTTTAGTAGGATAAAACCCCTTACTTCGGATAGTATCAAGCGCTTCTTCAGATGATAAGGCTTCTACGTTATCCTTAACTAATGCGCCTTTACTATCAACTGCCTGGTATTTAAATATTGGCATAGTTATAGTATTACCCTATAAAGTTAAAAGTGCCTACCCGCCTGCCAATCAGTTCGGGCAGGAAGTTTGAAGTGAGCTAAAGTTATGGTAAAAAACAAACCTTTTATTTTCTAACTTTAGTTTGAGTATTAGAAAAAATTTAATATAGGTCAGGCATCAGAAAGCTTAATATAGGCCAGACATCTTGTCTGGCCGTAGATTGCCTGCTTGTTTTATACTACAACGAGGCAAGATGCCTCGGCTATTTCGGTTTTGATTGCATTACAAACCTAGGCGGTCGCCTGAGGACGACCCTGAAGCAACCCACAGACCCGCCTCTGGAGAGATCTGCCGCAGGCATGACCTCGGCTATTTCAACCAAGATGCTGATCCTGCAAAGATAAAGATATTCCTTTGTCAAAGAATGGTTTCCGCAACAGATACTAATTAACAGTTGTTTCTCTTGCTACTTCCTCTAAGGTTGTCAGTCCGTTGTAAACTGCGTTCAGTCCACTTTCTAACAATGTACACATGCCGTTATTTCTGGCTATTTCTCTTATCGTCTCAGTAGAGGATTGTTTAATTATATGTGAACAAATCTCTTCATTTAATAACATTATTTCAAGTATTGACATTCTGCCTTTGTATCCCGTGTTGTTACAATTTTTACAACCTCTCCCGATATAGGAATGTTTGTCTTGTGAATCATAATCCGGGAGATTAAGCTCTTTGATAATATCCTCACCCGGCGTATATTCTTCCTTACATTCAGGGCATATCTTCTTTACCAATCTCTGGCTGATTACGGCTACAAGTGATGCTGTCATTAAGTAAGGTTTGAGTCCCATATTGATTAATCTTGTTATTGTTGATGGAGCATCATTTGTATGTAAAGTGCTCAATACAAGGTGGCCTGTCAGCGATGCTTGTACAGCTACTTCTAATGTTTCCAAATCTCTGATCTCACCGACTAGAATTATATCAGGGTCTTGCCTTAATATGGCTCTCAAACAATTTGCAAATGTTACGTCTATCTCAGGATTGACTTGAATCTGCATAATGCCATCAATATCATATTCAACAGGATCCTCGGTTGTGATAATCTTTGAACCGGTTACATTAATATGGTTGAGACATGCGTACAAAGTTGTTGTCTTTCCGGAACCCGTGGGTCCGGTAACCAGGATAATTCCGTTTGGCTTTTGCATCAGTTGTTTAATTGTTTTCAGATTGTCCGGCATCATACCCAAACTTTTCAGGTCAAGCGAAACCGCACTCTGGTCGAGTATCCTCATGACAACGCTTTCTCCATGACTTGTAGGTAATGTTGAAATACGTATGTCAACTGAGTGTCCCCTTATAGTCAGGAGGATGCGCCCGTCTTGCGGTAATCTTCTTTCTGCTATATCCATATTTGCCATGACCTTGATTCTTGAGATGATTCCGCTAGCGAAAAGCGTCGGCACCGGTATTTTCTCGCGTAATACGCCGTCAATTCTGTAACGAACTCTGAATTCGTTCTCGAATGCTTCAAAATGAACGTCACTTGCCTTGACCACGACTGCCTGCAAAAGTATCAAATTAACGAAACTTCTTATTGGTGTATCATTGGTCATCTCTTTCAAATGTTCTATGTCTATTGTTTCTCTATTAGAGTCATCATGTTTTATTGAGAAACGATGTTGAAAGTTGTCCAGGATTTCCTCGACAGATTCATGTCCGCCAGGGTAGTACTTATCTATCGCATTTATGACATCTTCTCTTTCGACTAAGACGGGCTTTACTTCATACTTTAGCAAAAATCTGAGATCATCTATTTGTTGTATATCCAGTGGGTCCTGTTGTGCTACTGTAATTGCAGGTTCTTCAAACGCTATCGGGAGGATTCTATAAAGCTGAGCTATAGAATGTGGAATCTTGTCCAGCACATCTTGTGTAAAATCTACATCTTCAAGGTTGATAATCTCCATACCAAGATAATCGCTCATGACCTCCATTATCAGTTTACTTGTAGTATACCCAAGATCTACCAATGTGTCCCCCAATGCCTTGCCATTTATTTCCTGTACACCGAGAGCTTCTTTCAACTGGTCTTCGCTTACAAGGTTTTTTTCCAGTAATACCTGTCCCAATAATTTCTTTTTTTCTTCTTTTGTTGCCATGTTAATTTAATGTATAGCCTTTCCAATTGTAGGGGTTTAAAATTTTAAACCCCTACTTTAATCGGAATTTAATGTAGAGACTCTCATTATTTCTTCCAGTGTCGTGATTTGTGCTCGTGCCAGTCTTAATCCATCTTCGGCTAATGTAGACATTCCATTAGAAAGTGCAATCTTCCTTAATTCATGAGTCCCCTTACTTTTAAATATTGCGTCTCTAATTTCTGCATTTATGCGCATGAATTCAAAGATTGGTTTTCTACCGCGATAGCCTGTTCTGTTACAATATTCACATCCTGTACCACGGGAAAACTCCGTGTTTTCAAGATCAGTTATATTTAGCGCTGCCAGGACATCCTTTTCTATTTTGTGTGGGACTTTACACTTTGGGCATATAACTCTAACCAGACGTTGGGCCAGGATTGCCTGGATTGATGATGATATAAGAAAAGGCTTTATCCCCATATCGACAAGTCTTGTTATGGCAGAGGGTGCATCATTTGTATGAAGTGTACTCAGGACTAAGTGTCCGGTCAATGCCGATGTAACTGCTATTTCTGCCGTCTCGGCGTCTCGGATTTCGCCTATGATAATTATATCAGGGTCCTGTCGCAATACAGAACGGAGTATACTGGGAAATGACAGGCCAATCGTCTCGTTTACCTGACATTGGTTGATCCCTGAAAGGTTGTATTCTATCGGATCTTCTACGGTAATTATCTTTTTTTCTGAACGATCTACTTCATTTAAAGAAGCATAAAGAGTTGTGGATTTGCCGCTGCCGGTAGGGCCGGTAATCAGGAAGATACCGTTTGGTTTTTTTAATATGCTCTTGAAGTTGTCATAATCATAATCAGAAAATCCCATATTCTTCAGTTGCACAAGTACTGTAGACTTTTCCAGTATTCTCATTACAATACTTTCACCACAGGTAGTTGGTATTGTGCTAACCCTGATATCTATTGGTTTCTCACCAACTTCTGAGCTTATACGTCCATCCTGGGGTTTCCTTTTCTCGGTAATATCAATATGTGAAAGTATCTTTATCCTGGAAATCAAAGCCTCATGTACGCGGTTTGTAATTGAATGCACCTCCTGGCATACACCATCGATCCTGAATCGTATACGAGTTTTGCCTGGCAATGGTTCAATGTGGATATCACTGGCTCTGGCCTTAACAGCTTCGTCAATTATATATGTAACAAGTTTAACAATCGGCGCCTCCGCTTCTTCCTCAGCGCCAACTGTATAGTCAAATGATTCATCAGCGCCATCAAGTATTGACTTAAATCCGTCCAGGTAGCCAT
This sequence comes from Planctomycetota bacterium, assembly GCA_022570935.1. Taxonomy (GTDB): domain Bacteria; phylum Planctomycetota; class Brocadiia; order Brocadiales; family Scalinduaceae; genus Scalindua. The sequence continues at coordinate 18,104 of JACZYU010000015.1, read as the reverse complement.
CAAAAGAGACAACCTTTTCCTTGTCATAATATTTCTTGAAAGCGTCTTCAATGTTGTTCTTCGTTGCCAGTACACATCCTACATTAATGTTGAGAGTGAAATGCAGGTCTTCCAGCGTACTGATATCAAGCGGATCATTTATGGCAACAATGATTAATCCTTCTTGTCTTGCGACAGGTATAATATTATGCTTTTTTGCGATGTCTTTCGGGATTGTGTTTATGACATCATCCGGTATGGGAGTAGCCATGGGATTAACGACTTGAAAGTCAAATTGTTCAGCCAGACTGCGTGTTATATCCTCGGCGTCTGCAAAACCCATCTCTGTCAATGCTTCACCCAATCGGATTGATAGCTTCTTCTGGTGTTCTAGTGCCTTGCTTAACTGTTCTTCAGAGATGATTCCCTTTGTTTTAAGCATTTGCCCCAGAGACATTTGTACCGTTTTCATTTTATTAAGATTGTTGACTGGATGGGTTCCGCCTGGTTTGTTTATAATTCTGACCCTGGATTATTAGTTTTGCTTTGAAAGGATTACGATTGAAAGATTACTTACCGACCAGACTTGTCTGCTTACGTTATTTGGATGATGAGCCAACAGCCTGTCCGCTACAATATTATTAGCCGCAGGACTGCTGATTGTTATTATTTCCACTGTCAATGTTTCTTTTACTTTTGTTTCTTCTGTCTTCGTTTCCTTTCCTTCCTTGTGGGACGCTTCCTCCTTCTCCTTGCATCTGCATCCCTTATGGAAAGTGATAGTATTACGGGTGTTATATAAGCCGCTGAGATAAGTAGTTTTTTCAAAAAACTTCTACGGTTTTCATCAAAGTCCTTAAATAGTTCGTGTTCCGTAGGACTCTCTGAAGCTTTATCAAAACCGTCCCGGTCAGTCGCATTCAATTGGGCGCTTTCATCAGGGCTGTCATCAGATTTATTGTGTTTACTCATTTTCTCTCTCCTTATCAATTTACAACTTTACAACTTACTACAGGAAATACAAGGATAGTAATAGTTAATGAAAAAAGTCGTTTGGAACAGTTGTGTACATCTGTCTGATATTGGTATTCTCAACTGTAGAGGTTCTTCTTCCTTCCAACAGTTTCATAAAATTGTCTCAATTCATCTTCCATATTTTCCTTACTAATGGCCCCGTATAAGACTAGTATTTCACCAAGAAGATTACGTTTTTTCTTTTGTAATATTAGAAGTTTGTCAACATCGTCCTTGGTCAAGAATCCCAATTCAATTGTAATTTCTCCAAAGAGGCCGCCTCTCTCTCTCTGATTATCCAGAGTCGCACTCAATTGTTTACTATTCAGTAAATTTTCTCTTACAGCCAGTACACCAAGAGTTATGTGCTTTTCCTTTTGAAACTTGAGAGCGTCTTCAAGTTCACTTTCTTCGATCTTGCCTTTATTGAGTAAATATTCTCCAAATCTCATCTTGCTCTCCTTTACTAAATCTATCTCAATAAAATATAATATTCAAGTAAAAAAGCTTCATTCTGGCAGCCGGGACCAATCAGGATTGTCCTAATCGTTATTTCTTCACAGACATACACCCAGAGAATCTCCATGTCCTAAATATCTTGATAAATCAAATTGTGATAGAACCTTGGTATGTTCTGCAGGGTTAACAGAATTATTATCATCGATATAGTAACCTTAGCTCACTGTTCGTCCTCAGAGCATACACCAAGAGAATCACCATGTCCCAGGTGTATTTCCAAAGCAGAAGTATCTACTTCCATGGTTTTTTGTGAAGATGTGCCCGGGTTGTGGCAAATAGTTGTACCACCACCACCGCTATCATCATCAGTTCCTGCTAAGGGTTTTCCATGGTGAGCGTTGTTTTGGGATGGATGTTCGTGTCTATGTCTTTCACCATTTGCATGAGCATGCCAGTGGGAATGCATTTGCACATCTCCAGTAGTCGTAGTTGCACCATTGATCTTTAATGTAGTTGCTTTACCTGTTTCACGATCCTTTACCACTACTATTCCGGAGTCAAGGATTACATCTGTTCGGTAGCCGGCTACGCTGCCATTATTACTGGTCTGCACCGTGAACTGCGTACCTCTTACGCCCACGATTGCGCTTGGTGTAACAACCTCGAATTTAGAGCCGGACATAACCTGAACATCTATGGTTCCATTATTCTGAGTCTTTATAATACTATACAGGGTCCCATCAGCGAGTCGGACAGATTGTACGAGGAAACAACCATAGTTCCCTCCGGAAGCGTTTGTTATCGTTACCGTGCTCCCATCATCGAACGTCATAGTATCGCCCACACTGTTAATGGTTCTCTCTGCAGTGGTTCCATCCGGTGGTATCTCCTGATCAAGTGGTATATCCTGTCCGTTAGCCAGTACAGTACCAATCGTGGTAATCTCTGTAGAGCCTGTGGAAAATGCACTGGTTGAACTCTTTGCTCCTCTGTGGCGGGGACAGCCGATGGCAAGTTCATCACTTTCATAAGGACCTTTTCGTGCCACATAGTACGGGTCATAACTTGCGAAGTTGCCGGTACTGGTTGTATCTTTATCTTCAGGGCATACAAACGTAGATTTATTATTTATGTAGCTGGCAAGGTCGGTAGAAAGCGGGTAGAGATCATTACCATCGTCAGGGTAACCATCCTCGGGGAATGACATGTAATCATTATAGTACAATTGCAGGCCCTGAGATATAGCTCTCAGGTTGGATACACACGTCGTTTGCCGGTTTGTACTCATTATCTTGCTGAAGGCTATGATTCCAATGCCTGCTAATATGCCGATTATGCCAATCGTTACAAGAAGTTCAATAAGCGTGAAACCTTTGTCAGTACGTTGGTGTTTTAGTTTCCACATGACAAATACCCCCCAAATATTGTTAGAATGACTTGTTAAGAGTCTGCATATTTAAACGAATTATACGTGGAACAAAGTTAGAGCAAAATTTATACCATTTTATCAGGACGTGACTTTCTAAAATGTGTCCATGGGAATAATTTGTCATGTATATGGTTGTATGTAAAAACTTTACCATCCGTTGTCTGGAGCAATAATAAATTTATTTTATATCCTTTGTACTATTATTATTCCTAAACCCATAGACGTATTTAACAATAATGTACAATTTTTAGACATTGTGATTGGCAGTAGGGGCATATTGTTCGCCACGGCGAATCCCGCCATGGCGGATCTTGAAGTTACCCACAGGGTCGTCCTCAGGCGACTGTCCTTCGGCACGACAATATGCCCCTACAACGATTTAGTCTCAGTTTGGGTGTCTGTCCTCTTTTCATTTTTTTTCATAAAGTTAATAAATGCTATTGTGAGTTTGGGGTCGAACTGAGTTCCCGCTCCCTTTTTGATCTCCTCAAAAGCTACTTCCTTTGGTAGTCCGTTTCTATAAACCCTGCTGGTTGTCATTGCATCGTACGTATCAGCAACTGATATGATCCTGGCAACAAGATGGACTTCGTCACCTTTTAAACCGTCCGGATATCCCCTGCCGTCATAGCGTTCATGATGATGCCGTACGCCCGGCATCAAGGCACGTAACCGGGACATGGGCTCCAGGATCTTGCTGCCTTTGACAACATGTGATTGTATTATCTTAAATTCTTCATCTGTTAGCTTACCGGGTTTGTTTAAAACACTTTCACTGATTCCAATCTTCCCAATATCATGAATGGTGGCAGAGAGTTCCAGAAATTCTAATTCACCTTCTGATAGCCCTAACTCCTTTCCTATTCCGATGCTGAACTCTGCGACTCGGCGGGAGTGTCCGTGTGTATATGCGTCCCTTGCGTCAAGCGCTGCTGCAATAGACTTAATATAGTCCAGAAAAATATCGTGTATGTCAGCATATAGTCTGTGATTCTCGATTGCAATTGCTATCTGGTGAGTGAATGAAGATATTAATCTCAGTTCTTCGGATGTAAATTCTGCAAAAGGTGAGATCTTTGATGCCAATTTATTATAAAGATAAAGTACTCCTATTGTCTGTTTCTTTACAGTGAGGGGGACGGCCAGTAAGCAGCGTAAGTTGTTACTGTTTACGAGTGATAGATCCGGATGTTTCGATACATTTTCAATCCAGATGGGTTTTGCCTCAGATTGGATCCATTTATTTACAACTTCGGCAATCTTTTGTGAACCATCTTTTAACTCATCGATACCAGAAAATCCAGAATATGCAAAACTTTTAGTATCGTCATCCAGGATATACAGGGCAGTTGCCTCACAGTGAGTTATCCTCTTTATCGGTTCTAATAATTCTACCGGTGGTCTGGCTGGAATTGCGAGTGCAGACGTTATCTCAATGTCTTCCTTAAATGATTTTAGTGAATATTGATTAGTTTCATCCTTGGATGTCGCAATCTCACCTACCTCAAGAAGCAGGTCTAGTTGCAGGTCTCTCATGGCGGACTCGCTGCTCACTGAACTTAGATTTACGGCCAGGCAGGCTCCTATAAGCATCAAAGACATGACTATGAATGGTATCATGTCTATCATTATGTTCAATTTTTGGAATAGTATAAGTCCTGTAAAGGCTATGATTGTTGAGATTGCAAATAAAACTAAAAAGCCGCCGGCGAGCAACAGGTAAGTACTACCTCTTATGCGCAATCTGGAGATTAAAAAGCCAAAAATTATGGATAATGCCGTTAATATTGAGATTGTATAGATATGTCCTGGGATAGTGATTAGTCTGTCTGCCAGGAAATTGTAGAGAAGATTTGCCTGAATAAATATGCCAAATTTGCGTCCGAATGGTGTAACGTGAACGTCTTGTTCTGACCCCGGAGTTGCTACTCCTATAAGAACAATTTTGTCTTTGAATTGGTCTGCAGGAACCCTGTTTTCATTTTGTGGAGATACATCATAAAAAGAGTATAAAGTCATGGGTTTTTCCTGGCCAAGCTTTTCTATCCACTTAATATTTGTTCCGTGATAGACATTAACTTGTTTCTCGAAATCAATATAATTAATTGGTATACAGCTCTTTGAATCAAGAGGTATATGCAAGTTTCCTATTATTAATGAATTTCCCGGATTAAATTCCATTTTCTGATCAATCCCCTTTTGTTCCAGGAAAACAGCAAGAGAGAGAGGTATAAACCTTTCATTGCCATCAGTACCTGCTATCAGGGCGGGTGTTCTTCTCGCGACACCATCACTGTCATAGAATACATTTAAGTGGCCTATCCTTTTTGCAGAATCGGCGATTATGTCAATGTTTTTACTTAATCTTCCTTTGTAGATTCCGTCTGCTGGTCTTGATCTCAAAAGATTAGCGGTAGGGCTCCATACAGGAAAAATAATGGTGCCGGCGTCACTGGCAGCTTCTGATAATGCCACATCGTTTTTGATGTGTTCTACATCCGGCAGGTCAAAGAACATATCAAAGACAATGGTGCCAGCGCCTCCTTCCTTGAGGTAGTATATTAACTCTGCATAGCGGTTCCTGGGCCAGGGCCACCTGCCAAGTAATTCCATGTCTTTGTCTGAGATACCTATTAAGGCTATTTTTGTCACATCAGGAGAGCTTTTGTGAGTGTTGTGTGTGATACGCCAGTCATATAGGAGTCTTTCGAGACCATTGAATATTCCTGTGAAATATAATAAAGATATGATTGCAGCAATTGCCAATCCCAGGACAAAGCCGTAATAGTTTTGATTGGTTGAGTATTTGATGATACGCTCCCTTCTTAATAGGGACACATCCCATTTATAAAATGAGATGTGTCCCTATTAAGACTATAATTAGATTTAAGTTTTACTTGGAGTTTTTAGGTACTAATTATTGGTGATAATCCTCAGTGTTAATCCCGAGTTCCTGCATCTTTCTATAAACTGTGGATCTGCCGATACCTAATTTCTCTGCTGCGGCTGATATGTTGCCATTTGTTGCGTTCAGTGCCCTTCGAATAAAAATTTCTTCAACTTCACTTAAAGGGAGTACTTCGCCTCTTCTCAGCGCTGCTTCCAATGTAGATAGTCCTGATTCAAGAGATTCAATCATTCTTAAATCGTTTTCGCCAAGGTCCGGGAAATCAAAATGTTCCGGGAGCAGTGTATCATTGGTTGTTATCAGGATAGCCCTTCTAATGCTGTTCTGAAGTTGTCTGATATTACCAGGCCAGTTGTAACTCATCAGTTTATCCATGACAGGATTGTCTAATTTATTTATTTCTTTGCCTGATAGAGTACCGTATCTTTTAACAAAGACATTAACCAACTCAGGAATATCATCTTTTCTGTCACGCAATGGGGGTATAAATATCCGAAAGACGTTAATACGATAGTACAGGTCTTCTCTGAGTTTGTTAGCGTTAACTTCATCTAATAATTCTTTATTACTTGCAGAAATAATGCGTACATTTGTTTTAATAGATTTATGTCCACCCACTCTTTCGAATACCTGCTCTTCGATTACGCGCAGGATTTTTGCCTGCATGGCAAGAGGCATTTCTATTATTTCATCCAGAAACAGTGTGCCCATATCTGAGCGTTCAAGTTTTCCTATATGTTGTTGAATTGCTCCGGTAAATGAACCTTTTTCATGTCCCATCAATTCACTTTCCAGCAAATTCTCAGGAATTGCTGCACAGTTAATGGCGCAAAAGACATGTTTGCGTCTTGGGCCTCTGTAATGGATAGCTTTTGCAACAAGTTCCTTACCCGTACCGGTTTCTCCCTGAATAACTACCGGTACATCGCTCTCCAGAACAGTCTGTATGCCTTTAATGACTTCCTTAATTTCTTTACTGTTGCCGATAATTTTCCATAGCTCAGGTTCTTCTCTGAGTCCATAATTTTTGATATCCAACTGTTCCATTCTTTTCCGCCTTTACTTTTATTGTCCTGTCTTTTAATTTAGACAGGGATGGGTATCCAATTTCAGAGCCAGGCACAGCGTAGCCTCTGAAAACCAGTATTGTTAACTTTATCTGCTGTAATTTTTATAGATGATTTTATACGGTGACATTAAGTTGTCAACGGAAATCTGGAACCTTAAGTCTTTTTGATATTAGCCTTTATAGATCGTACATAGACCGAGACGATTAATAATATATTTTTGTGGCAGGTGAGTAGTGTGGCGGGTAAGTTATAGGAGTATGAAGACATCTTATTGACATGATTATCGTCAGGTGTATAATTTTGTAAAATTCATGTAAATTATAAAAACCCCTTTCAGTTCCAAATTGTTATGGAGATAACAAACGAAAATGAGGAAATCGAGTTTGACCTGCTTTTACAGGCAATCTACCAGAAGTATGGCTATGATTTCAGGAATTATGCAAGGGCCTCCTTAAAGCGCCGCATCCGTTACAGACTATCTCAGTCAAATTTCAAAACGATTTCTGAGATGCAGCACAAATTACTTTACGATAGCAAATTCTTTGCAACATTACTTTCAGACCTTACAATTAATGTCACTGAGATGTTCCGGGATCCATCTTTTTTCAAGGCACTCAGGGAAGTCGTAATTCCTGAACTGAAAAAACAGCCTTTTATAAAGGTATGGCATGCCGGTTGCTCCAGTGGAGAGGAAGTTTACTCCACCGCAATTCTACTGAAGGAGGAGGGATTGTACAGAACGTCCCTGATTTATGCGACAGATGCTGACGATGTTGTTCTTGACAAGGCCAAATCTGGAGTTTTTGCAATTGACAGGATGAAAGATTATACCCTCAATTACAGAAAAGCAGGCGGGCTTGCATCTTTTGCGGATTATTATACCGCTCGATATGACAATGCAATAATGGACAATTCCTTGAAGAAAAACATTGTTTTTTCTAATCATAATCTGGTGACAGATGGCGTATTCGGGGAAATGGATATGATAATATGCAGGAATGTGTTCATTTATTTTAATAGAGATTTACAGGATCGCGTATTCAGGCTTTTTTCTGAAAGTCTGCGTCCGGGAGGATTCCTTTGTCTGGGCACCAAAGAAACCATAAGATTTTCATCATTCTCGGATGATTTTGAAAATGTAACTGATCATGAAAAAATATATAGGAAAAAAAATGACGAGTTTTAGAGGAGTATGGTCGTGCCGAAGGACAGTCGCCTGAGGACGACCCTGTGGGTAACTTCAAGATCCGCCGTGGCGGGATTTGCCGTGGCGAACAATACGTCCCTGCTGACAATTTATTGTATGAACAAATTTATCAGGTATGTTAAAAAAGGGTGGAAGATTGATGCGTAACTCACAACCTGTGACTTACAACACGTATAAGGCAATCGTTATAGGCGCTTCTACCGGGGGGAGGAATGCCCTCAAAACAATCCTTTCGGTCTTGCCGTCAAACTTCGCATTATCTGTAATTATAGTTATGCACAGGCATAAAGATACAGATGGTTATTTAGAACTATCATTGGATAATGAGTGTAAAATGTGTGTAAAACAAGCCGATGAAAAAGAAGAGATCAAGACTGGTGTGGTTTATGTGGCACCGCCGAATTATCATTTACTGATAGAAGATGACTGTACGTTTTCCATGTCTGTGGAAGGGGTTGTTAATTATGCGCGTCCATCTGTTGATGTAGTCTTTGAGTCAGCGGCAGATGTTTATGGTCAAAGGCTTATCGGGATTATTTTGACCGGTGCGAATAAAGATGGCAGCCAGGGGCTGAGAAAAATAAAGGAAGCAGGCGGCCTGACTATTGTACAATCACCGGAAACCGCAGAAGTTGCGGACATGCCTGAAGCGGCTATAGAGGCTGTTAAGCCTGATTATGTATTGTCCCTCGAAAATATAGGGTCTTTCCTTAGAAAACTTGAAAGTGAAGGATAAGAGTAGTATAATAAAAACTTAAAATTTAAAATTAGCGCCTTCGGCGGACTTTGAAGATATTCGTGTAGGTGGATTCCCGCCTGCCGGACGGGCAGGAAGGCCCTTAGGCCGAATCCACCGAAAATATCCATATGTTAATACCGCTAAAATAAGGGTGGATTCGCTTCGCCTCGCTGACAGAGCTAAGCTCAGCTTTGGCGTGGCTTCGCTTAATCCACCTTACAGCCAAAAAAACGGTAACTCATTTATTGTAAAATACTTAAAATGGACATTCTTATTGTAGATGACAAACCTGCAAATCTTCTAGCACTTCGAAAAATCCTGAAAAGGCCTGGTTTGAATATCATAGAGGCAAAAAGTGGTAATGAGGCCCTGGCTTTATTGTTAGAACATGACATTGCGCTTATTCTCCTTGATGTTCAGATGCCAGATATGGATGGATTTGAGACTGCCGAACTAATGCGCGGAAACGAAGAGACAAAGCACATCCCCATTATCTTTGTGACCGCAATCAGCAAAGAACAAAAATACGTATTCAAGGGGTATGATAAAGGTGCGGTGGATTATTTGTTTAAACCACTCGATCCGGATATTTTACAGAGCAAAGTAAATGTATTTCTTGAATTGCACAGACAGAAGGAAGACTTAAAGAAAACTAACACAGAATTAAAGGATGCAAACGAGAAAATCCTGGAACAACAGGAAGCGCTTATTGAAGAAGAACGTCTCAAAGTGTTGCTTCAGATCGCCGGAGCAAAGGCTGAAGAGCTGAATCAGCCACTGGTGTCTCTGTTGGAAGATGTAGAGTTAATGGAAAAAGTTAGCCATAATCCTGAAAAGAGTGTTGAGTGTCTAAATCGAATCAAAGAATCAGGCAGGAAGATATCCGACATAGCAAAAAAGATTAAGACCATTCATTATTCTGAGCCCTTACCATCGTTTCACGGCAGTTCTACTATCATCAGCTTCGATAGAGAAATAAAGATACTTATGGTGAATGATTCAGAGGATATCTTTGAGGGATTCAAGGCCTTTTTAGGAGCTCAAGACCTTATCAATATATCCTGGGCTGCGAATATTAAAGAGACATTAACAATGTTAGAAAAGGATAAGTTTGATATGATTTTCCTGAACCATATCTTAGAAGATGGAACAAGTATTGATTTTTTCAGGACTATGGAGAAAGAGGGAATTGAAACTCCAGTAATAGTAGTTTCAGGGCATGGTGATGAGATGCTCGCTTCACAGGTGATACAGCTTGGGGCCTATGAATATTTGCCAAAAAACAGAATCAACTCAGCTTCCATTTGCAGGATTATAAATAATACCCTGGAAAGATGTCGCCTCAGAAATGATGCGAAAAGGGCTCAGGCAAAGATGACCGAAATGTCTATTGTGGACGAATTAACAAAATTACATAACCGCAGGTACTTCATGGAAGTATTGGAGGGGGAGTTTGAAAGGGCGCTTCGTTACGAGACAGAGATGGCGCTTATCATGATGGACCTGGATTTGTTTAAGGAAATAAACGACACATATGGTCACCTTGCCGGTGACATGGTCTTATCAGGGATCGGGAAGATACTCAAGAAACATGTGCGACGGAATGATCTGGCATGTCGTTATGGGGGAGAAGAGTTTGCCGTAATCCTGCCGAATGTAAGCAGGGATAATATTTACGCAGCATATGACAGGTTCCGGGAGATGGTATCCAAACACCCTTTTGAATATGAATCAAAACAATTTCACATAACGTTCAGTATTGGTATTGCATTCAGTAATGATGCAAAATCAGTCCATAATCTATTAGTCTATGCTGACCAGGCTCTTTACCAGGCAAAAGAGACTGGCAGAAACAAGACAGTAATTTATAGAGCCAAAAACAATGCAGATGTTTAATGAGTTTTACACAAGTTAAACTTTTTGGTGTGGTTAGAATTAAATATTAACTACGGAACAATAGATTCTCAGGCAAAGCGGAGCTTAGCTCATGTCGTATCCTCCCTCAAAATGACATGTTTAAAACATCTTGTCATTACGAGCGGCCAGAGAAAGCAAGAATTCTAACTTATTTTTTATCTCAATAAACATTTAATATAATAAAATCTATCTATGACATTAAAAATTTATAACACATTGACAAGGCAGAAAGAAGTATTTATACCTTTCAAGAAAGGAAGAGTTGGGATATACGTATGTGGTCCCACTGTTTATGACCATCCTCACATTGGACATGCCAAGAGTTATATCAGCTTTGATGTAGTTGTACGTTATCTAAGGCATCTTGGTTATAAGGTACGATATGTGCAAAATATTACAGATGTCGGGCACTTAACGGATAATGCAGATGCGGGGGAAGATAAGATTGAAAAAAGGGCCAAGCTAGAACAAGTGGAACCTATGGAATTAGTTGAGATGTATATGCGAAGCTATTATGAAGACATGGATGCATTGAATAACTTACGGCCGGATATTTCACCTCGTGCAACAGGCCATATTACGGAGCAAATAGAACTTGTTGAGAAATTGATTGATAAAGGATTTGCTTATGAGGCAAACCAGTCTGTTTATTTTGATGTGTCAAAACTGAAGGACTATGGCAAACTTTCAAGGCGGAAACTGGAAGAACAGGAGTCCGGGGCGCGTATAGAGATAAACCCGGAGAAAAAACATCCGGCAGATTTTGCACTCTGGAAGAAAGCCGGAGCCGGACATATTATGAAATGGAACAGTCCCTGGGGTGCTGGCTTTCCGGGGTGGCATCTTGAATGTTCGGTCATGTCTATGAAATATCTGGGCGAAACGTTTGATATTCACGGTGGAGGGATTGAAAATATTTTTCCTCACCATGAGTGTGAAATCGCACAAAGTGAGACTGCCAATGAACTGCCTTTTGCCCGTTACTGGATGCACAACAATATGGTAACAGTTGAAGGACAGAAGATGGGGAAATCACTGGGAAATTTCGTTACTCTTAAGGATGCATTTAAATTATTCTCGCCTTTAACAATACGTTTCTTTATTCTCAATACTCATTACAGCAGTCCAATTGACTACAGCAATGAGGCGCTGGAAGCTGCGGACAAGGGGTTGGAGCGACTACACAATACAATACGCAATTTAAGAGAAAGGCTGGGTTCATCAGGGCATGAGGGGGCTGTGGCAAATGGAGAGTGGAAGGGAAAGCTGGAAAAATACAAAAACACCTTTGAAGAAGCCATGGATGAGGATTTCAATACGGCAGAAGCGTTGGCCGTTCTCTTCAATTTAAGCAAGGAAGTTAACAGTCTGCTTAGCACGGATGAGGAGATCAGCAAGGGGGTCTTGTCAGAAATTGATTCTTTTTACAGGATTTATGGAGGTGACGTCCTGGGAATTGTCCCGGAAAAAACGGTCCAACACGATACCGATGATGTAGATGCTTACAAAATGGAGGAAGACTTAATAAAGGTATTGATTGATACGAGAAATGAGTTGCGCGCAGCCAAACAGTGGGAACAGGCAGACAAAATAAGAGGCAGGTTAAATGAGCTGGGAATTATCATCGAAGATAAAAAAGAAAAAGTGGCCTGGCGGAAGAAATAGTAAAATAGATATTTATGCTAATAGAAAACTTTATTAAGACTGCAAAAAAGAATTTCGGTAAAATTATTCAGGAGGACTCTACCGGAATATCCCTGACATTTGGCCAGACACTTACTGCCAGTGTTCTCCTATCAAAACATATTCGCAATTTTGAGGGTGAGAATATTGCCCTTATGTTTCCCGCTTCTGTTGGAGGGGCGTTGGCATATATTGCTACGTCATTTGCAGGTAAAACCCCTGTTGGTTTAAATTTCATTGCAAGCAGAGAGGAACAGGATTGGGTAATGAATACCTGTGACGTTAAAACAATTTTTACTTCCAGGAAATTCATTCAGAAGGCGGAGATTGCAGAAGACCCAAAAATGGTTTTCATTGAAGACATAAAGGAAAGGACATCGAAGCTGAACAAGTTACTGACTTATATTTTCTGTAAGATTACACCATGCCAATCCTTGGTTCAAAAGTATAAAGAGTTTGATGCGCCTGATAAGACAGCCATTATACTCTTTACCTCAGGCTCGGAATCTCACCCAAAGGGAGTGATATTAACAAACAAGAATATTTACGTGACTATTCAAAACTATAGTACTGTTTTTCAGCCTGTTCCGGAAGATAAGATATTAGGGACCTTACCGTTTTTTCATGTATTTGGATTTGTTGCCTGTCTCTGGCTGCCGTTAATAATGGGAATGGGAGCCTTTTACCATCCAAATCCTACTGATTATGAAAAGCTTGGTAAGATAGTCCACAGGTATCGAGTGACAATGCTTTTAGGGACCAGTACACTCTACAGAGGTTATATGAAAAGATGGAATAGGGAACAGGTTTCCAGTGTTCGCCTTGCATTTGCCGGAGGAGAGAAGTTAAATGAAAGTGTAAGAAAGAAATTCAATGAAAAACTGGGCATAGACATTCTCGAAGCCTATGGGGTCACTGAAAGCTGTTCATGTATTACGATAAATTATCCGGATGATTTCTGTCATGGAAGCGTGGGAAGGCTCCTGCCTGATGTCCAATGTAAAATAGTGAACACTGATACTTATGAAGAACTGCAGCCAGGAGAAGAGGGGTTGATACTCGTCAAAGGCCCCAACGTTATGAGTGGATATTATAAGTCACCCGAATTAACCAGCCGGGCCTTTCATGATGGTTTTTATATTACCGGTGATATAGGAAAATTTGAAAATGGATTCTTATATATTACTGATCGTCTGAAACGGTTTGCCAAGATAGGGGGAGAGTTGATACCATTATCACCCATAGAAGATAAATTATCCCATGTCCTGGATGAACATACTGACGATGAAAAAAGAAAGTGTGCAGTTGTGAATGTCCCCCACGTTCAGAAGGGAGAACAACTTATAGCCTTTGTAGTAGGGGAAAATCCGGACAAACTATCACTTAACAGGAAACTGGATAGTTTAGGCGTGACACATCTATCCCAACCTGATCATTACATACCAATTGATTCCATCCCCATGCTTCCGTCAGGAAAAGTTGATTATAAAAGTATTAAAAAGATGGCTATGGGAAAATTAGCTTAAGTAGCCTGATAAACAAAAAGAAGATGTATAAATCTTTTGTATTACCTGTCGTTTTCTTTATTCGTTAGGTTTTTACAACCCCCTTTGCAATGGAGTTTAGCTGATACCCCGTGAACGGTTAGGAAATAAAAAACTTAAACTGGTTTGGGTAAAACCTTCAAGAAAGAGAAGATTGCCAGGAGAATTGCAATCTGGATAGTCCAGCCGATCACGCAAACGATAACGGCACGCCAGGTTCCTTTATAATCAAGCGCCTGCCTAACGGCAATAACCATTGCAACTAACATCCATACTGATGCAGCCGAGAAAACGAATCTTTCTATTTCCGGAACAACACCTAATACTCGAATCAAACCCGGTGAACTTGCAAAGCCAATTGTTCTCAGTAATTCACCAATATCAGATTTAGTCTGGGGTTCAGGCAGGAATTTAGTTCCTATCAAATAAGTAAGAAACGCCCATATATACCATCCTACTAAGGCCGTAACTGTTCCCACTGCAACTCCCATGAGCCCACCATGTGATATGCTTCCCACTCCTGCAGCAACACCAGATAGAATTACGACCAGCATAGCCTGGCGCATTGAGGTTTTATCTGCTTCTACTTCTTCATATAGTTGTGCATCAAGCCTGGCAGCTCTAAGAATACGATTTATAAAATTGCTATTCATTCTTTCTCCTTATATAAGCTTTAATATTGTAATCTTGTAATTGTATACCGCTTGTAGTTAATGAATTGTGGTTTATATCAAATCATTAGAATTATTACCAATTAATAATGTGATTATCTTGCCTGCCTTGATGTTGTTTCTGTTTTTGTAAATCAATCTTTTTTCTTGTAGGTTTTTTATGAATATCATATCATTAAAAATTTAAGTCATTAGACATTTAATTTCTTAATAAAAATATTTTGATCAATTTTGTCAATAAACTAAAAATTTAAGAATTTAGGAATTGGAGAATTCAGGAATTCCTTAATCCCTCAATTCCTCAATATTATAATTCCGACTCGTTCGGGTTTTTCTGTGTAGTCGTAGACTGGTAAATTAACTTTATTTGGTTTGGACAAAAGACATAGAGATATCTTTATGAGATTGGTTTTTAACGAATTGAGGTAGCATATGAAACTTTATTCAGATAATGCAAAGAAGGCGTATCATGATATTATTGGTTGTCTTATAGGCGATGGGTCTAAGAATGGGATATGTGGAATCAATATTGTTGAACAATTTCAGCCGGAAGACAACAGTCGACTCTCAGTTCCCAGAAACATCAATGCCGCATTTTTAATCATTCTTTCAGGTGGTGATCATTCTAAATACCACGAGGCTGTTGGATATTTGGAAGAGACAGGGAATGATCCTCTCTGGGCACCTCTTGTAGAATTCTATAAAGAAGGACTCGGTTTGTTATTAAAAGAGTTCGAAGACTTCTGTTCAGATGATGGTAATGGCGCTGAAAGGGTAAAGAAATTCTTAGAAAAAATGGTCCAAAATGAAAAGCTGTCCTCGCCTTCACATGAAATCCAGGAAGATGTTTGGGCGTTATTACACCCTGCAGCATCCGGTATCTTAAATAATAAAGAAGCGCAGTTACAGAACTTGAGAGAAAAGAGAAAGATAAATATTACACGTCTGAACTCCAAACCTATAAAAAATGTTCCAAAAGAGATTGTCTTTACAACTAATGTCCTTTTGACTGTCCCGCCTGCCGGAAAAAGGTTTGAAGACCTTGACATAGGCTCCAGTTTGTGGAATGCCCTGAAAGAAGTTGTAAAAGAGGATCAAGTATTCTGGTATGATCATCCAGTCCAGATAGGGGTCGAACCTGATAAGAATGAAATACTTTATGGCCTTCACCATCTGTCCGAGGCACTTCTCTATGAGAAGAAATTAAAGAATGTAGCGGAGGATGAGGAGTTAACGTGTGTATTGTCGGCTTCTGTTACACACGAGGGGTTAGAGGGTATTGTGAAGGAGTATATTGAATACGAATTGGAAAAGGCCCATGATTTACCTGGACTCAAAGTATATCTTTTTACAGAGGCGGAAACAGGTAAACTAATACATGAGATTCTTGTTCCGGCAGCAAGGAAGTATCTTAATAATATAGACAATCCCTCAGCTCTTTTGAGGGAGGTAGTGGGTGTCAATGGTAAATACGGAAGACACTATAGTTTTCTCAAGGCTATATCCGCTTTCTGGCAAGTATTTATAGATCCTTGTAAGAAGGCTACATTCAAGATTGATCTTGACCAGGTTTTTCCACAGAAGGAACTGCTTGAGGAAACGGGAAAGACTGCTTTTCAGCACCTGATGTCTCCACTCTGGGGTGCTGAAGGTATAGACTCTAAAGGTAATCCTGTTTATCTGGGTATGATTGCAGGCGCTTTGGTAAATGAAAATGATATAGGTACATCACTTTTTACCCCGGACGTGACATATCCATCTCCACCTTTTAAGGGTGAAGATAGTGTCTTCTGCAGTAAGATACCTCAGGCATTGTCCACAGTATCTGAAATGATGACAAGGTACAATAAACAAGATATCGATGGCAATAACTCTTGTATATCAAGGATACACGTAACTGGAGGGACTAATGGGATATTAATTGAAGCCCTGAGAAAGTATCGCCCATTTACGCCTGTGTTTATTGGAAGGGCAGAAGACCAGGCTTATCTTCTTTCTACCTTGTTTCCAACAGATAGAGAACCTGCACTTAGATATTTGCATAAAGATGGTTTCTTTATGAGACACGACAAACAGGCTTTTGCCGAAGAGGCTATAAAGGCGGCGGCCATGGGCAAAGCAGTAGGCGACTATGAGAGGATATTATTCTTCTCCTATTATGCCAGAATTCTTCCATGGAAAATAGAGGAGATAAAAAGTGTAATTGATCCTTTCACGGGAAGTTTTGTCAGTCCAATTCCTTTAAATCTCGCTTACCTTCGTCTTGCACTTAAGGCTGCTGATTTATTTGCCACAAAAGAAGAAGAGAATGAATATAAAAGTTTTGAGCTTATAGAGACTGGATCCAGAAGGCTACGTGCCAGTAACCAGGAGGTGTCCATGGGTGATGGGGAAGGGCTTAAGGAAAGGTATGAAAGAGAGAAAACTGCATGGAATCTTTACTATGATATTCTTGATCAGGTTGAGAATGCCATAAGAGAAGGAGATCAATTCGCTATAGAATTACAAGAGAGAGCTAAAAAGCTTATTAATAATACCAGGGTTGTTGTAGGTGAGAAATAATAAAGATATGATTTTTAATAGGGACACATCCAATACTGTTCGGCACGGAGTTTGATAAATGAGTTCAATAAATAAGAATCAGAGAAATTATTGTACTAATTGGTAATGAAAATACAAGTGGATACTAATGTATTACGAGATAGGAAAATGAAAGCATACCACTCCCATGAGACATTCAAAGGTGAAAAGTCCCCTGAGAGTGGCTATTTATTTTGATCTTCAATCTTAAGCCCTTTGATATGTGTCGTGAGTTCGTCCATGGTAGCCCATCCTTGAAAGTACAGGCAGATCATCTCGAAGGTGCGTTTAGTGGGTTTACGTCCAGTCCATAATCTGATTAAAAGACTGGCAATCAGAGCACAATAGACTTGAATTTGTATCCCATTTTGAGAGAGAGATAATAGATGCTGGCAACCCAGAATACACTTGAACCATCTAAAGAAGAGTTCAATCTGCCAGCGATAACGATAGATGAGACCGATAAGTTCTGCCGGTAGATCCATACGGTCAGTGGCTATTAACAATGTGTGTTCAGGTGACCGAGTCCTGAATGTCTTCTTGCTGGAGACACGGGATTTTCGTTTGTATCCTGAGAGTACTCGTTCATCAAAATAGTGAATTTGTATAATTCTTATAGGCCTGGAGAGGTTATCACGTTTTTGTTTACTGCCAAGCCAGACAGTTCTATCAAACTCTACTCCAGCTTTATGGTCTGCGTCACTAAGTTGACGCTCATCTATGATCTTATAACTTGCGTTGTCTCTGATTCGTACGACAAAGGAACTGGATTTTTGAATAATCTTATCCAGAAAACTATATTTAGCGTAAGCAGCATCTAAACAATAGAGTTTGCCTGGTGCTAAAGCAGACTCCAGTTTAGCTATTTCACCCTCATTGGCATTGGTAACCTGAGCTCGAAGAG
>JACZYU010000132.1 GCA_022570935.1 Planctomycetota bacterium | reverse complement strand
CCGGCAAGGTTGGTTCTTTGAACCTGGACAAACGTTTACAAACTCTCGACATGACAGTAGTTGCTGTCGATGGTACATTGCTCAAAGCGCTTCCAAAGATGTTATGGGCTTTATGGCTTGATAAAGACCATCGTGCAGCAAAGATGCATCTGGAATTTGATGTCCTTAAAGGCATTCCTCTTCGAGCTCAGGTTACCAATGCTAATGAGGGTGAAATAGCTAAACTGGAGTCTGCTTTAGCACCAGGCAAACTCTATTGTTTAGATGCTGCTTACGCTAAATATAGTTTTCTGGATAAGATTATTCAAAAATCCAGTTCCTTTGTTGTACGAATCAGAGACAACGCAAGTTACAAGATCATAGATGAGCATCAACTTAGTGAAGCAGACCATAATGCTGGAGTAGAGTTTGATCGAACAGTCTGGCTTGGCAGTGAACAAAAACGTGACAACCTCTCCAGGCCCATAAGAATTATACAAATTCACTATTATGATGAACGAGTACTCTCAGGATACAAACGAAAATCCCGTGTTTCCAGCAAGAAAACATTTCGAACCAAGTCCCCTGAACACACATTACTAATTGCCACTGACCGTATGGATTTACCGGCTGAACTCATCGGACTAATTTATCGTTATCGCTGGCAAATTGAACTCTTCTTTCGTTGGTTTAAGTGTATCCTGGGCTGCCAGCATCTATTATCTCTCTCACAAAACGGGATACAAATTCAAGTCTACTGTGCTCTGATTGCCAGTCTCTTAATCAGATTATGGACTGGACGTAAACCCACTAAACGCACCTTCGAGATGATTTGCCTGTACTTTCAAGGATGGGCTACCATGGATGAACTCATGAAACATATCGAAGGGCTTAAGATTGAAGATCAAAATAAATAGCCACTCTCAGGGGACTTTTCACCTTTGAAAGTCTTATGGGGGTGGTATGCCTTCATTTCGCCATCTCGTCATACATTAGTATCATCTTGTATTTTCATTACCAATTAGTACGATAATTTCTATGAGTCTTATTTATTGAACTCATTTATCAAACAACGTGCCGAACAGTATTGGATGTGTCCCTATTAAAATATATTGGTGGATTCGGTCTATCGGCCTTCCCCGGACAAAAAACGCCGTGGATTTTAATCTACCCTATATCGTATCATACATTCGTTACATGTAGGGTGGATTAAGCGAAGCGAATCCACATTTACTCTGGATTTACGAACGGCTTTCTGTTAGCCTGAAAGCCAGTTTATTTATCATTATATTTAAATGTCATATTAAACGAGGAATAGAAATGGACAAGAAAATCAGGGATAAAAAAGGTAAGGCTATGTCATGTTCATTTTGTGGCAGAAATTATAATGTTGTTAAAAGATTAATACAGGGAGACCGCAACGTATATATTTGTAATGAATGTATTGAGGCCTGCTACACCCTTATACAGAAGGATAATGAAAAAACCAGCAAACATGTAACGAGAAAAATGCCAACCCCGATATATATTAAAGAATGTTTAGATGAATATATTGTAGGGCAGGATATGGCAAAGAAAGTCCTGGCTGTGGCAGTTCATAACCATTATAAAAGGTTAGTTTCAGAGGTAACCGATGATGTAGAGCTGGAAAAGAGCAATGTCCTTCTCGTTGGCCCTACAGGTTCAGGGAAGACTTTGCTGGCGAAAATACTTGCGAATATTATTGATGTACCATTTGCTATAGCTGATGCTACTACTTTTACTGAAGCGGGTTATGTTGGTGAGGATGTTGAAAATGTTCTTTTAAGGTTGTTGAGGGATGCCGATTTTAATGTGACTCGTGCGCAGCAGGGGATTGTCTATATAGATGAGATAGACAAGATTGCCAGAAAAGGCCCAAATGCGTCTATCACACGAGATGTTTCCGGTGAAGGTGTACAGCAATCACTGCTGAAGATGTTTGAGCAGTCTATAGTCAATGTGCCGCCACAGGGAGGGAGGAAACATCCTGAACAGCAATACATACAAATGGATACCAAGGATATTCTGTTTATATGCGGCGGGACCTTCAGCGGCATAGAAGATATAATAAAGAAGAGGATTGGTAAAAAGGTAATAGGGTTTGGCGCAAAGGGTGATTCCGCAGATAATAAATCTACGGGAGAAATTCTATCTGAACTGAAAATGAATGACCTAATCGAATATGGCATGATACACGAATTCATCGGCAGGCTCCATGTGATCACATCACTGATGCCGCTTGGACGGGATGACTTGGTCCGGATTATGCTGGAGCCAAAGAATGCTATCATTAAGCAGTATCAAAAGATCTTTGAGATGGAGAATGCAGTCGTAGAGTTTCCGAGTGACGCCTTGATTGAAATAAGTGAACAGGCTCTTGAGCGTAAGACCGGGGCAAGGGCGCTGCGTTCGATATGTGAGGGTTTTATGCTGGATGCTATGTTTGATTTGCCAACAGATGGGAAAGGTGCTGTTTATGTAATTACGCCGGATGTCGTAACCGGGAAAACTCAACTCATGCCTCAAAAGCTTCGCAAAAGCGCATAAACATAGTGCGGCATAGCCGCAACCAAATTAAGAACAATTGAGGGATTCCCGCCTAACAGTCTGGCGGACAGGCAGGAATTGGGGAATTCCTTAATTTCTCAATCCCTCAATATTATAATTCCCTGCTACATACATAACTTGGTTATCAGTTGTTCGATTATGAGAGTTGGAGACAGGCGGCTGGTTTTGCATAATAAATCTGCTTCTAACATATACTTCCATTTTTCAGGCATTTCTTCTTCGTTAAAATTCTGAGCCTGTTTTATGAATTTGTCAACAAATGGCCTTGGAGCATATTGTTTTTCTAAAATCTCTTTTTTGCTTCCACCCTTATCCAGTATCCGCATAATCTTCCATAAATCTCTCATTCTTCTATGTGATGAACTTACTATTGTTATGGCAATTGAATTTGCATCGTAAGTGATATTCTTGTGCTCATTTTCCATTCCAATATTAAAAATGTTTTCTGCCATCTTTACTGCAGAGATAGTGTCCTTCATACCAATTGCATCGAGCAAATTATAAAGTTTTTCTCTGTGACTGACCCCTAACAAATTTTGAATGTCAGCTATGGTAATTTCCTTCCTGTTACCTATATAAACTGATAATGCGTCTATTTGATTATTAATAATTGCCAGGTTATTTCCTGTCTTCTCCAGGAGACAAAAAGCAGATTTCAGATTTATGATTTTGCCAAAATTCCCGGCATGTATAACAATCCATTTTGTCAGTTCACTATCATATTCCGGCTTCCTCGTTTCCCAGGGGGCAGGTCTATCATAAAGTTTGTCACACTCAATAAGTATGCCTTGTTTGCCGTCCATGGCCTTTGCCAATTTAGTTCTTTTGTCTATGGATAAGACTTCTAAAATCAAGCAGTTAACAGTACAAGGACTCTTAAGATAGTCTAAAACTTTATCCTGGTATCTACCCAGGAATGTATCAGCATTCTCAACTATTATCAGCTTATGTTTTCCAAACATGGGAGCGGTTTTCACTTCATCAATGACATTATAAAACAAAGTGGGAGATCCGGCATTTTTCAGATTATTGCCTTCTGTCAGGTTGCCTGCAAAATTACGATCGGTATCTTTGCCATTAAACTCGACCAAGCCCTGTTCAACTCCTCCTTCAGAAAAGAACCGCTTTTTTATCTCCATTAAAGCCTGTTTCTTTAAGAAATACTCGCTTCCACTTACTATGTAGAAAGGGAAATTATTTGTTTTATTATACTTGTGTACAAATTCGGTGAATTTCATGGCGGAACCTTAAAAACCTTATCTTTTATAAAGTTAATATAAATGCACTTTTTGAAAAAAATCCAGTTAAAAAAATGGCTTTTTTCTCAAAGGTATTGACATAATTAAACTTATGTGTATAATAATCGCGATTTTACGAATTGTAAATGTTTTTGGAGTAAATAGAATATGGCCACAATAACAAAGAGAGAATTAGCTGAGACAATTTCCCAAAAATTAGGAAGTCCGCAAATAGTTACTAAACAAACAATCCAGCTTTTCTTAGAATTATGCACTGAAGAACTTGTAAAAGGGAACCGCTTAGAGTTCAGGGACTTTGGTATTCTCACTACAGTTGAAAGAGGGTCGAAGATTGGAAGAAATCCTAAGACAGGCGCAACTGTAGAAGTACCTCCAAAAAGAGTTGTGCGATTCAAATCCGGAAGACTTTTAAAAGAAAAGGTACAGCAGAATATGCCCTCATAAGATTTTCCAATGAGTGCCGTCATCAAGTCTTCTACATTTCTGGTTTAACATTAATAATCTCCTTATCAATAGTATTTCTTATTGAGTAACACCAAATCAAATATTATTTCTCGCCTTCTGAATCCTTTCTATATGAGAGAAATTCAGGCGTACTCCAGGCAAGATCTATTTGTGCCGCTTCAGATATTACGGGAAAAGAGATAACGAGAATATAACACAAAGAAAAGTTTATTATCTTGTTATTACTTTAATAAAAATTTAGAGACGTCATCAATGTCTTGAAATATCCTGTCTGCATTTTTTAAATATTCTTCCGGAAGAGAGGTTTGTACTGCAAAGCATGTCAATCCCGCACTCTTTGCAGAAGTTATACCTGCCGGTGCATTCTCAATTACTATACAATCTTCTTTCCTGGTGCCAAGTTCTTCTACGGCCATTTCATAAGGCTCGGGATCAGGCTTTCCTTTATTTACACTTTCACCGGTAACGATAACCTTAAAGATGTCGTCCAATCCCACCTGTAAAACCTTTTTCACAACCTCTAAACGGGTACCGGTTACCAGGGCAAGGTTGTACTGGCGATCCTTTAATTCAAATAGAAAATCCTTAATACCCTTCATTAGTGTTACTGTAAAGATATCATTAAATACCTTGCGTTTAAGTTTAATCACCTTTTCTACAGTTTCGCCTGAAAGAGACCTGTTGCTTTTACTGACAAATATTTCCATTGTTTCCCTGCCTGTCATGCCTTCCATCAGGTAAATTTCCAGGTCAGATACAGACATATCTATAGTTGACAATGCCTCTTTCCATGATTGAATGTGGTAGGGCATACCGTCTACAACCACACCATCCATGTCAAAGATAATCGTATTAATGTTTTTCATCTTCTAATAATTCTATGGCATACTTTATGGGTACACCAAAGTTTGCACCACTGAAACCGCGAAAGATACCATAATTTATGGCAATTACCTTGCCTTTATTGTTGAAAAGCGGGCCTCCACTGCCGCCAACAGTTGTCAATGCGTCGTAGATTATTCTTTCGTTTAAGACATCGCTGATATGTCCCTGGGTTGATATAGGTTTTATCAAGTGGTGGTTTGAAAGTTCTTGAGCGGCTTCTAAAAATGGTAATTTTGATATTCCTTTTGCAATATCCGGATCAGTTTTTGCGAAAAGAGCATTCATGCCTGCCGGATAACCCAACAGGACAACTGGTTCCCCTTCTATTGCATCCATACCGCTCAAATCCAATTCAAGTACAGGAATATCTATACCTTCAGGTTCAAAACTTAACAAGGCAACATCAGCCACTTCAGAGACCTTTTCCAATTTAAGTAGAACAGGATTTTTTACGTTCGGGAAAAAGGCCCTTAATACCTCAATTCTGGGTTTTAAACCTGGTTCTATAGAAGTGAAATATGTCGTCTGATGCCACCATGGTTCTACGACGTGGCGATTTGTTAATACCATACCGTTCTTGCTGATTATAAATCCTGTTCCGGTAGAGTTATTAGTCAGTAAACGTCCATTATTCCATGCTTTTAGTGGTTCACCAGATACTTCGTCAACTAACGAAAAAGAACACTGGATCAAGCAGATACCGTTACTAAAGTCTTTGATTATCTTTTCACCGATGACGCTTTCAAATTCTAATAGTTCCACTCTTTTCGTTGTTTCTGTCAGGCTGGAGTATATGGTATAGAATAATGTACCAATTCCAACAGTTGTGAGTAAAAAGATAAGAAGAGTAACAAGTTTGAATTTGAATGAAGATTGTGTAAAGGCTTCAGTCAGTAAGCTTTTGAAAAAAGATGTCGCCGTAATTAGTTTTCTACCTTTATGTGGTTCTCTTGCAAGATCCATAGAATCTGCCAGCATTTCTCTGAACGGCTTACATACATCTCCTTCCTCAGCTTTTATTCTGAAACGTACCCTTGGCCCATTATCACCAAACTCAATAAGGTCGCCATCATGAATAACAACTTCCTTTATCAACCTGTTATTTATAAAGGTACCTTTGGGACTGTCTAAATCCTTCAGGATATAATCACATTCTTTTAGATTTATTTCAGCATGAAGAGGTGATGTATTCTTATCAGTAAGCAGATTAAACCTTAAATTACATGAAGAGTCTGTTCCAATACAGATTTTCGAGTCTGTAAAAAACTCGGTTTTACCTCTCTTGCTTCCGGATAGATGTACGAAGATGGCCTTCATTTGTCTTTTTCAACAAAATGCTTAAATACAATATCAGCAAAAGCATTTAATCCCTTCATATCCTTGCCTAACTTGGACAGCTTGTTTTCAAACGCTGTCTTACTTCTAAATTTTTTCGAAACATATTCGGCTACGAACGTCTGAGCGGAAATAAAATTCAGGTCAACTCCTTGATCATCAGTGCTCTCTGCTATTTTGTATGCTACTAAAT
>JACZYU010000131.1 GCA_022570935.1 Planctomycetota bacterium | reverse complement strand
TAACCCTGGCCGGAATCCTGGAGGATGAGGGATACAATGTTGTCGTGGCAGAGGATGGCTACAAAGGGATTGAGGCGGCTGAAAAAACTAAATTCAAGATTGCATTTATAGATATGAAAATGCCGGGGATTAACGGGATAGAGACGTTCAAAAGAATCAAGAAGATCAGTCCCGATACTATTATATTTTTTATGACCGCTTTTATTGCTGAAGACCTTCTGAAGGAAGCGGTAAAACTGGAAACACAAGCGATACTTTACAAACCTCTGGACATTGATTTAGTCCTGAAAGTTATAAAAAAAGATCTGACAAAGACCAATATCCTGGTAGTTGATGATGACTTTTCCATTCGTGAAACGCTAAAAGGGGTATTGGAAGACAAGGGATACATGGTTTCGGCCGCAGAAGACGGACTTACAGCGATTGAAATGACCAGAAAAATTCATTATGATATTACATTTATTGATGTCGTAATGCCTGGGATCGACGGATTTCAAACCCTTGATGAGATCAAAAAGATTAATCCAAAGACAAACGTAATAATAATGACAGGCTACAACATAGAACATCTTGTTGAAAGAGCCACCTCCCTTGGTGCATTCACATGCATACCTAAACCTATTGGCGATATGGATAAATTATTACAAACTTTGCAAACTATAAGAGAAGATGCAATACGGTCCGCTATTCTTGTGGTTGACGATGAATCTTCTTCTCGTGAAACACTAAAGGGAGTATTGGAAGAAAAGGGATACAAGGTTTCTACCGCAGAAGACGGACTTACAGCGATAGAAATGGCAGGGAAAACACATTTTGATATGGTGCTTATCGATGTCGTAATGCCGGGAATAGATGGATTTCAAACTCTTGATGAAATTAAAAAAATTGACCCGGAAACAAAAGCAATAATGATGACAGGTCATGACGTAGAACATTTTGTTGAAAAAGCCATCTCACGGGGAGCCTTTGCACATTTATCCAAGCCCATTGATATGGTTGAACTATTACAACTGGTATTTAGTGCTATAAAAGAATAGAAGAAGTTAAAGTAAAAGGATATATAAATATTGAGGGATTTAAGAATTTAGGAATTCCTGAATTCTTCAATTCCTAAATTCTAAATTGGATTTTTTTAGACATGGATGTCAATTCATACGAACAAAATAAACCGAAAGTTATGGTAGTAGACGATGATGAATCGATTCTTAAAACTACCGGACTTATACTGGAAGAAGAAGGTTATCAAGTTGAACCGTGCTCAAACGGTGAAGAGGCGATTGACAAAATAAACAAAAATATTCATGCCGTAGTTTTAGACATTAATATGCCGGGCTTAACGGGGTTGCAAGCATTTAAGAAAATCAAGGCGAAAAATCCGTATGTACCTATAATCTTTCATACAGGTACTATCGCAAGGCAGGAAGAGAGAAGAGACCTGAGGAGGCAATTCAGGCCCCATGCTTATGTCCAAAAAGGGGGCGACCCTGAACAACTCCTGGATACGGTAGTAAGCGCTGTAGAATCTTATGGAAATATCCTTAGAAATGTTAAAATTAGCGAAGAACTCTATAGAGAACTCAAAAAAAGCTCGGACATTATAAAGACAAACATAGAAGGTACCATCCATGCCATGGCATTGACTGTGGAAATGAGAGATCCTTACACTGCCGGACATCAACGACAGGTAGCTAATCTTGCCAGTGCAATAGCAGGAGAAATGGGTATCCCCAGGGAACAGATTGCCAGCATTCACCTGGCAGGGACTATCCATGACATAGGAAAGATGCAGGTACCTACTGAGATCCTCAGCAAGTGTGGCAAATTAACAAAACTTGAATTCGATATGATTAAGACACATTCACAGGCTGGCTACGACATATTAAAGACGATAAAATTTCAATGGCCAGTCGCTGAATTTGTACTTCAACATCATGAAAGGATGGATGGCTCCGGTTATCCATCGGGTTTAAGCGGCAATAATATTCTCATGGAAGCCAGAATCCTGAGCGTAGCTGATGTTGTGGACGCAATAATCCCGCACCGGCCCTATCGGCCTGCTCTCGGTATCGACAAAGCATTAGAAGAGTTATCGAATAACAGGGGGATTCGTTACGATTCCAATGTAGTGGATGCCTGTCTGAGTATCATTAATGAAAACAGGAGAAAAAAGAGTGAATAAATTCCCCAATCATCAAAGTGACAAAGATCCCGGCAACCACAAACCGGTCAAACCTATGATTATGGTAGTAGACGATGAGGATTCGGTTCTTAAAATGACTGAACTTATACTGGAAGAGGAAGGTTATCAAGTAGAACCATGTTTAACGGGAAAGGAAGCAATCGATAAATTTAACAAGAGTATTAGCGCTGTGGTTCTGGATATCAGTATGCCGGATATGACAGGACTTCAGGTGTTTGAGAAAATTAAGGCAAAAAACCCTTACGTACCAATAATATTTCACACAGGCAGCTTTACTCAAAATGATGAAAGAAGGGATATAAGGAGACAATACAGGCCGCATGCGTACGTTATAAAGGGAAGTGACCCTGAACAACTGCTTGATACTGTGGCAAGTGCGGTAGAATCTTATGGAAATATCTTAGAAAATGTTAAGTTTAATGAAGAACTTTGCAGAAGAAATGAAGAAATCGATGAACTTAATAAGTACCTGGAAAAAAAGGTTAAAGAGCAGGTAGATGAAATACAAAGAATTAATAAATTAAAACGATACCTTTCTCCTCAAATTGTTGATACTGTAATCTCAAAAGGAAATGATATTTGTTTAGAAAATTCCAGAAAACTCTTAACAATATTTTTCTCCGATATAAGGGGTTTTACCACTATGACTGAAAATCTAGAACCGGAGGACACCGTCAATCTCTTGAATGAGTATTTTTCAGAAATGACGAAGTTAGTATTTAAGCACGGAGGAACGATAGATAAGTTTATGGGAGATGGGTTATTAGCCTTTTATGGAGACCCTCTGGAATGTAAAGACCATGCTGAGAAAGCTGTGCAGACGGCTATTGAGATGAAAGATGTAGTAAAGTTGCTGCAATCAAGATGGAAATAATTACATATGAACGTTGGAATATGTACGGGCTATGTAACGGTAGGAAATATTGGTTCAAAGGAACGGATGGAATATACCGTTATCGGAAACCATGTGAATCTGGCACAAAGATTACAATCCGAGGCTGAAGCCGACCAGATTCTTGTTAATCAAAGGACATTCAGTATGGTAAAAGATACTTTTGAAACAGAAATAATCCCGGATATAACTCTTAAAGGAATTAATAAAAGTGTTGTAATCTATAAAATCCTGGGAACCAGATAACAAGTTTTTTGAGGAGGAACAGTTTTTGACAGTAGAAGGAAAACTATCTAAACTAAAGGAAATTATCAGCGAGCTGAAAAGTGTTGTTGTTGCATTCTCAGGTGGTGTGGACAGCACACTTGTTACTAAAGTATGCTATGACATTCTTAAAGACAACTCTATGGCTGTTACGGCGAGATCGGAAACCTATCCTGATTTCGAATTCAAAGAGGCACAGAAACTGGCAAAAGAGATCGGCATAAAACACCTTGTAATAGATACCAGTGAACTGGCTATCGAAGGATTCGCAGATAATCCCCCTGACAGATGTTATTTCTGCAAGACCGAACTCTTTGGGAAATTGAACGAAATTGCCAGACAGCATGGTTTCCTGCACGTTGCAGATGGTGCAAATCTGGACGACACAAAGGAATTCCGTCCTGGATTAAAGGCCTCTAAAGAACTGAATGTTAAGAGCCCTTTAAAGGAATCCGGTATGACAAAAAAAGACATACGCGAAGTCTCAAGAATGTTAAACCTTCCGAATTGGAACAAGCCCGCATATGCCTGCCTGTCATCCAGATTTCCATACGGACAGTCTATTACGGAGGAAAAAATCAAAATGGTATCAGAAGCAGAGAAATACTTAAGGAATTTAGGCCTGGAACAATTCAGAGTAAGACATCATGAAACGATTGCAAGAATTGAAACATTGCCGGAAGACATACATATTCTTACCAGTTCTCCCACAAGAGAGGAACTGCTCTGCAAATTTAAAGAAATAGGTTTTACATATGTTACACTGGATTTAGAAGGTTACCGCAGCGGAAGTATGAATGAAGTACTCTCTGATACAAAGTTAAAAGTGACTGAAGTTTAAAGTGAGCTAAAGCTAAGGAGAAAACTTGTTTAAACTGTTTAAACGGCTTAAACTGTTCAAACCGCTTACAAGAATACTAAGGATCTTCAAATGAATACCAATAGTGAAATACCACAGGAAGAACTTTTAAAGAAAAAAGCTGAAAGCATAAGAAACATGTTTGGCTCTATTGCCAGGGTATATGATTTTCTGAATGCGCTTTTGAGTCTTAACTTCGACAAGTCATGGAGAAAGTTTGCGGCAAAAGTAAGTGACGTAAAGCCTGATACCAAAGTACTGGATGTTTGTACCGGCACAGGCGACCTTGCCATCTCATATTCAAAGTTATTAAACGGAAACGGGCTCGTCGTCGGAAGTGATTATTGCCACGATATGTTAAAGTATGGATTACCGAAGATCAAGAAAAGACATTTAGAAAATAAGATCAAGCTTATAGAGGCCGATACGTTACAGCTTCCTTTCCGTGACAACGCCTTTGAGATATCTACGGTTGCCTTTGGTATAAGAAACGTAGCAGACCTGGAGGCGGGAATAAAAGAGATGGGAAGAGTGGTAGGGCCAAATGGCAGGGTTGTAATACTGGAATTTTCTCAACCGACAAATTTCCTTTTCAGACGAATATACTTCTTTTATTTTACCAGTATATTACCAATGATTGGAAGGTTAATATCCAAGAGCAAGATTGATGCATATTCATATCTGCCGCAATCGGTACTGGCATTTCCTGACAAATTAAGCCTGAAAAAAAAGATGGAAGCATGCGGCCTGGAAGATGTAAAGTTTTTTACAAGGACATTAGGTATAGTCACAATTCACATAGGAAGAAAGCCTCAACATACTTCCTAACCCGAACGAGTCTGCCGCTAAAGTCGCCCCCTATGAGCAACCCAAGGTCCGCCTCTCCGCCACGGCGGATCTGCCTCTGGCATGACCGACACTGAGTCGGATCTGAAGCTAGCCAACAGGGGGTCGCCTCCCGACTGTCGGATCTGTGAGCTGCCCACAGGGTCGTCCTCAGGTGACAGGAGACAGGCGGGAATTATAATATTGAGGGATTACGGATCCGACAGGGGCTTCGAGTGAGCCTCAGCCGAACTCCTCACCGCCCTGAGTATATCGAAGGGAGGAATTCCTGAATTCTCCAATTCCTGCCTTCCCGCCAGCCTGCCCGCCAGTTTGCTGGGCGGAGTTGTCAGGTGGGAATTCTTAAATTTTAATTTTTATGTTGATATTAAAAAGATATGAAATAAAATAACAAACCAATGGGGTATAGTGTAATGGTAGCACAATAGATTCTGGTTCTATTTGTCCGGGTTCAAATCCTGGTACCCCAGCCATACTTCGAGACTTCGGCTGAGTGCAGTCGAAGTCTCGAAGTATGGCCCTGAGCCTGCCGAAGGGCAGGAAAAGGATAAGGGGCATGTGGTATCTTTATATATTAGAGTGTTGCGATAAATCCTTATATACTGGTGTTGAACGAAACCGCTTCGCGGTAGTAAATTTCCAGAAGTAGCAAATCCTCTATAATATTCCATTCCCCAATGTTCTCTCCGAATAATAATTCCTCTATTTTTTTCAATAATAAATTCCAGTATAAACCTGCAAAGTATTATAATCTTTCATTCAATTATTTTATTTATATATAATTTTGAAAGGAGAATATTGTGGGAGAATTAAAGGATAGAATGTATGAACTAATGACTATAAGAAATTATAGTAAGAAAACCATTCAGGCGTATATAAGTCACATAAATGCATATAGCAAGTATTTTTGGAAATCTCCTAAAGATATGGGGCCGGAAGAGATGCGCAAGTATCTCTTTCATCTTAAGGATGAAAAGCATACGAGTTGGTCAAATATCAACGTAGCATATAACGCTCTGAAGTATTTTAGCGAGAAAGTACTGGAGAGAAATTTTGAACTGGAGAAAATCCCTCGTCCCAGAGGCCAATGGAAGTTGCCCGAGGTATTGTCTGAATTAGAAGTGAAAATGATACTGGGAGCAGCGGAGAATATAAAGCACCAGGCAATGCTAATGGGAGCATACTCTGCGGGACTGAGATTAAGTGAGGTAACACATTTAAAGGTAAGCGACATCGATGGTCAAAGGAAGCTAATCCGTGTATCTCAAGGCAAAGGCCAAAAGGACCGCTATACTATATTGTCTGATGTATATTTGTCAAAATTGCGAATTTATTGGAACATTCATCATCCGAAAACATGGTTATTTCCCGGCAACAATAAGAACGACCGGATAAGTGAATCGACCATCCAGAAGGTATTTAATACGGCCAAAAAAAAGTTGGCATAAAAAAACCTGCAACATTTCATACCTTACGGCACAGTTTTGCCACCCATCTTAA
This sequence comes from Planctomycetota bacterium, assembly GCA_022570935.1. GTDB lineage: Bacteria > Planctomycetota > Brocadiia > Brocadiales > Scalinduaceae > Scalindua. The sequence goes on along the minus strand of JACZYU010000131.1, from coordinate 189 downwards.
TGAGTCCGGGTGTGACATATTCACAATCCAGAAGTTGTTGGGCCACAAAAACCTTAAGACCACAGCAACATATATCCACATTCAACGCAGCAATCTTGAGAGAGTAATAAGTCCCTTAGATAAGATGCTTGGGGGTAAGTCATGAATGCCCCACAGAGACCGGGCGGAATAGATTTGGGAGAAATATTT
>JACZYU010000130.1 GCA_022570935.1 Planctomycetota bacterium | reverse complement strand
CTAGGGGTAATCTCATTAGCTGTAATTCTGCTTCTTATGTTTATGCAATCCCCATTGATTCACAAAGAACTCACCGCAATAGCATTAGGATTGGGTTCTCTTGGATATTCCCTTTTCTGGATGTTTGCTGCTTTAATGGCTCCGGGGCTTGGTAGTACAGGAGCAGCAAAGGAAGCGCTGTCCTTCCTTGCAATTCCATCTGCAGGTATGTGTATCGCTGGATTAATCTCTGTCCTGGTAGTTGTCATCAAAACAGTATATTGCACACGAAATAACCCATACACAAGCTAACAAGCGGATGAACCGGATTCTTTACTCTTTACTATTACCTCAATAGGTGACACTTTTCTTCTTCTCACTTTTCTCCTGATAATACAGTTGAAGTCTTACCGTATTTTGTTTAAATGATATATTGTGAAGAAAAGAGATTATTTGCCTGCCTGTCGGCAGACAGGCATTTTTTTAGTCGTGTTAGACACGAATTACCCCCGGACAAACAGCGCCCCTGCCCGTCCGGCAGGCGGGGAGGGCGAGTAAAAGGCACGAATTGGCACGGATAGATGCCTGGTATGTTCAGACTCAACCAGGTTGTTTGATTTGTTCCCCATTTTCATGAGGACAAGCATTAAACATTTTACTTTAACACACCAAAGGTGTGGTAAAACAGTCTCTAAGGGATATAGATGAAGCGATTTCATGTTATTTTGATAAAACCTTCTAGATACGATGAGGACGGTTATGTCATCAGTTGGTTTCGGGGTGTGCTTGTTTCCAACTCTATGGCTGTGATTAATGCGCTGACAGAACAGTCGGATCGTGAGAAAATATTAGGTCCGGATGTGGAAATCATAACTCATTTCTATGATGAAACTGTCCGGCGAATACCGGTAAAACGTCTGGTCCGGGAAGTTCGGTTGGACGTTGACCGCGCTATTGTATGTATGGTTGGCGTTCAGACAAATCAATTTACCCGTGCCGTTGATCTCGGAAAGGAATTCATAGCATGCGGTCTTAAAGTAATGATTGGTGGATTTCATGTAAGCGGGTCCATCCAGATGCTTCCACGGATTCCGGAGGAAATAAAGGAAGGTATTGATGCCGGCATTACTATGGTTGCCGGAGAAGTCGAAGATCGCTGGGGGGAGTTGCTGAAAGATGCATACAACAATGTACTCAAGCCACTTTACAATTTCCTGAATGACCAACCGTCACTGGAAGGCGCAGTAACTCCATTTGTTTCTAAAGAGATCCTCTCATGGTATGGCGTTTTACGCCAGACGTCATTTGATGCGGGACGGGGCTGCCCCTTTAAATGCTCTTTTTGTACAATCATAAATGTACAAGGCAATACCATGCGAGGGCGTACACCGGATGATATTGAAGCGTTAATCAAACGTAATCAAGCGCAAGGTATTAGAGGATATTTCATTACGGATGATAATTTTGCTCGTCATCCACACTGGGAAGAGATTGCCGATCGCATCATTTCCTTAAAAGAAAAGATGCATATTTCTCTCATGGTACAGACCGATACGATGTCATATCGGATTCCGAGGTTCGTTGATAAACTTGCACAAGCTGGTTGCCGGCGCATTTTTATTGGCATGGAAAGTGTCAATCCTGACAATTTGAAGGCATGTGGCAAACCGCAGAATCGTATCCATGAGTATCGTACCATGCTTCAGGCATGGCGCGATGCCGGTGTAGTAACTCATGTAGGGTACATTATAGGATTTCCCGGCGATACCTATGATTCCATTATGCGTGATGTGGAGCGTCTGAAACAAGAACTCCCTATTGAATTCGTTGAGTTTTTCATGATGACGCCACTACCAGGTTCACAGGACCATCTCGATAACTATCTGAAGGGCGTGCCGATGGAAAAAGACATGAATGAGTATGACACAACACGGCCTTGCATGGAACACCCCAGGATGAGTCGTGATGAGCTAATACGAGCATACCGGGATGCGTGGAAATCCTTTTATGCCCGCGCACATGTTGAGACGATTTTGAAGCGTAGGAAAGACCGTCGAAGAAAAAATATTGCCCGGCACATGGTATGGTTTCGAAATGCAGTTTTTATTGAGGGCCTCCATCCTTTCCTTTTTGGCCTTTTTCGGATTAAGGGTAGAAAACGGCGCTCGCCAAAGTTTCCTACGGAGCTCATTCCAATTTATTATTGCCGCAGAACCTGGGATATTGTTTCATGGACGGTCCGTACGCTATTAATGGTTGTTGAGTTGAGATACCTGTACTTTAAGGCAAACCGGGAAAAGAACAACGATTACATGGATATAACTATCACCCCGGAACCACTTGTAAAGAAGGTCATTGTCTCAAAGGACCCCGCACGCCCTGAATCGTTAGCTACAAAGCAAAGGTAATGATTCTTAGCTTGATAAGTTTACAACAGATCACTATTTTTTCTTTGGTAATTCGTCTATGTACCAAGTCAAGACCTGACACTTTTCTCCTGATAATACAGTTGAAGTCTTACCGTATTTTGTTTAAATGATATATTGTGAAGAAAAGAGATTATTTACCGGAGGATATTTTGTATAAAAAACTACTATTAATACTCCCTGACAGTCAACGCGGTTATTGGGGAAAGGTCTCGAAAAGCGGGAAGGCCGGGTTTGTACGTATGGCGCTTCCGACTATTGCTGCCCTGACGCCCTCTGACTGGGATGTTGAGATACATGATGCACGTACCACTCCTGTAGATTATGACAGAAAAGTTGGCCTCGTTGGCATTACTTCCTATACGGCAGATATAACAGATGCATGCAAGATAGCTGACGGGTTCAGAAGCAAGGGAGTGAAGGTCGTTATGGGAGGCGTCCATGTGTCCGCACTTCCTGATGAAGCGCTGCAACATGCCGACGCTATTGTAGTAGGCGAGGCAGAGGCCGTGTGGGAGGGGCTGATTCGTGATTGTGAAAAAGGTGAATTAAAGACAATCTATAAAACGAAAACATTAATAGAGATGTCTGATATGGCTATTCCGCGCAGAGATCTGCTGGACAGCAGTATGTATTCATCTTTTTATTCTGTTCAGGCTACACGTGGATGTCCCTTTAACTGCGAGTTTTGTACCGTTACCGCCTTCTTTGGACAAGAGTTCAGGACAAGACCTGTAGAAGAAGTTATCGAAGAGATCAAAGGGCTTGACTCGAAAGAGTTCTTTTTTATCGATGATAACATCACAGGGCGGTCCGGTTTTGCCAAAAAGCTTTTTAAAGAGCTGATTCCCCTAAATCGTAAATGGGGAGGCCAGACAACACTAAACTTTGCTAAAGATGAGGAGTTGCTTTCATTATATGCCAAAAGCGGCGGTAGGTATGCCTTTATAGGGTTCGAAACATTATCAAGCGAAAATCTTAGTAAGATCAGCAAATCATGGAACTCGCCAGATGGCTACAGAGAGGCTATTAAAAAAATTCATGGCGTCGGGATTAATATAATTGGCAGTTTTATTTTCGGACTTGATGGAGATGGCCCTGATGTTTTCGAAAAGACCTATGATTTCATAATGGAAAACAAGATTGACGCTGCCCAGTTCCATATACTGACACCATTTCCAGGCACAAAGCTGTACGAGGACATGGTTAAGGATGACAGAATTACTGATAGTGACTGGTCTAAATACCATACCGGTGAGGTAGTCTTTAAACCTGCGAAAATGACTGCCAGGGAACTGCAGGAGGGGTACTGGTGGACTTATCATAAGACCTATGATATGAAGAATATACTCAGGAGAAGCCTGCGTAGTCCACGAGGCCTTGTTTATCGTATCGCGACCAACCTCAGTTACAGGAGGAAAGCCAGAAAAATGCCCCATGTAATGCCCTAGTTCGAAAGTGACCCCTTGAGATATATTCTTATTAACAGATCACTATTTTTTCTTTGGTAATTCGTCTATGTACCAAGTCAAGACCTTACACTTTTATTCGTCTGCCAAATTCCTTTTTTCAACTACTTTTTCCTGTTTATGACTAAACCTGTTTTTATAATTTCTTGTTGTTTATTGTAAATACGTTCAGGCACAACTCGTAATGATTTCCATAAAAATAAAATTCCAAGAATTATTACCACTCCTCCACATTCATATATTAATGCTGTTAATACATCGTAATATTTATTAGAAACTACAATATTAGTAACAGTAATAGTACCTATAAAAAGAAATTCAAGCATTATATGATCTCTTAGAAATTTCCTATAAACTTTCCACGCTTCTGAAAGGCGAATTTTATGGTATTTACTGGATTTCATGCCCGCATTCTATTATCTGGACAACCTTGTGTCAAAAAATAAATTCTAAAATAGGACACCACCATTTTCTTCAGTATATTGACAAATATTATTTTTAATGTAGAATTGATACTTATCCGGCATTAGTGAATATTCGTAAAAGTATCTATTTTTTTAGAAAAAGGAAGGTGAAATTATGTTAAATAGACTTAAAAGATTGATAATCCTGACGACAGCTTTGTTTGTGTTTGTTGTATTAAATTTCACAACCGGCGGATTTGTTAAGGTAGAGGCGGTAGATTATATTAAAAAACCATCGCAAACCCATCATCAGTCATTTGAGCCGTATGAAAATATAATACACATTCCAGACCCAAAACCCAAAGGTGTTACGGTCAGGGTAAAAGAGATAACGATATACGAAGTCGTTGTTGATGAGAAAAAGGTGGCATCTAATTCCGTTACAATGGAAGACCTTGAGCTTACGGAGGTGACTGACAAGAAAAGTATCAATTTCCACCAGGTAGATTGTTACTTTTATGCAAAGGTAAAGCAGACACAGGAACGATCTACAGACTTTATATCAAGTACGCGATGGCGAGAGGGTGAACAATATTGGCTGTCAGATGGTGGAAAATATGTAGAATGGGAGCCATGGTCTGAATGGTATTCTGGCAGTAAATGGTAATTTGCCTGGTTCGGTAGTTACAGTTCTGTCCACCGCTCCCCGCCTGCCCGCCAGTTTATTAGGCGGGGACAAAAGACGCCCCTGCCCGTCCGGCAGGCGGGGAGGACAAGAAGATGCCAAAAGAAAAAATTTACAGAAGTAGGGGCGTTAGCCAGACTGATAGGCGGACGTCCTTACACTATTTTGTGCGATAAGCCTCTTACTACTGATCTGCAACCTCTTTCGACCTGGTTTTATATAACTCGAAGGACTCAAAGGCTTTTGCCAGTAGAATGATATTTCTGTCTGCATACATTAAAGTCATTACCTTGCTCACCCCCTTATGTGTCATCAAGCTAAACAATTCAAGCGTTATCTCAACGTCACCATTTAACCACACCATCTTTTTATGTGTTTCGTCTTCTTCTAGTAAATCCGGTTCGCCATTTCCTTCTATAAAAACTGCTTCTATTTTCTTAATGTCTTCTTCGGCAAATTGTATTGTATAATTACTCCATTTGCTGATTATGACGATTTTATATAGTTTGTCTTCATAAAAAAAGAAGGTAAATCGCCCGCCTCCAGTATCCCTTGCAAGCATGGTTACCTTCTTGTTTACCATGGGATCATATTCGAATTTATCAGGAGCGGGAAACTGTTCCTGCATCTGAGCCACGCTTAATCCAAACTCGATTGGCTGGTCAGTCTTTTTTGTATCTGTGGTGGTTGCGTCCTCATGTCTGTAACCAAGCATTGATTTAAGCCTCTGAAGATCGGCATGTATTTCTTTATCAATCGGTTCGGTCTTAGATCCCTGTTTCTCTGTAGTGGTACAGTTTTGTATAATTACTAGTGTGAAAATTGCTGACAAGATTAGCCATCTGTTTTTCATACAATTTTCTCCTATCTATTTTGCGAAGCAAAATGCCATAAATTAGTGACTGAAAGGAACTAATTTATCAGGGTACTTCTATATTATCAAAGATGTTTTGTATGATCTTTTCAGAGGTCATCTCTTCCGCTTCTGCTTCATAAGTTAAGATTACTCGATGTCTCAAGACATCCATTCCTATAGACTTTACATCCTGAGGAGTGACGTAACCCCTGCCTTTAAGGAAGGCATACGCCTTTGATGCAATGGTCAGATAAATGGTCGCCCTGGGCGATGCACCATACTCAATGAACTCGTCCAGATCAAGATTGTATTTTCCAGGTTCCCTGGTAGCGATTACCAAATCAACGATATAATCTTTTATTTTATCATCGATGTAAATCTGGTCGACTACCGAACGTAAACGCTTTATGTCACCGGAAGACAATACAGGATTCACATTTATATTTGTGTCTGTTACTGCCATTCTTTCCAGGATTTCGCGTTCTTCACTTTTACTTGGATAATCTATATTCAATTTTAACATAAATCGATCTACCTGTGCTTCAGGTAAAGGATATGTGCCTTCCTGTTCAATGGGATTTTGAGTTGCCAATACGAGAAACGGATCATCAAGTTTGAAGGTTTCATCACCAATCGTTACCTGCCTTTCCTGCATAGCCTCTAAAAGTGCGCTTTGTACCTTTGCAGGTGCCCTGTTTATTTCGTCAGCAAGAATAATATTGGAGAAAAGAGGGCCTTTTTTTGTGGTAAATTCGCCACTGCGAGGATTGTAAATAAGTGTTCCTATCAAATCTGCAGGCAGGAGATCAGGTGTAAATTGAATCCTCTGATATTTTACCTGCATTGCTTTTGCCAGTGTCATAACAGACAGTGTCTTTGCTAATCCGGGGACACCTTCCAACAGGATATGACCATTTGCCAGGATGCCTATTATCAACCTTTCTATCAGGTGCTTTTGCCCTACAATCACCTTCCCCATTTCAGCCATCAAGCTGGAAAGAATTCTGCCTTCTTCTTTGATGACTTCTGTAATATTTCTAATATCTTTTGATTCCAT
>JACZYU010000129.1 GCA_022570935.1 Planctomycetota bacterium | reverse complement strand
GAAAGATATTCGGCAACATAATGGAAGTTATCGGGGCAGGTTTATGCCTGCTTGATAAGGATTCAAAAGTTGTCTGGGCGAATGATACTTTGAAAGAGTGGTTGGACTTGAAAGAATCACCTATTGGTAACCACTGTTCTAACATTTATCACTGTGATGTTGTTGGGACTGACAAATGTCCGGCTGTTAAGGTTTTCAAAGGACAGGAAGGCCACTCGCTGGAATCATGGGTAACAACTACAAAAAATAATAAGAGGATGTACATTCAACACATTGCCATACCTATGACCAATAAAGAAGGTGTTCTAGAAAATGTCCTACTGCTTACGGTTGATGTGACTAAAAGTGAAAAGCTGGTTCAGAGACTTTTACTATTACAGCAGTTTGGAGAAATAACTCAGGGAACTCTCCATCTTGACAAATTATTTCATTTGATTTTAACGTGCATAACTGCTGATTACTCGTTTGGGTTTAACAGGGCAATACTTTTCCTGATTAATAAGGAACTTGATGTCTTAAGTGGGAAATTGGCGGTAGGTCCATCTTCTTTAGAAGAGGCTACACAAATCCGGACGGAAATGTCAAGTAAACACAATTCCCTCAGAGACATAATTGACAGATTAGATTATAGCCATAATATTGATACACCATTAAATACTATGACGAAACTTATAGTGTATCCGTTATCAGATACAAGTGAAGTTGTCACAATATGCGCAAAAGAAAAAAAGCCCATAATCGTTAAAGACGCCGCTAAAGATACACGTGTAACAGACGAATTCAGGAAGGCTTTGGGAGTTGATGAATTTGTCTGTGTTCCTTTGATAGCAAAGAACGAAACTATTGGTGTTATAGTAGCGGATAACGTCTATACAGGGGAACCAATATCTGAGGACAGTATTAATACTCTGGCAATGTTTGTCAACCAGGCTGCACTGGCTATAGAAAATGCTGAAACTTACAAAAGGCTTGAGGATAAAATAGATCAACTTACAGAAACACAAGAGAGGCTTATTCGTTCAGAAAAACTGGCTGCAATAGGTTCGATGTCATCATATGTCGCACATGAGATAAGAAACCCACTGGTAACCATTGGCGGCTTTGCCAAAACGCTCTCTCGTTTTACATTTACAGACTCTAAAATTAAGACTAATATTGACATAATCATAGAAGAAGTAAAACGTTTAGAGAAAATACTTAATAATATTACAGACTTTGGCAAGCCATCTACACTGGAAAAGGTTGACACACAGATATGCAAGATCATGGAAGACACATGCATATTGATGGAAAATTATTTCCGGGAGAAACATATAAAATTACATAAAAAATTTGAAGCGAACATACCTCAAATATCTGTTGACCCTGGACAAATAAAACAAGTCTTTCTTAATATAATAATGAATGCGGTAGAGTCAATGCCAGAAGGTGGTGATCTCGATGTAATAATTAAATCTGTATATAAATCAATAGAAATAGATATTATTGATACCGGCAAAAGTATACCACAGGGAGTATTGCAAAACATTTTTGATCCATTCTTTACAACAAAACCGAGCGGTACAGGTGTGGGTCTGCCTGTAAGTCTGAAGATTATTGAAGATCATGGCGGCAATATAGATGTTAAAAGCAAACATGGAAAAGGTACAAGAATGTTACTGACATTACCAATAAAATAGCAGAAAGGAGTTTGTGGCGATGACGACTATCCTTCTTGTAGAAGACGACAAAAACCAAAGGTTGCTTTACGAACAGGAACTAAGGCATGAAGGTTATGAAGTTGTAACTGCTTCTAATGGTAAAGAAGCCCTGGAAAAGGTACAGGAAAAACTACCGGACATTGTCATAATGGACATAAACATGCCAAAGATGGATGGTATTGAGGCAATGGGCAAGATCTTAAGCAAAAACAAGGAAATCCCTGTTATCATTAACACTGCTTATAGCAAATATAAAGACAGCTTTATGTCATGGGCCGCAGATGCCTATATAGTTAAGTCATCAGATTTGTCAGAATTAAAAGATAAAATAAAAGAAGTACTGGCAAATAGAAATAAGAATTCCTGAGCTAACGTAAACAAATCATTATTATACAGTTTCTCCGGGATCTAAGCCAGATAATCAATACCTGATAATATTAGAGCAAAAACATGCCTTTAAATAATACACAAGCACACGATAAAATACTTACCATAATCCTTGCAGGAGGCCAGGGAGAAAGATTGTATCCACTGACAAAAGACAGGACAAAACCTGCTGTACCTTTTGGGGGTATTTACAGAATAATAGACTTCACGTTAAGTAATTGCCTGAATTCCGGATTACGCAAGATAGTGGTTTTGACACAATACAAATCATTTTCTCTCGATAGACATTTGAGACTGGGGTGGAATATTTTTAATAACGAATTAGATGAGTACATAGAACAGATACCACCCCAGCAAAGGATCAGCGATCAATGGTATCAGGGAACTGCGGATGCTGTTTACCAGAATATATACACACTTGAAAAAGAGCAGCCTGAAATGGTTTTGGTACTTTCAGGAGACCACATTTATAAAATGGATTACAGAAGCATGGTCCTCTTTCATCTGGAAAATAAAGCAGATCTTACAGTCGCATGCATGGAAGTTCCCCTTAACGAAGGGAAAAGATATGGCGTAATAAAAACAAATGAAGAAAATAGAATTGTTGGGTTCCATGAAAAACCGTCTGAACCGATTCCGACACCAAATAACCCGGAAGCCATTCTTATTTCGATGGGAATATATTTATTTAATACCACAACTCTGGTTAAGGCAATAATTGATGATGCCAAGCAGGACACAAATCATGATTTTGGAAAGAACATAATACCTGAAATGATAGGTTCAAAAAGAGTATACGCATACCCATTTGCAGATGGGACCAATAATAACCTAAACTACTGGCGCGATATAGGTACTCTGGATGCTTACTGGGAGGCGAATATGGATCTTGTACAAGAATCACCGGAATTTAATCTTTACGACAAAGATTGGCCAATCCGTACTCATCAGGAACAAAACCCGCCCGCAAAAACAACTTTTAAAAAAACCCTTCCTGAAGAACGAACAGATATGATCTTGAATTCTATTATTTCCGGAGGATGTATCATCAGTGGTGCAAAGGTAGACGGATGCATTTTATCACCTGATGTCAGAGTAAACACTAATTCCGAAATTTACGATTCAATTATAATGGAGAGTGTCAGGATCGGTGAGAATGTAAAGATCCGAAAGGCTATAATAGACAAATCAGTAAATATTCCGGACTACATGAGCATCGGTTACAACAGGGAAGAAGACTCCAAACACTTTACCGTAACCGATAGCGGTATAACAGTCGTACGCAAAGAAATGCATCTAATATAATTCAACCCCACATATCGAAAAGTGGAAGATTGCCTGAAGAATCAAAGGTAATTTCTCTGGTAGAGGATATTTGCTCAAAATTATCACGTCCATTTAAATCATCAAGATACCCCTCGGACACAATAACATTTTCTAAATCAAGGGTGTTCTTTATCCAGACAATCTTCATGTCGTCAGGATTTTCAATACCGCATGTTGATACTGCCGCTTCTATGGCGTCTTTGTCGCATTCAAAAGTCATTGGAATTTTTGCCCCTTCGGGCCGGAGAGCCGTAATGCAATTTATATACGTTTCCTGAAAATTAATCTTGTTCACTAATTTTCGTGTAGTGAAGTCTGCCAGTCCAATACCACACGCATTACCATGTGAATTTGGAGTCAGATCACGCACAAATATCCTTGATATTCCCGCATTTTCGTTCGGGGTTTTACTCGAATTCTCATCATTGCGTCCAATAATGTTTGTATCCATGCCGGTGCCGCTTATATCCTTGCCCATATTGTCAATAATCAGCAAATCTATATTTCTGAAGGGTAACTTTGCCATCAATTCAAAAGATTTTTTTTTAAGTCCGGGTTCTTTTTTAATAATATCTTCTCCTATCATCGCACTGATATCTGCAACCTTGCCATAAGCATTTTCAATTATCGCTAATCCAAACAAAACAGATAGCTTTGACAAAACGATTGGAAGGACGGATTCAACTATCAGGTCAAAAGTATTCTTCATTATAGCCCTGTGGTATACCCTGGCGCCAACATCCTTGCCAAGCCCGACCAGCAACATTTTTATCAGCCCGCTTTCTATCTCACCTGCAAAACGTGTATGCGGCTTTATTCTATTAATCGCTATAACGTGATCTGCATTAATAACATTTTTATCAACATAAACAGGAATACCATTGTTGCTTTCTCCAATTTTAACAACATCCATGGTGGCTTTTATTGGTGCTCCCATCTTCTTTTCTGTAATACCATACCCTTCTAATACTTTAAGCTGACCACTGACTGTGGCGCCTCCATGACTACCCATGGCCGGTATTATGAATGGCCTTCCCTGCAACTTGATTAATTCACCAATAACTGTCCTGGTAATCACATCTATATCTGTAATACCACGACTACCGGCCGTAATTGCGATACTGTCACCGGGTTTAATCCGTTTCTCCAGTCTCAGGTTAGCCATTTCCGATTTGATTCTTTCGGTTACATCTTCTACCGAATAAGATGGGAATTTCTGTTTGATCTGAATTAATTTGTGGCAGTTAATCAAACTTCTCACTCCTTATTGTATACGTGCTTTGCCAGCCGGGATTAATTGGACAGACTGATAAAGAGGGCTAAATGGAAATGGTTTCTTTGTGGCGGGGGGACCAGACAATTACGGCATTCCTACTCTTCCTGCGTCACACTTGTTAACGTGCTTTTGTGGAATTCTAAGTGTTCCGGTACCAATATCCCACCTGAAATAATCAACTTCATTCCTTCCTCTATATTCATGTCGGTTTCTATTATATCTTCTTCCGGAATGTAAATTAGAAAGCCTGATGTAGGATTTGGGGTCGTTGGAATAAATATACTCGTTAGTTCCGTCCCGTCTTTTGTCTTTATGTTTCCGGTGACAAATGCAAACGCCTTCATGCCGACTCTCGGGTATTCAACTATAACCACACGTTTAAAAGATTGTCTACCAGGGAGGCTGATAATTTCAATCAACTTTTTCGAAGTTGTATATATATTTTTAATAATGGGAGTCTTGTGCAAGATTGCTTCAAAAAAACCTAAGATTAGTTTTCCAAAAAAATTGGTAGCTATAACTCCTATAAAATAAAGCGCTATAAAGGTGAGTACAATCGCAATTGATGTGACAACAAACTCATCAATTGTGCTTTTTGGAGGAGAAAATCCCAGAAGAATGAAGGCTTCTTTTACTACAGGAGAGAGGATTCCTCCTATTAAACTGAACAAAAACTTGATTACAATAAATGTGATAAAGATTGGAAAAATAACAAGAAGGCCTGCAACTAATTTCCTTCTAATGTTCTTCCTGAAATCACCAGTGTAAAGTCTTCCTGTTTTCATATTAGATAACCCTAACCCAGACAAGCTGGAAAATCCGAAATCCGAAGCACGAAATACGAAACAAATCCGAATGACAAAAATACAAATGTTCTAAAAAAAATAGGTTCAGTGTTAAATGTTTAGAATTTTGATCATTTGAATTTTGATATTGTTTCGGATTTCGGATTTCGATATTCGAATTTATTTTCTGCTAAAAAAAACACGAAATTCATAGTTAATCGCTTAAATAGTTTAATAAATCAGATTACAAAAAGCTGCCAGATCACTACCATTATACCGGCAAGGATAAAATTCAAATCGGTAATACTTTCACAGACTAATCCGCCAGGCATAAGTCGTTTGTGATAGAGATACAAATATCCGCATGCATAGATAACACATGGAATAAGATAATAAGAGAATTCCGAAGTCCAGCCGATCATGGGGCTGATAATCAATAGTATTGTCAATAATATTGAGATTGCAACCAAAATCGCCTTTGTGCTTTCTTTTCCTATTGCTATCGGTATCGTTTCCTTACCAATTATTCTATCACCCTGAACGTCCTTTACATCTAGTAATACTGTTCTTATAAAGGCCATGCTGAAAGTAAATGCTAATATTACAGGAAGTGCTGACAAAGATGACGTTGCTGCTCCCAGGAAAGGAATTAAACCTGTACTCACAGCCCATGTTATGCTTATGAATATCGCCTTCGAACCAGGAATCTGTGCCAAACTTCGATATCGAATAAAACGTGAAAATTTCTTTGGAATTATAGAGACCCTGTATGCTATTCCAAATAAAGTTGCAAAAAACACACAGAAAAATACTTCTATGCAAACCGTAAATGCCAGAACGAAAGAAGTGATCGCCGCAGTAATACTCAGAACTATAAAAAAGGTTTGATGTTTTTCAAAAAATTTTGCCCTGGTTGGCTCACTCAAGGCTGCGGCCTCTTTGTCTGTAAAATGGTTTAAAACATACATTGAAAACAGAAACAGTGTTGCGATTGCACAGTATTTAATCCTGGGATCAATACCGAGTAGAACAGCGCTCGAGTAGCTGAAACTTGCGGCGCCAATTCCAATGTACATAAAACTGCCGATTAAGATTGAAATTGCCTTTTCAGCAAATACTCGTATTTTACTTATCTTTTCACCTTTAAAAACCTGTACTTTGTCGACAACTCTCTGAAGTAGCCAGTTAGGAGTTGAAGCGCCGGCTGTCACACCAATCACATCGTAATCTACAAGTTTTCTTAAATCCAGGTCATCTTCTGTCTCTACCATGAATGTAGGCGTGTCGCTATCCGCAGAGATTTTAACCAACCTGTTTGTATTAGCACTGTCTCTACCTCCAACAACAATCATCGCATCTACCTCTTCGCTCATACTTATTACTTCTTCCTGTCGTCTGGATGTAGA
>JACZYU010000014.1 GCA_022570935.1 Planctomycetota bacterium | reverse complement strand
ACAAGTTTAGAATTAACTGTTTGGGAACCTTGCTTTTGTAAAAGATATGCTGGACAAAGAGGTTTTGTCCTTCAGAATCCTTTTTCTAAAAATGCTAATTGGGAATTCTTCCCCTGTCCCGAAGCTTGTGATCCTGGTGTTAGTAGTGGTTTTTGTTTTGAAGATTCTGGTTATGAAATTCTATCTGAAGGTGTTTCTGCTTGTCCTTTCTGTAATGCAGGAACTACACCACAAACAATTACTGTTACAGTAACAGGAATTACTAATACTAAGATTTGTTGGGACTGTGAAGATTTAAATGCTACTTATGTTTTAGAAAGAATTGGCCTTCCAGGTGATGAAACAAGTGGAGTTAGTGATGGGTCTTGCCGTTATAGACTTTGTTTAGATTGTGCAATATGTGGAATAGATGTTATTGAAGGGGAAATAACAGATATAAGTGGTGATCTAGTTTTTAATGTATTTTTTAATTGTACTTCTCAGTGAATCTCTTGAGCTTCTTAGGCTGCTCTTCCTAGAGCTTGACAAGGTAATTGATTTATTAAATTCGATAAAAAGACTGTGACAATTTGCCATTTAGAACCTCCCTATTGTTTGTTTGTTTTCAAATATAGCTGTTACTTCACCGCTAGTTGGTTGAGGATGTCTATTAGTGAAATAAATACCTTTTATATTTTTGTCATGCTTTTGAATATCAATAACGCAAAACCCGTCATGTTTGGTCAAATGAGCTTGTGTCGCCTCACCATCATTAATATATCCAAAGCTTAATTTTAGATTGCCATCTGGAAGTACGGAAACATTTTCAATATTACTGGAAGATTGTGTTAATTTACCAGTTTGTGGATTTTTGCTGAATTGCCTAATATGTAAACCACTTCCTGTTTGAGTCACTTCAATAAAAATATCAATTTCTACAGGTGTCTCAACCTCTGGCCAACTTGAGACAAGCTTCCCCTTGTATCTTCCCGAAATGTCAGGGATCTTTAGCAGTAACCATGGCATTCTCTTCCATAAGTACCTGTCATATATCATTAATAACCCTGTTATTGATACAATTGTTGTTGGTACTGGAATCCAAGAAGGTAAATATTTTGACACAAAGAGCATTAGGATTGTAATTAATACCACAAAAGCAAGTAGTGGTTTTGGTTTATAGTATTTAAAAGAGAATTTCACGTATATCTCCAGCTAATTATTTGAAATAAGTATTACAGATGCAATTTATCCTTGGAAAGTTATTCAAGATTTTGAGGACAAGAGGCAAGAAATCAATCAGTCAGAAGTGAATTAATTCTCGACACAAACAATAACTAAAATCAAATCCAAAAAATTCTAGAACACACTTGCAACTAACCTACTAAAATCTATTTCCATACTAGTAATTTCTCTTATCACATCTAAAATATTGCTACAAGACGACTTATGCTGCTGAATACTTCATCCTCTTATATTTTGAGTGTCTAATTTGTAATTTTACTATTTTATAATAAAATGTCAAGTCCATTTTCTGTAAAATATACAAAATGTTGTATGTTAGGAAGTTTTATGTACAACATTTATAGTCGCAAAGACATTTCATTCCATGAACAGGAAAGGGGTCACCCATTTATTCAAACAAAAATATTTGTATTTTTTTGCAGTTAAGAAGACGCCTATCAATAACCCAACCTTCTTACTTGTTCTTCAGTAAATCCAACAAAATGTGCCACCTCGTGGCGGACCACTTTTTTTATTCTTTGTTTTATCTTCTCATCAGAATGGCAGATGACCTCTATATTTTTCTGGTATATAGTAATCTTTTCCGGCATGGTACCGGAATGCCATACACTTTTTTTATTTAAAGGTCGTAAGTATTTTTTAGATTGTTAGCTTATATCCTGATTTACTATTATTTATCTTTTTTGATGCTACGGAAGCCAATTTGACTTTTAGATTTTTCTGGTGGAATCATTAATTGGCGGATTGTATCAAAAACAACCTTAAATTGGACATCATATTTCTTTTCAAGAGCAACAAGTTTGCGTGCCAGTTCTGCATTTGAAGAAAGTATCTGTCGAAGCCTGACAAATGCTCGTACTACCTCAATACTTGCCCGAACAGCTATAGAGCTATTCAAAACAGCAGCAAGCATAATTGCCCCATGTTCAGTAAAGGCGTAAGGTAGATTAGGTGAATACTTGAGCCGTTTGAGGTGGTCGCAATTTGCGACTACCTCCGCCTTTTCACTTTTAGTTAATTGAAACATAAAATCTTCAGGAAAGCGATGTCTGTTGCGTTTAACCTGTTCATTAAGCCGTTTTGCAGTAACTCCATAAATAACCGCCAAATCGTTGCCCAACATAACCTTTTCTTTCCGAATAATGAGTATTGAATTTTCAATTCGTCCTTCTGGAATTATGGATTTCTTATCTGACATACTCAAAATCCTCTCAGGCTTGCTTTGCTTGCAGTTGCCATAATAATTTCTGGTAAAATCTATAACCTATGTGTAGATTACTTTATTTATGAAAACAGATCCATCAACTGGTGGTATATAAATGATATGGAGATATTGAAGAGTGTTGAAATACTGGTGTTAATAATAGTGATGCTGTCTACTAAAATCAACGGGAAAAATGATTAAGGGATTAAGTAATTAAAGAATTGAGGGATTTTGGATTCTCTGCTGTGAATTCTGTCTTTATCTGCGTTAATCTGTGTCCAGAGAAATAGTATCTATGTCTTTTTTTGAAACGCCTTTCCAGAGTCCAAACATTTGGACAAAATAGGGACAGCTGTACTAGCTCAATAATTCGGTAACTTTTTGGAGTTAAGAAGACGCCGATCAATAACCCAACCTTCTTACTTGTTCTTCAGTAAATCCAACAAAATGTGCTACCTCGTGGCGGACCACTTTTTTTATTCTCTGTTTAATCTTCTCATCAGAATGGCAGATGGCCTCTATATTTTTCTGGTATATAGTAATCTTTTCCGGCATGGTACTGGAATGCCATACACTTTTTTTATTTAAAGGCACCCCTTGAAATAAACCAAGTAATACCAAGTTAGATTTCAATTTTAGTTTTCCCAGCACAAAAGGATTTGGCCTGTCTTCTACTACTATTGATACATCTTCTAAGCGTTTTCTTATTTTTTGCGGCAATTCATTCACGGAAGCGACAACCAAACGGTCGAAACTGCTGGAACAATGAGCATCCGCGTTATCATGCGCGATCTTATCCGGCAGGTATTCTTCTATTTCGATAATCTTATACTTACTCATAAATATTCTACCTATCAGGTAAACAACCCCGCCCAACATGGTAAAAATTACCAAAAAGTTCCAGCCATGCATCATCATCATGCTACCCATTACACCAATTAGGACGGTGATTGTAAAATATCCGAGAAGCGTAAGAAATCCCCTTTTATCACCCTCACATATTTTATCAAAAATCAAGGGTTCCATTTTCTTGCCACAGCCAGTACATATGATACCCGTATTTTGGCCGTAATCACCAAGACAGTGAGTCTGGCCACAATTAAAGCATTTTATTAATTTTGAATCGTTTGGCATGATTACAAAGATAAGAGACCAACTTGCCCACGAATATGTGTATATGAGAAATTTTCCTCGTCCATCGATTGATGGGTTATATATTCTTTCACTGTAAAAACTTATTATTTGAGCAAAGTTTTTAGTCTCATAAAAGTTTAAAGTGTCTACCCGCCTGCCAATCAGTTCGGGCAGGCCGCCCGTCGCCTGAGGACGACCCTGTGGGCAGCTTCAAGATCCGCCCATAGCGGGAGGCGCCCCTCGGAGTAGCTTCAAGACCCGACTCCAGTCGGGAAGTCTGAAGTGAGCTAAAGTTGTGGTGATACTGAGGTTAATAATAGTGATACTGTTTACTAAAATCAACCCTTCGACTTTTCCCGACCTCAAGGACGGAGCTTGCTCAAGGTTGATAATTAATTTATCTAATTATTATACTGCAAGGAAGAATAATATTTGTCATTAAAATGATGGTTTTGAAAAGAACCAGACTAGGTCTTCGCTTCTACGGAAACTAACACTGCCATATGTTCGGGATATATCATATTTGTACTTCCAGGTTTCTATATCCTCACTGTCATGAACATCAGTAGGAATACCCAGAATACGTGCCACCTCTTTTTTGGACATATCATTATCTATTTGTGCCCACTTGTATTTAATCTGTTTCTTTATTTGTTTTGTTGTGGTACCCGGACCCGGTGGACTCATCGAAAGGCAGCCGGTGATAGACAATATTATTACAATCAATAGTATACTTTTCATTGGTTTAATTTCCGTGGTCTTGTCCTCCCCGCCTGCCGGACGGGCAGGGGCGCTTTCTGTCCCCGCCTATCAAACTGGCGGGCAGGCGGGGAAGTCTTTTTGTTACCATCCTTATATATCAGGAGACCTCTCCCCTTGACTAAGCTGAATCTCTCCTTCAACAATCTCAGCCTTAACCGGTCCGGCGGTCTCTTCCTCCACCGTTAATATTTCATCGCCAAGAGAAATAGTCGTTTTGGGAAATATTGTAACTCCCACATTCACAAGCCTTTTGCCATTGCTCAGGGTATGAGCCTCGATATCCTTCAATTCATCAACCACGATCTGCAGTTCCTGCTCAATCCCTGAGATCTTAAGTAGTGTCCTTGTGTGTTCTTCATTGCTAGTGGTGAAGTCCCTCTTCTGGTTTGCCATTTGAGCAGTTGCAAAATTTCTAAGTTGTTTCAGCTCCGTTTCTGTCCTCTCTATTTTTTTATTTCTCATAGATATTTTGTACCTGACACTGAAGTCAGCACCCGCAACAAGCATTGTAGGGACATAAGTCTGACTGCCCGTATATCCGGCATATATACCCTTGAGGGCAATTATTTCGCCACCTACTATATGGCCTCTGGGTATTATTACTGCTCCCAGTGTCTTCATATTGCAATTAATGATCTCTTTCTCAACTACAATGTCTTTTTTTGCCTGGATATCTCCGCCATCTATAAACTTTGTCTGAATACCACCCTCAGCCACAATCTTGTGGCCCTCTGCTTGTCTTATGCCGCCATGAACGATAAGATCACCCTTTGTCCGTATCTCCGCATTTTCTATGGTACCATGGACTTCAATATTACCGTCAGCTTCAATCTTTGCGCCACTGAGTACGTCCCTATTAACTACAACCGTACCAGTATGTGCAATATTCCCTGTTGCCATATTAACATCTTCCTCAACTATGTACTTCTCATTTACAGAAAGAATATTGTTAAACAGACGAACTCGCCCGTTTATCTGAGCGTAGTATGCATTTTTATTAGTGTCAAGACGCACATTATCACCGGCCTCAGGGTAGTTCGTTGCCGGTTTTCCGGCAAGAATTGTATTCCCGAAGACATCCAGACCGTCTTTTCCTTCCACGGCGGGAATCTGATGACCCAACAGCGTATCCTTTACAACGGAGTCATGGGTCCCTTTTTCTCGATAGTTTATCTTGCCCGTAGACTTGTCCTTGACAAGACTAGTCTTGAACAAACTGCCCTCCCATTCAACCTTCCCATCCTGAGGGGAAACAAGAGGCTCACCTTTGATGAGAACAAAGTCCACCAGATGGGGATCTTTCTCTGCGGCAGAATTCAGTTTTTCCTTTAATTGTTTCTGATCCGGCGGATCCTTGATACCAAGATCTTCAAGTCCTTTACCTATGGAAGCCGCCAACACATCAAGTCCATCGGTGGTTATATCACAGTTCAACAAGACTGCCATTCTATCATCCGTTACGCATAGAAGCGGGACGGATGGTTCACCTTCGATTAGAATAAAGTTCACCAGATGGGGATCTTTCTCTGCGGCACAATTCAGTTGTTCCTTTAATTGTTTCTGGTCCGGTGGATCCTTAATACCAAGAGCTTCAAGTTCTTTACCTATGGCAGCCACTAACTCTTCAAGCTCATCTGTAGATATATCACAGTCCAGCAGGACTGTCTTGTCATCTTCCTCTATTCGCAGATTAAATTTCTTGTGAGTTTCCCCCATGATAAGACCCTCAGAACGCAAAATGATTTGTAAAGTATTAAAGTTATAATTATTTATTAAAAGAATTACATGTAGGATGGGTTGTGTGTCCCCGCCAAACAAACCGTCACCCACCCGAATGAATCCGTTCGGACGGGGGCAAGCCCGCCAAAAGGAACGTCGGGTAAACCCGTCAGAATGCAGTCGCACGCCAGGGAGGACTTGGTTGGACGGGAGCTGGCGACCGGGTACTCCGGGTGACAGCAAAACAAACCTATCATTTTTATGTTTGTGGATGTGAGAAGGTAGTTACACCTCTTTTGCTGCATTACACAGTTACAGATCTCCAGACAACATGCAGCTTAGGCTTATGAATCAATTTCTTATTTTAAAATCAAGGATTCCTATTATTTCTTCGCTTTTGGCTTACTGGCAGTTTTCCTGGTCTTTGTTGTTTTTGGAGCTGTCTTTTTCACCACTGTTGACCTGGCTTCTAAAACCTGATCAAGTTTCCTTGAAGTCTCAGCTTGTCTTCTTTCGAGCCTTTCTATAGAGGCTTGCATCTGGCTTCTTTTGCCTGCTTCTGAGAGTTCAGGCTTTCTCATTGATCCTTCGTTGTCTTTATCACTTTCAGCCCGAATACGCCATGCTATTATTACAATACCTAAAATAGCTAACATTATTATAATTGCCAGAAATTCGCTACTCATTCTCTTCCTCCTTAGAAAAGGTTCCAAGTAACATCAAAATAAGTATAAAGAATTATAGACTCTTGGGGCGAAATCTTTGATTATAATATTAAAGTCCTCCAGCCTCCCGCCAAAAGGCACGTCGAGCAGGCCCGCCAAAGACTAGGCGGATGTGAACACTTGCTCCCAGACTGTCGTCTGTCGCCTGAGGACGACCCTGTGGGTAGCCCACAGTCCAACTCAGGTCGGTCCCGTGGCGGAGAGAGTCGGATCTTCAAATTACTCCGAGGAGCGCTTCGTGCGACTTACTCCAGTGCAAATCTGCGTTAATCTGAGGCAAATCCACAGAGGTTTAATTTACTCACTCATCACTTGATGAGTTATATGTTTTATATGATATGGTAATTTTGAAGATATTTGGAATTCTGATGTTTATAATAGTAATAACTGAAAATAGATATCCCTGTTAGTTATGGAGTTTCTTTTTTAGCAATTTTTGCCGGAATAACCATTACCGGACATGGAGATTGACGGATTACACGTTCCGCTATACTTCCCAGGAAAAAGTGTCCCGCCCCGGTTCTTCCATGAGTTGATAACACTATGAGATCAACTTTATGAGCTTCAGCAAATTCAATTATCCCCTGATGTACATCTTTCGAAGGTGAATATACTAATGTTTCTATAGGAAAACCCGTGAAATGCTTTTCTGCAATTTCTTTAATCCTCTTTGAAGCCTGTTCCTGTAGTTTCTCGATTATACCCATTTTGTCGGAAATATCCACGCCATAGTCAAACTCATTGTTTGTCGGTATTACGATATCGATCACTTTTAAAAGAGTAATTTTGCTCTTCTCTTTTCCGATAAGCTCGACTTGCTCCTTTGCATAATCAAATGCTGTTTCGGCCTCTTCTGAAAAATCAGTAGTCACAAGAATATGCTTCAAACGATTCTCCCTTAATCTCCCTTAAATACACAACAATCTATTGACTGAAGGTACTTTTATACTACAATAAGCTGTATTGTCAAGTATTAAGTATATGGAGCAAGACAGTTTATGCAATTATATTTTGTAAATTGCCTATATGGAAAAATAATGAGTTTTGCTGGTAATTGCAATACTTTAGAAGTTTGTCGAGATACATGGGCATATCAACCGATTCGCGCTCTCTACGTAGGAGAGTAAAAAGTCTGATATTAATACCGGTGATTTAGTTTTTTCCAAAATCAGTGAAAAAAGTGATAAGCAACTATCCTCAAGTATGATTAATTGTTCGCGAATGGGAAGATTGTACATTTGCATCTTTGACCCTTCTGTCTTCACAGAGCCGCCTGTCGCCTGAGGACACGACCCTGTGGGCACTTCAAGATCCGCCACTTCCTGATCACTGAT
The DNA here is from genome assembly GCA_022570935.1 of Planctomycetota bacterium. Taxonomy (GTDB): domain Bacteria; phylum Planctomycetota; class Brocadiia; order Brocadiales; family Scalinduaceae; genus Scalindua. The sequence continues at coordinate 17,536 of JACZYU010000014.1, read as the reverse complement.
CCTGTATAACAAAGTTGGCGCCGTCATCTGTTGCCGGTAAGTAGGAACCTATAGGGCACAGCACTTTACTATCCTTATCGCAACGTATAACAAGCTTCCACAATGCATCAAGGTTTTCTTTCTCATGTTCGGATTCCGGAATTAACTTGATCCTCGTATCACTTTCAATTGAAATTCTCATTAATAACCCCTTTCAGCTTTTGTTAAGTTTATTTATCAGCCATTGGCAGTTTATGCATTTTACTGTAGATAGCATTGATTTCAATTAAAATAATTGTGCATACACACTTCATAATTGATACTTCTCTCACTTATTCTTTTCGAAGAAATCTATAAGTAAGTGCAAAAGGCACAATTCCGTGATGAAAAAACAAATCTTACCGGTATTATATTGAAATATTTAATAATGAATGCTAGTATTCAATATCAGTTCTAAGAATAGTATTAATAATATAATAACCTGAATCATGTTTGGAAAAAAGAAAGTTTTAAAAACGGATCCATCTGTCCCGGATAGCACGGAAGTTCCTAAATCATCAAATGATATCCAAAGTGGAGTCAGAGAAGAAAATGAATTCAGAAATGATGCAAAAACGGCATATATAACTCCTGACTGTAAGATTACAGGTACAATCAAATTTAACGGGCCAATGAGGATTGATGGACAGGTTGACGGAGAAATAATAACTGACAACGGAGAACTTGTCATTGGTAAAACATGCACTGTCAATGCAACCATTACTACAAAAAGCGCCATTATTGAGGGCCGGGTGGAAGGAAAGATTACCGCATCTGACAAAATAGTACTCAGGCAAAAAGCACATTTCACGGGCAACCTACAGGCAAAAACATTGATTGTAGAAGAAGGTGTTGTTTTTGCCGGAAAATGTAACGTTAAGCCATGAATGAATTACGCATCAGCCTTTTCTGCCCTGATAAGAAAGAATATTCCACCTCCCATGATAAATACACTTACAATCAATGGCACAACGCATATCCCCAGAAACAGTTCATTAAAAACCTGCAATGATACCCCTACCCCTGAAACCCAAATCGCCGTAGTAAAATATGGTATTGCAAATACGAAGACTGCAATACCAAGAAAACCAACCCCTGTCACCCTATTAGACATAATTATCTCCTAACTTTTATAATGAAAAATATTATACACAATCCTGGCATCTTTAGATGTAATACTCTTCACCTTCTCCAACTCCTCTAATGATGCATTACGTATCTTCTGCATATCTCCGAAATGCTTCAACAGATTTTTCTTCTTAACCTTCCCGATTCCCGTAATCTTATCAAGGGGAGATTCGTAATACTGTTCCTTCCTCAATTTCTTGTGATACGCTAAAGCAAAGCGATGAGCCTCATCACGAATATTTACCAGGAGTTTTAATTCAGAAGATTCTTGTTTTAACACAATCGGATTGGCCCTGTCACATATAAAAACACGTTCATCCAGTTTCTTCTTAGAATCATCATTTCCTATACTCTCAGTCTTTCCTTTTGCAAGTGCTATGACATCCACCCTATCAACACCAAGCTCATCAAACACCCTTCTGGCTATGCTCAAGTGTCCCTTCCCACCGTCAATTACTGCAAGGTCAGGGAAATCATCTTCCCTGAATGCCCTTGAATACCTCCTCGTTAAAACTTCATACATCATTGCGTAATCATCGGATTTAGAAACCGTCTTAACCTTATACCTCTTGTACCTACTCTTTACGGGCTTGCCGTTTTCAAACGTAACCATTGAGCCTACAGCCTGCTTTCCCCTGATATTGGATATATCAAAACACTCCATCCTCTTCGGTATGTTTGTCAGTACCAGTTGTTTCTTTAAAGAAGCCATAACCACTTCTATATCGTCATCAGTTCCCTGGTGAATTTTAAATGCATTCTTTGCATTGTTTATAGCCATCTCCAGCAACTTAAGCTTCTCTCCTCTCTTTGGGCATAGCACCTTTACCTTATACCCTTTTTTCTCACTCAGCAGTTCTTCTAATATCCCCTTATCTTCATTTTCAATAGGTATCACTACCTCATCCGGGATAAATCTTGTATGGCCGTAAAACTGATTAATAAAGGAACGGAAGACGTTGTTTAACGTATTATTCATGGTTGAAAATCTATACGATGCTATATTCTCAAGATTACCGTTTCTTATAAACATTGCCTGAATCTGTATGCGATTCTCCTCTCCGAAATATCCAAAAACATCCCTGTCAACAAATTCCATCGTACTAATCTTCTGTTTCTCCACGGTCTTCTCTATTGCCATTATGCGGTCCCTGAACTTTGCCGCTTTTTCATATTTCATTACCTTTGATGCCTCATCCATTTTTTCTCTCAGTACATTCAATAACTCCACGTTTTTACCTTTGAGAACCAGGACAATCTCATTTACTAACTCCTTATACGCCTTCTCATCGATCATATCACAGCACGGCGCCACGCATTTTCCTATCTGATAATACAGGCACGGCCTCACCCTGCTTTTAAACATATTGTTTGAACATTTCCTGATAGGAAACATACTATTTACATACCTCAAAGTATCGCGCACTGCCCTTGCAGAAGAATAAGGCCCGAAGTAAAGAATACCATTTCTTTTTCTTGATCCCTTACCTTTACCGGAAGACGGCTCAACCTGCCTGACAATAACCGGAAAAGGAAACTTCTGGTTCATATCCAGCTTGATGGATACAAATGTTTTGTCATCACGCAGATTAATGTTGAATCGAGGTTTGAATTGTTTGATCAGATTGTTTTCAAGAATGAGAGCCTCTTTCTCTGTATCCGTCAAAACAAAGTCAATGTCAGAAATCCTCTTTACAAGAAATTTAATAAACAACCTTTCATCCCCTGAACGCTGAAAGTAGCTTCGGACACGGTTTTTAAGGTTCTTTGCCTTGCCGACATAAATAACCTCTTTCTTAGAATCCTTCATCATGTACACACCCGTGCCTGTTGGAATAATCTTCAGCTTCTTTAATAATTTCTCATTCTCAATCTTGATCATTTTCTATATTTCGTGATTATCTAAGATGTAACTATGCAATTTGAACGTATTAAATAATACCAAAATACTTACTAACTACAAATCAGTTTTAATCCTTTAGACAGGTGTAACAGGATATACAAAACTTTTTATTCTTTTTGGTGAATAATTTGTTTATAATCTGTAAGACTATTTTTATCATTTATTCTTATCCTGTAATTCGCGCAGAGGCGGGCGTGTACGCCTGTCAAAAAAATAATGAAAGATCGCTCAAAACTCATCACCGAACAAAGGAATCCAAAGTCACTCGACATTGATACCAAATCAACATCAGAAATTGTTGATATAATCAATGCCGAGGATTCAAACGTAATCGATGCCGTTAATAAGGAACGCCAGAATATCACAAAGGCTGTAGACTTAATTGTTGAATCATTCCAGAAAGGAGGACGTCTATTTTATGTAGGAGCTGGTACAAGCGGAAGGTTGGGTGTGCTCGATGCCTCTGAATGCCCCCCTACTTTCGGCACTGACCCTGAATTGGTAAGAGGTATAATAGCAGGAGGAAAGGATGCACTTACAAGATCAATAGAAGGAGCAGAGGACAGACAGGAGGATGGTGAACAGGCTATCAGAGAACATGGCATAAAACCTGAAGATACCGTAGTCGGTATTGCCACAGGCGGCACTACACCATTCGTTCACGGCGCTTTAGTCCAGGCAAACAGTATCGGCGCAACTACCATATTCCTGTGTTGTAATCCGGATACAGACCCTGCCGAGGAAGTTGACGTCATCATCAGGCCCATAACCGGCCCGGAGGTGATAACGGGTTCTACACGCATGAAGGCGGGCACTGCAACTAAGCTCATACTGAATACGCTTACGACGGCATCAATGATAAAGATGGGCAAGGTTTATGAAAACCTCATGATTGACCTTCAGGTAAAGAACGTAAAGCTCAATGACCGTGCAGAGAGGATCCTAATGATTCTTACAGACCTTGACAGAGATCCTGCCGGCAAACTTTTGACGAATGCAAACGGCAACGTGAAAACAGCCATCGTTATGCATAAACTACAAATCGGTTATGAAGAAGCCATGAAGAAACTTGAGAAACAAAACGGTTTTGTGAGAAAGGTGTTAAGAGGTTAAGAATGCGTAATTTTAAAGGCATATTAATTACAGGCATAATTCTGGTCTCAGCAATTGTTGGAATCACTATTTTCTTTATGAATAGTAGAGGGAGTAATTCCGGAAAGAATAAAGTGAAATTTAAAGAAGTAATTGTAGAGAGAGGTACATTCCAGATTATTGTTATGGCCAACGGCGTAGTAAAGTCTATCGATCGAATTGAAATCAAATCAAAAGCAAGCGGAGAAATAGTAGAGTTACCTGTAGAAGAAGGTGATTTTATTATGCAGGGTGATCTAATCGCACGTTTGGACCAAAAAGATGAGCGTGCTGAGGTAGCCCAGGCGCAGGCAGATTTAGATATAGCAAAGGCAGAACTCAAACAAGCGCAGAGGACGTTTGATCGCCGTATTCAGTTATTCCAGAGCAATCTCATTTCAGAGGAAGAGCAAGATCAGATCGAACTAGGTTTGGCAGTGGCCAGGGGAAAACTAGTCCAAGCGACAACATCCTTAGATCGTGCTAAAGAACGGCTGAGTGAATCAGTTGTACGCGCCCCGATAAATGGCATCATTTTACAAAAGTATGTTGAGAAAGGCCAGATCATTGCTTCTGGCGTGAGCAACGTTAGCGGTGGAACTCCCATTGTCGATATAGCAGATATGAGTTCCGTATACATAGAAACCGGAATTGATGAAATCGATATCGGCAAAATTCAAATTGGACAATTTGCTACGGTGATCGCAGAAGCCTATCCAGAGATCGAATTTAGCGGAAAAATTCTGCGTATCGCTCCAGAAGCCAAGATTGAACAGAATGTAACCCTTTTCGACGTAATAGTGGAAGTGAAGAATAATGATGGTAAACTAAAGTCTGGCATGAATGCCAGTGTAGAAATCGAAATCGTTAAGAAGGAAAACGTACTTTTAGTCCCTGCCATTACCATCCAAATTCTTGATGTTAAAGATTTGGGAGACTACCAGAAAAGAGGGGCTAACGTACGAACGGTTCTATTAAAACAGGAAGATAAGTTTATACCGCAGATGGTAGAAATCGGACTTTCCAATTTTAAGCAAGTGATCATCTTGGCTGGTGTTGAGGAAGGCAGTATTCTGGGCGTACCAATGGTATCACGATTGAAAGATGAAACTGATCGGCTTGTGGAGCGTATAAGACGCAGTCGCAGTTTTGGATCTAAAAAACGTTCATCCTCATCGAAATAGAGAAATAGTCTTTAATGGTGTAATAAATACAGCGCAAAGAATCAAAGGTTAGAATATATTTCCTTATGAAAATATTGTTCTAATATTAAATGTAGTTAGTTGTTTCCCCATTCCAGTTAACCATGAATCAAATATACTCACTTAATCTGGATTAATCATGATCATTCTTGAGAATATTCTAATGGCATTGCAAAGCCTCAAGACTAATCCCCTGCGATCAGTATTAACACTTACCGGCATTGCAGTGGGAATTGGTGCGGTGCTCTACGTCGTTATTCTTGGGAATATTACTCGACAAAGTATCAATGAACGTTTGGAATCATTAGGATCAAACGTCTTGTTAATACGTCCCAGCTATTCCCACATGAGAGGAGTTCGCACCGCCACAAACGTTATCAATCTAAAATGGGATGACGCAAAAGAGATTGAAACGACCTCGGATGTTATAATTGCTATCATACCAAGATATACAGGACAGGGGGCTGCTGAATTCAAAGATCAAAATTGGAGCACCCGTATAACAGGAACAACTCCGGAATATGAAACAGTAAATAACGTTCACCCCATTGAAGGGAGGTTTTTTTCTGAAGACGAGTTGAATAGAAGAGCGCGCGTATGCCTGCTGGGTGCCACAGTACACGAGAAGCTGTTTGGAAATCGTTCTCCAATTGGTGAAACAATCATAATCAACTCAAAGAGATTCACAGTAATAGGATTGCTGGGTGCAAAAGGGGAAAGTTGGCATAATCCGGATGACGTGATTTTTATTCCCCTTACCACGGCACAAGAGCGCCTGTACGGAGTAGACTACCTTTCCAGCATCCTTGCACAAATGCGCTCTGCTGACGATTACGATGAATCCCTTTTTGATATTGAAACGATCCTGAGGCGTAACCACCGCTTACGTCCTGATGAGGACAATGATTTCCGTGTTCGAAGACAGGATTTATTTCTTTCAGCAGTTCAGGAAACCAATCAGGAAATAGCTAACTTTATCATTATTATTGCACTCGTGTCTCTGATAGTCGGTGGCATAGGCATTGCCAACGTGATGCTGGTAACAGTTACAGAGCGCACTCGCGAGATAGGTCTCAGGAGGGCAGTTGGGGCAAAAAAGTTTCACATTCTTACTCAATTCCTTGTTGAAGCAGTGATTCTTGGAATTATTGGTGGTATATTGGGAACAGTCGGATGTATGGGCTTTAATTATTTTTTTACAGATAACGGCTTGAGCATTCCATTAAACTGGGTCGGTTATAGTTTTATCATTTGTTCCGGAATCGGTAGTATCGCAGGTCTGTATCCTGCAATTCAAGCTGCCAATAAGAATGTTATCGACGCTCTCAGATATGAATAGGACAACAGAATCTTTTAGTTTTAGAATAATAACCGGTTAAGAACCTGAAACATAAAAGCAATGCTTATAGAAATGAATGATGTATCCAAAACGTATGTATTAGGAGATGTAAAAGTACCTGCACTGCGTGCTATAAACTTGAAGATTGAAGACAATGAATATGTGGCAATCATGGGGCCGTCCGGGTCTGGTAAATCTACATTGATGAACATTATGGGATGTCTGGATACACCGACTACGGGCACATATTATCTTGGCAGGAAAGATATTGGCAGTTTGAACGACAACCAATTATCTGATATCAGAAATACAAGAATCGGATTTGTTTTTCAGACATTTAACCTGCTGCCTCGCTCAACTACCCTGCATAACGTCGAACTGCCATTGATCTATTCTGGTATGCCTTCCTTCAAAAGAAAACAATTAGCCATGGATGTATTAGAACGTGTTGGCCTGAGTGACCGCATAATGCACAAATCAAATGAGTTATCCGGAGGGGAGCGTCAAAGAGTCGCCATTGCCAGAGCTCTGGTAAACAAACCCTCCTTAATTTTGGCCGATGAACCTACCGGAAATCTTGACAGCAAGACCGGTGAAGAGATCATAGAAATCATGCAGAGACTATACGAGCAGGGCAACACCATTATTTTAATAACTCATGAAGAATATATTGCTAAACACACCAATCGTATCATTCGACTACGTGATGGCGTCATTGAGAGTGATGAAAAGAAGATATAAAAACAGCCATCATCATGCACAAGCTGCAAATTAAAAAAACTAAAAAACCAGTGGAATATAGTGCCAAGACCTGACACTTGTTATTTATTATAGTTGGTATTTTACCTGAATCGAAAAATGAGTGGGAGCGCAGAACTCTATTAACCCCAAAAGACGTTTCGTGGCTGGTAAAGAGGAAGATTCCTGTAGAAGTTGCATCCAGTCCACTCCGTATCTAGAAAGACTCTCAATATAAACGTTCCGGAGCTGAAATTGTTACAAAGTTTCAAAAAGTAAATCTCCTTATCGCTATAAAAGAACCCCCTATTGACACACTGATACCTGATAGTGTTTATATGGTATTCTCTCACACCACCAAATGGCAGGTTGACACAACGGTTTGAATATCAGAAAAAACATATACATGAGTAATTCAACAACGCCCTATTCGAAGAAATATTATAGACAAATACGATACATAATCGTATAATCCCTGACATGAAGGTAACCGCACTAATACAAGACGATTTGATTAAAGATGTAAAGAAACTGACAGATGGCAAAAATCTTACTGAATCTTTAACCATTGCCCTTAGGGAGTGGGTTGCTCAACAAAAGATAAAAAGGCTAAATACTAAGATTGCCAAAACTCCCCTCACATTTCATAGGAATTTTTCTGCCGAGAAAATAAGATCGATTAATAGAAAGTAATGATTATAGTTGATACTTCTGTCTGGGTTGAATTCTTTAAGGGTCGCCAACCTTACTTTCCTAAATTATCTGAGCTATTAGAAGAAAGTCAGGTTCTCGCTATGGAATGTATTTTTGCTGAATTAATGCAAGGCGCCAAAAATAAGCATGAAAGTGATATAATTAATGAATATTGGCTTAATCTACCCAAAAATAACGAACAAGGACTATTTTTGAAAGCAGGGTTGGAATCAGGCAAAAACAGATGGTTTAGCAAGGGTTTAGGATTAATTGATAGTGCAATTATTATACTGGCTAGAGAGACTGGCTCGACCATTTGGACTCTTGACAAAAAATTAAGAATAGTATTAAGAAAAGATGATTCATATGAATAAATTCTCAATAATTTTAATCTTATTTATCACACTCGGACATATTAGTTTCGCACTTGCTGGTAATGAAAGCAAAGGTTCAATCATGAATAACAAAATAATAGAGAAAGCCACTTTTGCGGGCGGATGCTTCTGGTGCATGCAAAATCCCTACGATGAATTAAATGGAGTTGTGTCAACCGCCGTAGGTTATACCGGCGGCCACAAAGACAACCCTACTTATGAGGAGGTGTGTGCCGGTACAACAGGACATGCCGAGGCCATTGAAATATTGTATAATCCAACACAGATTAATTACTCTGAATTACTCAAAGTATTCTGGAGGAATATCGACCCTACTACACTCAATAAGCAATTCGCCGATGTAGGAACACAATATAGAACGGCCATTTTCTATCATACCGAGGAACAGAAGCAATCAGCCGAATCATCAAAAGAAGAGATGGAAAGATCCGGCATTTATGACGATCCAATCGTTACCGAAATCACCCCGGCCACAACATTTTACAAGGCTGAAGACTACCATCAAAAATATTACGAGAAATGCCCTGTAAAGTATAAGATGTATAAATCAGGATCAGGCAGAGAACAATACTTAGAAAAGAAATGGGGCAACTAAGCTTGAAGTGCCTTAAGTGAGCTAAAGTTGAAAATTTGAAGAGATTGAGAAATTAAGGAATTCGCGCCTGCCGGACGGGCAGGGGGGAACTGAATAATAAATCAATTAATCCCTAAATTCCTGAATCCTTGCCTGTCCACCAGTTTGTTAGGCGGGAATTCCTAAATTATAACCAGGAACTGCCCCCTTTGAAGAGGTTGTTTTTTACCTCAACTTTAGCTCACTTCAAACTTCCCGACTGAGTCGTGTCTTGAAGCTACTCCGAGGGGCGCCTCCCCTATGGGCGGATCTTGAAGCGCCCACAGGGTCGTCTCAGGCGACGGGCGACCTGCCCGATCTGAATGGCAGGCGGGTAGGCACTTTTAACTTTTTTATTTAAAGGAGAAATAATTGAAAGTCCTTATATCTGATAAATTGTCTCAAGAAGGCATTGATATTCTTAATGATGTTGATGGAATTCAGATAATTTACAAAACGAATCTGGAACCGGAGGATTTGAAAAATGAAATCAAGGATGTTGAGGCGCTCATCGTGCGTTCTTCAACTCAAGTTACCAGGGAGGTTCTTTCAGAGGCACACAATTTAAAAATTATTGCAAGGGCCGGTATCGGAGTTGATAATATTGATTGCTCTGCTGCTACTGAACGTGGAGTTGTCGTTATTAATACACCCAGCGGAAACGCTACCACAACGGCTGAACATACGATTGCCATGCTCATGTCTCTGTCCCGCCATATTCCTCAGGCTGACAAAAGTATGCATCAGGGTGCCTGGGAAAAATCGAAATTTACCGGTACGGAGATTACGGGGAAAATCCTGGGTATAATTGGGTTCGGCAATATTGGTAAGATTGTTGCCGACCGCGCTCAGGGTCTCAGAATGAGAGTCTTGGTCAGCGACCCGTTCCTGAATGAAGAAATTGCCGCAAAATATGGATTTGAGTTGGTTTCCAAAGATATACTTTTTGAACGATCCGATTATATTACAGTCCACGTTCCTCTCAATGATACTACTCACAACTTGATTGACCATAAAACCATTCAGACAATGAAAACCGGCGTTTACATACTCAATTGTGCCCGTGGCGGAATTGTCAATGAATCTGATCTTCTGGATGGTTTGAACTCAAGAAAGATTGCAGGCGCTGCTATTGACGTATTCGAAGAGGAACCGCCTCAAAAAGACAATCCACTTTTAAAACATGAGCGTGTTATATGCACACCCCATTTAGGAGCTTCTACTGCAGAGGCGCAGGTCAACGTTGCTATTCAGGCTGCAGAGCAGATTAGAGATTATCTTCAGACCGGTGAAATACGAAACGGGGTAAATTGTCCATCTATCAGTTCAGAAATGCTTAAGCTACTCTACCCCTACTTGAAAATTTGTGATAAATTAGGCTCTTTTCAAGGACAAATCTATCGTGAGAATCAGGCTGAAGTCAGAAAATTAACCATTAGCTATTCAGGTTCAGTAACTGACTATGACACCGGAGTACTGACATCCGCATTGGTACATGGATTTCTGAATACCATTCTGGATGCATCGGTTAATTATGTTAATGCACTCAGTCTGGCTGAATCCAGAGGTATCGTAGTTGAAGAAAACGTTGTGCATCACGTACAGGATTTTGCCAATCAGATAATCCTTTCCGTCTCTGATGGAAAACAGACTAACCTGATTGCTGGTACGGTATTTGGAAACAAAAATTATCGATTTGTACGATTTAACGACTTCTACCTGGAAGTCATACCGGATGGTTATATCCTGGTTCTTCACAATTATGACCGGCCCGGGGTGATAGGAAAGGCCACTTCTATCCTTGGAGATCATAATATAAATATTTCCCGTATGCAATTGACCCTTGAGAATTCCTATCAACCCGGATCGGACGCATCATGTCTGCAGGAAGCCGTATCCTTTATTAATATTGACCAGCCTGCTGATGAAGCGGTACAGGAAGAGCTGAAACAGTTAGACGATATTATTGCTGTCCATCAAATCGACTTGAATTAGATTTATCAGATTTAGAGTGTTTCAATTCGTATGGCAAATCAAGATAAAAAACAAAGAAATAACACACGACCATCATGGGATGATTACTTTATGGAGGTGGCTAATGCCATTTCCAAGAGAGCAACTTGTGACCGTGGAGAAAGCGGCTGTGTAATTGCAAAAGACAGGCAGCTCATCGTCTCAGGATATGTAGGGTCTCCAACCGGTTTTCGGCATTGTGATGAAGCGGGACACCAGATCAAGAAGATAACTCATGAAGATGGCGAGGTTACTGAACACTGCATGCGTACCGTTCATGCCGAACAGAATGCTATTTGCCAGGCTGCAAGAATCGGGGTTTCAATATCAGGCGCTACCCTCTATACCAGAATGACCCCGTGCAGGACGTGTGCGATGCTTCTTATCAATTGCGGTATCAAGAGAGTTGTTTGTGAGCGGAAATATCACCAGGGAGAAGATTCAGAGAAAATGTTCAGGGAAGCCGGTATCGAGCTGGTTTATAAATACAATGAACATCAACAGTACTCAGCCGAAGAATAACTGAGAGCAAGAGGCAAGAAGCAAGATATTGTGATTTACGAATTACGATTTCAGATTTACGATTTAAAAACTCATGAAACAGGATTTGGGATTGTCGATTGAAGATTTAAGATACACAAGTAGATATTTGCTGATTACGTCTGCCTTAATGGTTAATAATCTATACATAGCGACGTAGGGTGGATTCCCGCCTGCCGGACGGGCAGGAAGGCCGGAAGCCGAATCCACATGTACACAGGTACTATGCTTGGATTACAACTAATTGGGAATGCTGCGAATAATTGGTAAGGAGTTGACAATAATTAACATGAACATTTTATCATTAATCTCCCATAACAATGTTTACGATAAACACGGACAAACAAGTTTGTCCATGCCACCCTTTATGAAACATGTAAAAAAAATTTAAAATTAAGGAGAATAATTCATGAAGAGATCTTTAGGAGTAAAACCACTGGCCTTCCCCACGCCTGTCTGGATAGTGGGAACATATGACAGGGAAGGTAAACCGAATATAATGACAGTGGCCTGGGGTGGGATTTGCTGTTCAAAGCCAGTGTGTATTAATATATCTCTGAGAAAGGAAACATATACTTATGATAGTGTTATTGAGCGTAAAGCCTTTACTGTAAGTATTCCTTCTGAAAAGCACGTTAAGGAAGCCGATTATTTGGGGATTGCCACAGGTAGAAAGACAGATAAATTTGCTGCTACCGGACTCACTCCCGTAAAGAGTGACCTGGTCGACGCCCCTTATGTGAAAGAATTTCCATTAGTATTAGAATGCCGGATGATCCACAAGATTGAAATTGGATTACACACTCAATTCATTGGTGAAATAATGGATGTTAAGGCTGAAGAATCTGTACTTGGAGAAAAAGGGCTTCCTGATATTGACAAGGTTATGCCAATTCTTTTCGCTCCAGAAATCCGAACATATCACGGAATAGGAAAAACCCTTGGACGGGCATTCTCTATAGGAAAAGAAATAAAAGGCTTTAAAGAGGAATCTTAGAAATTAAGGAATTCCCGCCTAACAAGCTGGCGGGCAGGGAGGGATTGAGGAATTCCTAAATTCCTGAATCCCACCAATTCTTAAATTTATCTTGTTTGCACCCTTAAATGCTAAAGAAGATTAATCATATCAATGTGGTTGTCAGTGATCTTGACGAGGCAAAGGCATTCTTCATACAGCTTGGTTTTGAAGTTGGAGATGAGTCCGAACTGTCAGGAGAGTGGATCACTTCTATAGTTGGCCTGCCGAATGTCAGGGCACGATATGTAACATTAAAGTTACCAGGCACAGAGACAAATCTGGAATTAATTGAATATATCAACCCCCCTTCTGAACAAGATACTAATATGGGTAAGGCAAATCAGTTGGGATTTCGCCATATTGCGTTTGAGGTAGAAAATATCGATGAGATAGTTCAAGACTTGAAAGATAAAGGCATTAAATTTATCAGTTCAATCCATGCTTATCCCAAGACAGGCAAGCGTCTGGTCTACTTTTGGGGACCGGACGGAATCTTATTAGAGTTAGCACAGTATTGAATACATGACAGTGGATATAAAGAACATATTTTCAGGCATTAAAAACCAATCTCCCGAAGAGATATTTGAGACAATCATCAAGACGAATCAATTTAAAATAGAACGGATTATATCCAGCGGGCAATCAACCGATAAAGAGAAGTGGTATGATCAAGACGTAGACGAATGGGTGATCCTGCTAAAGGGAAGTGCCGGTTTGCTATTTGAAAACAATAAAGAAGTTATCATGAAACCGGGAGACTATATCAACATACCCGCTCACCAGAAACATAGAGTAGAGTGGACTGATTCCAATGAAGAGACTATATGGCTGGTCGTCCACTACCATAACAACACCTACGAGGTGTAGTTATGGTACGCAGGCACAGATTAAAATATAATTTAAAGAAAGAACAGGGTATTTCTAATGAGTATCAGAGTATTACTTATTTGCAGAGAAGGGATTGCACGTCAAAAGTATCTGGATGCTTGCAAGGGGCAAGATGCCAGGATTGATGTTGCTTCATCATTCGAAGATATTTACAAGGCAATAGTAAAAACTTCCTATAATGGAATCTTGATTGATATGCCAACAAAAATAATAACTCTTAGTAAAGATAAAGGAAGGATTGATAGTATCCTTGAACTATATCCTGTAGCACGTCTAACTTTTAATGATAAATCAGGGCAATTGTGTGTGTTTTACTCTAACCAGGTTGCAGGAAGTGGAACATTGGAAAATTTTATAACCCAACAATGCCGTTCTTTTACTGCAAGAACAATTCGTTCCGACCGTAGAAGAGATATAATATTTAACGTTATTTTGTCCAAAAGTAAAAAAATAAGTGATGAAAATAGTGAGAGGACAGTAACAATGAATATCTCACGAAGAGGATGTTTTATCTTTTCAATTGGTGACTGGGAAGTAAATAATGATGCCTGGTTTATAATAAAAGAATTATTAGACCAGACACCCATACGCGGACAGGTAAGATGGAAGATTGATTGGGGCAATGAAATGAGCATTCCCGGTATTGGAGTGCAGTTTACGGATATTAGTGATAGCCAAGTTAAAGAGATTTGTGATAAAAGCAGTATCCAGGTATAATACCAACACTCAAATTATTTTACATGGAAATTCTTAATTAGCTCTTTAAAATTCTTCGGTCTATATTTCTCATACGTTTCTTGCTTTACATAAATGCATTTAAACGACTGCTTGCTCTGTGCTTTATTAACATCATCACCCTATCATCAAAATCAAAACAAAACTGCTCTTTGTCTTTCCTCTCAATTCTTGGCTCATCAACATTCTCAATCACTTGAAATGGTAATGATACGTTACATACTTCATTAGTCTTGCCATTCCATACAAGCTCGACTTCCCTCTTATCTCCGAAAAGCAAAAACCGATACTTATCAGGCAAAGGTTTCCCTTCCTCCAAATACCTGTTTATATCTCTAATTTCATTGTCTTTTAATTTCATAACTTGTATTCAATTAGAATCAAAGAAAAACACTACATAGTAGGAATAATATAATACTTGCAACTACTATATCAATAGAAATATAAAAGTAATCAGATTAGTTCACTTAATGAAATGATACATCTTCAATAATTTGTCAGTTTTAGTTATTTGGCATATTCGTAAAATCTTCCCCTTGACATTCCACCCCCAAAAGACAACAATACACACACATCCATGTTATATCCATGTGGATAGTCGGGTTTCTTGATCATTGATTCTCCAGATTATCCCTGTGGACGAATCTTCACCAGAGAAACTATCCCCGGACATACAAGGAAAAAACCGCAAAATGTTTTGGCTCAGACCTTGAATTTGGAATACACTTGAAACAATTCATATATTCTATAAAATCTACTACTATACAGGGAAACTGTAGAAGAACTTGTTAGAGGAAAAATAATATGACATTTGGTCAACAAATTTTAGCGACATTAATTGGGACAGTTTCAGGATTTCTGCTATCTATAGTTTTGTTTTGGATTAAAGAAAAATGGGCTACCTGTAAAACTAATAGTTTTGTTGTTAAAAATGCACAAGCAGAGCTTGATATCGGAATCTCAATACTAGAAAAAGCTAAGAATGAAATAAGCAAAGCTATTGAAAAAGTAACCGTTCAGGATTCTAGTGTATTTGTTAATATTAACTATTCTAGAATGGCAAGAATGTTTCTTATTCAATTCTATAATTCAGGATTAATGATCAAAAAGTTAACTGTTGATGAAATTAATAAATTAAATAATATCTACATCAATTTTGCAGAAGGAAGTGAAGCACATCTTATAAAAACATTAGATTCATATAGTAAAGGTGAAACTACACCTAAAGCAGCACTCAATTCTTTAACATATGAAAGAGAGCTTATACAAGAAAGCATAACAGATCTTACAAATTTTAGGAAAAAAATAGGCCAATAACAATCGCATGAAGCCAACCACCAAGAACGGAAAAAGGAGAAACTAAGCATTGGTCAAACTGGCTGGTAAAAGATATACAAAAGCGTAGAGAAAAACACCGATACACTAAAGAGTCAACGCCTAAAAAAATCACTACTCAGCATAAAAAATAATCTGCTTTAAATACTATTTTAATATTTCAAACTGTAATTGCTCCTAATAAGGAAGTAAGGTTCTTATGGGCTGGATAACAGTATATATTATTATATTTTTAATTGTTTTAATTGTTGTAATAAAGCTATTAAAAATAAGAAGTGACATAGCTATTTTTCTTCAAGCATTCGCATTAATTGTAGGTTCAATTTATCACACTTCAGCAATAGATAGATACAAGGAGCAATCAACACCGGAGATAGATGGCAATTATAAATACTTTTACCATCTACCAAAAACCGAATATAAATTTATTGTTAAAAATACTGCTAATGTAGATTGCGCAAACATATGGGCAATTGAGAACATATATCTCATTGTAAATGGAAAAGTATATGAAAGTAAAGACACTCCACATTTTAATTACTTTGTTTACAATGGTTCAAGAGATAAAATCTGGAATTTAAAAAAAGGAGATGAAGTTGAATTAAAGATTAACCCTTTACAAATAACAGCCTTTGACTTACTAAAGGAAAAATTCAACCCAATTATAATTACAAAGTGGAAGTTTATTTGTTCAAAAGAGAATTCATCTAAAAAATACCTTTTCGAAAAATATTTTATTTTTGATTTTAACGATAGAATATACAGAGAGTCTGATTCTTACGTAGGTGGCAATTCATACATTAAAAAAATTAATGATTATATAGACTTTGGCCCAAATAAATATATTGACATCTTTGCCGTAACTGGTGATTTTGAAATTAATCCTCCAAAAACTTTCTTAGTGATGAAAGATTCTTCTATATTGCCACTTACTCCATGGACAAAATTAAAAATAGAAGATTTTAACAATTCTCTTTTATTTTATCCAGGTGGTTTAGAAATTCAACCTTCAGACGATATAGGAAGTGGCTCTATATTTTATAACTGGAATTATGAAAATGGAAAGTTCTCGAAAGGAATCACGTTAAAAAATGTGCCAGAATTTTTTTATCTAAAAGCGTGGACAATGCCGCCTCACTACTTATCAAAAGAAGACAAAGAAAAAGTAACTAAAAAACCTGAAATTCTTAAATATTTTTGTTATATAGAGCTTAACATTACAGTCAACTCTGATGATACGAAAAAAACAAGAGAAAAACTTAATCAACAAAAACTCCAAGTTAAACAAAGTAAAGAAAAAGCCCGATATGAATATATAATGGATAAAGCAAAAGAAAAATATCTAAGAGGATTTTCAGGATCAGACCTTGAAAGCAGAATGCGCAGCCACTTTTTGAAACAAGGCCCATACCTATTGACAAGAAAAAAACCCTCAAAATGATTTGATAACATGTTTCTGAAAAAGAATAGTTTAAAGACTATAATTTTTCAATTTTTATACCCATCCCAAAATAGTTTTCGGAGAAATTCCAAAACCAATTTTCCCAGAGTATAACAGCAACCAAGATTTGGTTTTTTGAAAAGCCAAAAACCAAACCGGTTTTAGTATATCTGATCTCCAATCCTCATATTATCTGAAGATTTAATTTTTACTCTCTTAAGACCTTTATCAGTCTTAACTATATATTGATCTCCAACATGCCCACATTATCATACATGTTATTATTCTCCTTCTCTAATTTTTCCGGTTCAGTTATTTGACATATACATAAAATCTTCCCCTTGACATTCCACCCCCCAAAGATAACAATAAACACACATCCATGTTATACCCATGTTGATAGTCG
>JACZYU010000128.1 GCA_022570935.1 Planctomycetota bacterium | reverse complement strand
AGGAGTAGAAAAATTGCAAACTCATTTCACTGTACCATGGCTCGATGGAAAATCTGTGGAAATTGTATGGACTGCGTGATTGGGTAGTATTATGGCGGTTTCACTACTTGTGAAAATCGGTGTTAAAGAAAATATTAAAAAAATTAGGCAAAGATTCCTACGAGGGAATAAAAGGAATATTAACAGATATTATAAGTGAAACTATTAAGAAAAGTTTATTTGAAAATTAACTCTATAACAACTTAATGCAGCGAATCCTGCCTGCGGCAAGGCCGCTGATTTCTGACGTTAAGTCTCTAACTGATATGAAAGAACAATGGAAGGCAGGCGTTAGTTTTGGTTTAACTTCGGGTGCGATTACCACCATGGGTCTTATGGTGGGACTCCATTCCGGTACTCATGAAAAATTAGCGGTTATGGGCGGTGTTGTTACAATCGCAGTTGCAGATGCTTTCTCCGATGCTTTAGGCGTGCATATTCATGAAGAGGCTGAAAATACTCATTCGTCCAAGGAAATCTGGATTGTTACATTAGCAACCTTCATCTCAAAGTTTGTGTTTTCGCTCTCTTTCATTATCCCTCTATTGCTTTTCCAGCTGACCACAGCAGTTGTTGTAAGTGTTGTATGGGGATTATTCCTTGTTGCGCTTATTAGCGCTTTCGTTGCTAAAGATCAGGGAATTAAAATAAAACCTGTTATTGTTGAGCATGTTTTTATTGCATTGCTGGTAGTGGTTATAACGCACTTCCTTGGTTGTTGGGTTAACAGTATATTTGTCAAATAATAAGATATCTCATCAGCTATTTATACACATCACAAAATAGTTCTCGGAAAATAACCGAAAACTATTTTGTCCGAGTAAAGTCCTCGGTGCCTTTTGTCCAGGGATAACTGCAACCAGGATTTGTTTTTTGAGAGAACCAAAAACCAAATCGGTTTTAGTATATCATAATCTGTTATCTTCCCCGTCCTCCACCCCTGCCGCCACTATGTCCTCCCTTGCCACCGCCATATCCTCCCTTTCCGCCGCCATATCCTCCCCTACCACCACTATTCCTCCCTTACCGCCGCCGTATCCGCCCTTCCTGCTGCCACCACCGCCAAATCCCCCACCACCGCCGCATCCCCCACCACCACCGTATCCGCCTGTGCTGCCTCCAAATTTCTCGGTGCGAGGACGTGCTTCGTTCACGTTAAGTGTTCTCCCCTTTAACTCTTTGCCATTCAGTCCATCAATTGCAGCCTGTCCTTCAGCTTTAGAGGACATCTCCACAAACCCAAATCCCTTTGGCTGGCCACTAAACTTGTCTTTTATGATTGTGGCAGATTCAACCTTACCGAATGCTTCGCAAGCAAGCCGTAAATCCTCTTCGGTAGTGTCGTATGACATATTTCCTACATAGATCTTCATTCTGTTTTCCTTTCAAATAATAAAAGTTACTCTTAAACTGACATTACTTTTAGTGTGTTTTACCAGCTTTCTTTATTCTCTCCATATATAAACAAAGCCCCCGATACCTTTTCATGGATATTGGGGGCTTTTACGTTATCATTATAATAATATTTTACAACTACTCTATATTAATTATATATACAACTCTCTTTCGATAGAGTATACAGCATAAAATATATGAGTATGCTTTATAATATAGTTATATCTTGACAACTTTTGATGCTTTGCTACCCTTTTCGCCCTGTTCGACTTCAAACTCTACCTGGTCGCCTTCTGAAAGGCTTTTAAAACCATCAGACTGAATTGCGGTATGGTGAACAAAGACATCTTCTCCGTTTTCCGGAGTAATGAAGCCAAAGCCCTTTGAGTCGCTGAACCACTTAACTGTTCCAGTTTGCATATTGAAAATCACCCCCTTTATATAGTAAAAATGTAAAGAAATAAAAAAAGGCCGCAAGATTGGAGATCTTGTAGCCTTTATATAGATATATACAGAACAGCACAACAACCAACTTCGAGTAGAGAGTATCACATATTAACCATTAAAGCAAGAGAAAATAATATTTTTAATAAATTAGCGACTTGTCCGGCTACGTCGTTCGGGCGGGCAGGAGCTAATTTATCTTATGAACCCTATTTTCGGTAAATCGCGCAGTATGAAATCTTCAAACTTTACGTTTGTTTTAGCCAGTGAATAAATTATTCTGTTCATCCTGCAGAAGTGCCTCAGCCGCTGGTTGTGTTCTTCCAGGGAAGCCTTGTATTTTTTGAGATTTGCTTCTGATAAGTTTATGTTCATCTTTTTGTTTGTCTCTACATCGACTATCTGCCTTCTTTTTGCCTTTCCAAAAGGGTTCAGTTCATTTGCTCCCAGGATTTGTATGACCTTGATATCAAAATTTTTGAACCTTAAGAAATTAAGTCCCTTGGTATAGATTTCCGGTTTCATCATAAAATCCGATATCACTACAACCGTACCTCTTCTTCCCTTTACCTCATATATGTATTTTGAAATATAATCAACAAAGTCTAGTTCACCTTGAGGCGTAACATTATTTAAAAATTCTGCTATTGCAAAGATATTCGCTTTCTGCTGGAAGAAAGGAGTTCTGTTTTTAGAAATCTTGTCTGTATCCGCCATTGTTGCTAACCTTACACTGTTCTTACTTGATAAGGCTATATAGCTCAGGGCTATTACAAGATCTTTTGCATAATCAAATTTCTTGTCCTCTTCGGGAAACTGCATAGATCGGCTCACATCAAACAAGATGTGAACAGACAGTTCCTCTTCTTCCTTGAATGTTTTTACTAATAGTTTGTCAAGGCGTCCATAAATATTCCAGTCTATGTATCTAAAGTCGTCTCCGGGAAGGTACTCCTGATAATCGGCAAATTCAATACTTGTCCCCTTCTTGTTGACTGCCTCATAACTGCCCTTCCTGACCCCACTATATGTTTTCTTACATTCAATACACAGAGATTCGAGTTTTCTCAGGAATTTGGCGTCAAAAATGTCTCCAAGCATATAAATTAGCTCCTTTTCTATCGCTAATTTATTCTTGTTTTGCTACGCAAAACTTAAACAAACTAAGCAATACGGCCGTATAGAATACCAAGGCAACAATATCTGCCAAAACAATTTGTATTGGAGTGACGAGAGAATTTGGGATCAGCCCACCTATATCAAATACAATAACAACAGTTTTAATAAGTCCCGCAGTGTCTTGGTCGTATGCTCTCTTTGACTATTGTTACTACCCTTGACCATATTCGCACTTTTCTTGACACATATAATATCAAATAATTCTATCAACCTGCAATAACCTGGCTTTTAATCACCGGAACGATGTCTGGTTGTTAAAACTTATTCGTTTTGTTATGAGAGAAAATGTCTATTTAAAATGTTTACTCATTTTGCAAGCAAAATGCCATAAATTAGTGACCTGCCCGACTTCGTCGTTCGGGCGGGCTGAAAGACACTAATTTATTTTTCTGCTTTTTCTAATATTTTTTCTATAATGTGTTGAGTCTTTATATTATCTGCATCAGCCTCAAAATTTAAAAGTATTCTATGATTCAGCGCTGACACAGCGATCTCATCGACATCTTCATAACTTATATTAGCCCTGTCATCTAAAAGGGCATTTACCTTTGCCGCTAAAACTATAGCCTGTGCACCACGAGGGCTTGCCCCATAAGTTATGTACCGCTCTGTGTAATCTGTAACGTCACCTTCATCAGACTTTGGATTACGTGTGTCTTTGCTGTTTGGATGAGTTGCCAGTACAATGTTGGTAATATAGTCCTCCACTTTTGACGAGACTAGAATATCTCTTACCAGCGTTTTCATTTCAGAAACCCTTTTTACGGCCGAACTGGAATCAAAAACCTGCTTGATAATGTAACTTTCATTAGCTGTTGTCAGCCTCAGAATTTCTTTCAGTTCGTTAAAGTTTGGGAAGGAAATATTTAATCTGAAGAAAAACCTGTCCATCTGTGCTTCCGGTAACGTGTAGGTACCTTCCATCTCTATAGGATTCTGAGTTGCCATAACGAAGAATGGATCACTCAATTTATGCGTTTTTCCTGCAACTGTAACCTGCCTTTCCTCCATAGCTTCCAGCATAGCCGATTGTGTCTTTGGTGTTGCACGATTGATTTCATCTGCAAGAAGAATATTAGTAAAAAGAGGGCCTGCTGAAAATTCGAACTCCTTTCTACCGTCACCCCTTTCTACAACTATCTGCGTACCGGTTATGTCTGCCGGCATTAAATCCGGTGTAAATTGTATTCTCTTAAAATCAAAGCCGAGTATTTTACTTAAAGACTTTACAAGCAGGGTCTTCCCCAGACCCGGAACACCTTCAAGAAGTACGTGTCCATTTGAAAAGAAAGCTATTAAGAGTTTCTTTACAATGTCTTTATTCCCTACTATTACCTTACCAATCTCTTCACTAATGCAGTTAAAATCTCTTTTGAATCTATCTATTTCTTTCTTTATGTCAGCCACATCATCACTTCCATCTTTATTTGGCACTTTTTACTCCTTATCAGAATGGATCCTCTTGATAATTTCTTCATACTCTAATGGTATTGAAGTCTTTCTTATCGCATCATCTTCCGCCTGTTCTGTACTTAATTTCACCGTATCATCATAACCTACAGTGGGAAGTTTTCTTCTTGTCACAGCCGCAGGTTCTCCCTTGCCGGTGGATATAGTTTCTCTCGCTGTTCCGAGTTCGTCTTTGGTTCCCTCTATTTTCAATTCCATTTCTTCAGCGCCTTCAGGTGTCTCAATCATTTCAGGTTTAGAAGAATATAACTGCCCTCCAGGCTTATCTCCACCTGGTACAGCAATTTCACCTATGTCTCCTAATTTCTCTTTTGCCTGCTCCCGGATATTTGTCTCGACATCTTTATTTTCCAGTTTGTTTGTATTCTTCATACTCTTCATCTCACCAATAATATCGCTAATATCCATTCCCATCTTCTTTTCCAAAGAAGAGATCTGGCGGGACAAACTCGCCATTTGACTTGCAATCATATTTTTCAGTTCAGCGCTGCTTAGTCCTCCACTCTTACTGCCTCCATTCTTATCCTGGCCTTGTCCAGCTATTTTCTGCATAGAATTCCCGGTACCTTCAGCAGACTCACCCTGGCCCTCACCGCTACTTTTACCTGCCATTTGTGACGATGCTTCTTCCCCGGGTCCTTTACCTTTATCACCCTTACCTTCGCTTGAACCTTGTTGTTCCCGAGAGTCCTTTGATCCTCCTGGTTCTGTGCCTTCTTCTTTTCCCTTACCCTTTGCAACCATGCCAGCCCCTTCCTTTTGTGAATCTCCCTGACTACCCTGGGCCTTCTGGTCTGACTGTTCCTTGCCGTCACTTAATTTGCCTTCTTTTGCTCCCATATCATCAGGAGTACTTTCCGTCTGTTGTTCTTCCCCTTTCGACAACTTTATATCCTTTTTATCAGTAGGTGACGGAGATGCCTGCGAACCTGCTTCACCTGCTTTTTTATCCGCCTGCGCTAATTGGTCCTTAGAGCCCTGGCTGGATTCCTGTCCCTGCCCTTTCTCTTGAGTGCCTGTACCTGCCGCCGTTTGTGAAGAAGCATCTTTACTCTCTTTTGAATCTCCCTGTTTATCTGCAACCTTGCTATCTGTTTTTCCCTGATCAGCAGTATCTCCAGTCTGTTGCTGCCCTTGAGCTAATTGGTCAATAATATCCTGGCCGGATTCCGGTTGTTGGGTTTCCGGAGTTTTCTCTTTACCTGAACCGGAAGATGCTGGTTGTTCACCGGTTTCTTTTCCTCCACTTGCAGTCTTCGTATCTGATTTTTCCGGTTGTTTGCCTTGACCACTATCTGATGCACCGGGCTTCTGTTCCTTCTGATTTTGGCTTGTTTTTGAATCACCCGAACCATCCATTCCAGCCCCAGCCTCCTTATCCTTACCGGATGCAACCTCAGTACTATCTGTTTTTTGCGAATCTCCCTGACTGTCCTTTCCCTCTTGTTGGGTTGTTTGTTCTGCACCATCCGTTGGCTTGCTACCAGCCGCTCCCTTATCAGAAGTTTCTCCCGCCTGCCCTTGTGCCAGTTTATCTTTAAGGTCTTGACCTGATCCCTCTTCTTGCCCTTTCTCTGTAGTGTCTGTACCTGCAGCCGTTTGAGAAGCAGCATCAGCACCACCTGCCGCTTGTGAACCTTCCTGATCACCCTGACCCTTTTGGGTTGTTTGTCCAGTACCATCCTTTGATTTGCTATCTTTTTTCCCTGTACCAGAAGTATCTCCCGTCTGTTGCTCTCCTTGCGCTAATTTATCATTAAGATCCTGGCCGGATTTTTGTTGTTGGGTTTCCGGCGTTTTCTCTTCGCCAGAGCCTGACGAGGTGGATTGTTCACTGGTTTCTTTTCCTCCACTTGCAGTCTTCGTATCTGACTTTTCCGGTTGTCTGCCTTGACCACTATCTGATGCACCGGGCTTCTGTTCCTTCTGATTTTGGCTTGTTTTTGAATCACCCGAACCATCCATTCCCGCCCCAGCCTCCTTATCCTTACCGGATGCAACCTCAGTACTATCTGTTTTTTGCGAATCTCCCTGACTGCCCTGACCCTCTTGTTGGGTTGTTTGTTCAGCACTATCCGTTGACTTGCTATCTGTTTTCCCAGTATCAGGAGTATCTCCCGTCTGTTGTTTACCTTGTGCTAATTGGTCCTTAATATCCTGGCTGGAATCTTGTTTTTGGGTTTCTGCAGTATCCTTTTGATCTGAACCGGAAGGTGCAGTCTCAGATTTGTCAGCTTGTGAAGTCCCCTTACCCGACTCCTCCTGCTGTTGTTTTTGCTGAGATGAGCCGGAAGAATCTTGTGAAGTAGAAGACGCTGATTGTTCACTCTGACTTGATTTGTCCTTTGATGAATCAGCCTGATCTTCCTCTGATCCACCCATGGGGATACTTGGCATAGGGCTGTCATTGTCTTTTGGAGGGAAGAAG
>JACZYU010000127.1 GCA_022570935.1 Planctomycetota bacterium | reverse complement strand
CGTTAAGGGATTTATAGGACGGCTCTGTACCGTATAAGTGAGGAGATCTTCTTGCCTATTAGACTATCCATGAAAATAATTGCACTTCACAAGAAAACAGTTTGATATAAGCTTCATGGGCTTAATTCTTTTTCTTTTTAAAGAAGAACCACTGGCATCCTCTTTTGTCGTTTGATTATGACACAGCCTCCCTTCTGGCGGGCGACGATCTTTTTGGCGGGTTCCCCGGAATATCCATAGGCAACATAAGGAGATTCAGGCCTTGGAATTCCCTGTTTTCCCGCTTTCATACGTCGTGCAGCATTGCAAAGTTCGAGCAAGGAGGTTTCCCCGTCGTTTAGAATCCTTCTTTTATATTCAAAAATGTCTATTGGCTTATAGATTGTAGTGTTATGCCGTATGTATGACGTAAGTGTCTTAATCGAGTGGATTGAATTCATCGTAGCACCGAATTGGTTGTAACAAAGTCCGGTTATTAATAAATCCGTAAGCTCAAAGTTGCTGCGACGTATGTATCTCATTCGTTCTGTAAGGACCTGGTATCTAAAAATTATTTTTTCATAATCCAATATATTCAACCCTGCGATGATGGCACAGTCGCTTCCTCTTAGAGATATACGCAGTTTTTCCAAACAATCTTCAGGATCCTTAATCGTACATTTTGTTGTTTTTTCAGAACCTTCAGGAGGAACAGGGCAGATAGTACAACCCAAGCATCGGTAAATGGTGGA
This sequence comes from Planctomycetota bacterium, assembly GCA_022570935.1. Classification (GTDB taxonomy): domain Bacteria; phylum Planctomycetota; class Brocadiia; order Brocadiales; family Scalinduaceae; genus Scalindua. The sequence goes on along the minus strand of JACZYU010000127.1, from coordinate 6,222 downwards.
ATCTATTAACTCATGAATTACAAACTCAACCCAGGGGATAATCTTTGCTACCCGGCTTGTTAAATCCTTCAAATATTTTGCAAGAAAACGTCCACTGGTATCCATTGTTACAAGGATATCAACCCGTATCCGGATTTGGCTGGTTGGATGTTTTTCCTTACTATACATTTCAGATACATGTGCCACCTTTATGCCAACACCAAAAGCGGTATCAAGCCCTAATTCATCTTCCAGAACATCGCCCTGATTTTCACCGACGGCGGTGCCACCATATTGAGAAGTTGGTGGCCCGTTGCCTACCACTAAAGCACCCTGATTCAATGTTTCGATCATACTGTATATATTACAGGTTTCCTGACCGCCATTGCGTTTGGCCCCAACTGAAGCCACTCCGAATATCTTGTTTTGAAGTAAACTCTTTCTGGCAGTAATCTGAAAGAACTTATTTGCAACGGAAGAACGGTCCCCGAAATAAACCGGCGTTGACAATATCACACCATCGGCTTTTGCAATCTTCGTATACAGTCCCTCCAATTTTTCTTCCACAATAGTCAAGGTATCTAAATAAGCTAATTCATCCACTGCACTTTCTTTTCTTAACCTGCATCGAATATCCAACACACTTGACTCTTTATGATGGAAAAGAACCACAAGGGGAAAGTAATCGATATCTGCACCTTTTGAGTATACTCCCTTCATAGTTGCAGCAGCTAATATCTCCGAGTTGGATAATGTTAGTCCTGCACAAACCAACGATTTACCTTTCCGGATAAATTCACTTATGGGTCCTTTAGTATGGGCTAATTCCATGACAGCATCATGTTGTGACGTGTGAGCCCTGATACTTCCACAAAGTGTTAATACTCTCAATTTAATTACCTTGCTTATAGGATATTAAATTTTGACGGGTATCTATTATCAAAGATAGACATGATAGGTTGAATTATTTGCCAAAGTAAAAAATCCCCCCTATTTACCGATAATTGAATTATGAAGGTTTAACCCTGGCTTCCTTCCTAATCACTGATCAAGGTTTGACCGGGGAATTTCATGGCAATTTTGTCTTTGTAAAATTGCCATAATCTACTTTGTAATGATTACAAGGTATTTCTGATGCCAGAAATTTTTAGAATCTGTAATATTGATGAATGACAATCCATTCTCATAAGTTATATCGTAATGATTCCTATTACGATAAGGTAGTATTTTCCTGATTTTTCCATCAACACTAAATTCAGTAAGGATTGATTTTTCATGTGTAAATTCGGCTAAGGTAAAATTCTCTCCTAAAACATAGTTTTTACTAAACGGGTTTAATGAGCGTAAAAGAGGAATACCCTTTTTAACTATAATCTTTTTTCTTCTCAATTCCCTACTATTCCCAATAACATAAAAGATACTATTTATTTCCTGGTGCAGGTTTCTGATTTCCAGATCTTTCCTTGAAACCTCTTTCACTTTCAAGTTTAATTCACTGTTCAAATAACTTATTTTAGTGGTTAATTCTCCTTGTTTATTCTCTAAATGAATAACATGTTTATTCAGGCTGCCGATCTTCTTTGACATACCTTCAACTTTAATGGTTTCCTCTTCAAGTGCAATAGCCAGAGAAGATATTGTCTCCTTCTGTTGAGCATTCATGGCTGCAAGAGAATCAAGTCTTTCCATTAATTCGGCCGCTTTTTCCCTATGTCTTTTTAGATCATCATAAAGCCCCTGAATGCTATTTAATATCTCCTCTTTGGTTTCAACTGTACCTTCTACTTCTTTTGCACTACGCAATCTGTGCTTTCTTTCCACAATTTTAATCTCTGTTTCATGAATGACCTTTATGAGAGCGGTTACATCCTTAATCACATCAGAGGCGGATTCCAGGCCTGTACTTTGTTTTTGCAGCTTCAAACCTAGATCCTTATTTTCACTTTCCAAATCCTTAATTCTATCTTCCAGGCCTTCATTGCCACATCCAAAAACGCAAACAAATAAAATAGAAATTAATATATATTTTCTCACGGCTTAATCTTCTCCTTTTTTATTTCTTGGATCTCTTTATTGTTATTTGCCGGTATTTGTTTCATTTGTCAATATCAATGACCCTATCTTTCCAGATAATTACGAATTGCGATTGAAGGATTCTAGTATTGAGGAATTCCTGTCTGTCCGCCAGCCTGCCCGCCGGTTTGTTAGGCGGGAATCCCCCAATACCTGAATTCTTAAATTAGTTGATAACGAATGACCAAGCTCAGCTTGGTTTTATCGAGCTAAGCTCGATGACTAATATCTTCTAGCTTCTCTTCTTATTCTGATAATTCCTGATTTCATTATCCAGCTTCAGGCTCTCTTCTTTGCTGAGTAATTTTCTTGCTAAATCCAAGGCTATTTTAGAAGCAGAATCCCCGGATGTTCCTTCCATTTCTTTTATCTTCCAGATGTTGTTTTCTTTGCCCAGAATAAAAGTACCCTGCTTCTGCTTTAAGGGCAAACTGCCGTTGTCATATAATGATTTAATTTCATATTCAGAATGAGTGATTTCAAGTACCTTTTCCATGTCAGGAACTGTAGATTCAACTTTGATGACCGCTGTTCCATCGTTGGGTAAATCTATTTGCACAACCTGATGTGTGGTAAAAGAATGAGCCAGATGGATTATTGAGATAAGCTTTTCAGGAGCGACACTGGTAACAAACCTTAAAAACGCCAGCCATTCCCTGATGTCCTCATTTTGATCGGAAACTAACGTAAATGCGGTCTGATAATCATTTGAGATTACGGCGTCCAGGTATTTCCTTACCACTACTTCAGGAGTCTCATTTTGAAAGCTGAAGACCTGTTTAGTCCCGGATTGTAATGAAGCAAGAACAATAGCAATGAATAAAATTAAAGAAGATAACCGTTTCATATTATGAACACCCCCTTTTTATTCCTTGAATCTCTTTATTGCCATGCACCTGATATTATAGGGATTGATCGATACCAAGGCAATCCCTAATTGGCGGTTAGCCTGCAGCGTTCCATATTGCATCAAATGCTGGCTTGAGAATAGCCTCGGGGGCTATCCTCAACAAGTAATTCAGCTACTATTAAGTTATTTCTGTCTATTTGATTTGATTATTACTTATATCTGAAACTGTACCACTATGTCATTTCCGATTACTACGCTTTCAACTAACCTTCCTGTTAAAAAGAGCATTTAAAACCATCCCTGGTTTTGCTCTATAGAATATGATTTGTTAAGTGTAAACTCCTATCGAATGACTTGTTAGCCATATGTATTGTCATTCATACAATCCTGTTATGAACTCAGCACCATTTATGGATATAGCAAAAAAAGTTTTTTCCTCTGCTGGAACAAACCCATTAACTTCTGCTAATTGAGGCTGATAAGCAAAGTCTGCCACAGTTTTAAAGGAGGACTCATTACTGTCTTTAATCATTACTTTTGTTGAACGTGACAACAGAGTTGGAACAACCTCTCCAATAATTTCCCCTGTAACACGTGAAACTAAAAATTCACTACCTTTGTATTGTTTTTCCAAATTTGAACTTACTAAAGAACCGTCAGTGTCAAGTCCGTATACATGCATTATTTTGCAGGTATATGAGTGCTCACCAGCAACAGCATTAAAAGAAACAACAAACAGGATGAAGAAAGCTATAATCATTCTAATTATCATTTTAATTTCCTTCCTATGGTTAACGGTTTAAATTATCTGCTGACAATCTTAATTTACGAAAGCATTTCCATCACCTGAATACTCAGGTAACTATCAAAATCAAGATGAAATACTTCGTTGCAACCCCTTCCCTTCCTTCTTAACATTCATTAATCTTTATTATATACTAACCTTGTTACTACCAGCCATACAAGACCGGAAGTTGCAGAAAGACCTCCAAGAATCGTAATGACTATACCCGGATTGCTAAGATTCCGTACATAAACAAGAACCGTAAGCCCCAGGAAAACAAAGAGCAGAGGAAGTCTATACTCTTTTGTTGTATCTTCTACTTTAACTAAATGATCGCAGTTATCACATTTTACTGAAAGCATAATGGTGTTTTATATTGGCTCTTCCAGAAGATGAGGATATTTTTCTTTTACTTGTTCCATAAGCACAGGGTCTAATTTTGCTTCATACAATGATTTTACCTTGGAAAGTTGTTCAATGGTTAAACCATATACTCCCCAAAGGTTAGCACCCTCAAGATTGGCTCCCTCAAGGTTAGCTCTCCAAAGGTTGACTGTCTGAAAGTTGACTCTCTCAAGGTTGGCGCCCAAAAAGTTGGCTTCCTCAAGGTTTGCTCCCACAAGGTTGGCCCCCTGAAGGTTAGCTCCCACAAGGTTGGCTCTCTGAAGGTTGGCTTCTATAAGGCGGATTACCATAAGACTGGCTCCCTTAATGACTGCTTTTTTAATCTAGGCCTGACCATTTCATTCCCTTCTTAACGAACTGAACATCAAGGCAAATTACCCGTCAGTTGTTAAGTTAGCAAAATGGATGCCTAATTTATAGAAATGACAAGGCTATATATATAAGGTGTTGCAAATCGGCAGGTGAGGGATTTTGTGGTTTCTTTATACAAACCGCATAATTATTCTGCAGGGATTCATCCGGGGCAGGAGTTAAGTAATAAAAGATAGGAAAAAAGAAGTTCTCACGCAAACTTGCCTACCGGCAGGCAGGGACAGGCAGGGAATTTCACAGATTTCCCCCGCCTGTCCGCCAGCCTGTTAGGCGGAGACAGAAGGCGCCGAGGACAAGAAAGAACGCAAAGGGAATACGCCAAGGACTTTACTCGTAAGAAATTATTTTTAGATTTTCTCCGTGATCTTTTTTATGATGAGTATAAATCACCTCTAATGCTTTTCTTCATGATTTTAAATTTACCTTTATTCTCTCTCTTTTTGACAACTATATGACCATCTTTTTCAGAGCAGACATCAAACGATACACTATATTTTGTAATATCCGGTCTCGATATTATTCGCTTACCATCCCCGCCTGAACGACGCAGTCGGGCAGGCGAATGGATTGGATATTTAGACATTAGTAAATACGAATACTTTTCATCCTCGTAACCTAACTCACCTTTAATTAAATGCTTCTGGACACGAGACCTATCCAGCCTCTCGATAAAATGGCACCAGTCAGAGTTCGAATCTCTCAAAGGGCAGAACCCGTTTGATGCCGTACACGGAGCAATGGCGCTAAAACCTTCTTCAATTAATTTGTCTCTTGCTTGAATAATATTATTAAATCCTGATGGTGTGCCCGGCTCTATTATTAAAAACATTTTCGAGTTTTCAACTAAACCCGATAAACCAGCCAGAGAATTATCACCTTCACAAAAAGTATATGAAAACACACAAAGATCATTTGCCGGAATCTTTTGAGACTCCAGCTCTAAATAGTTACCACTAATCGAATCCACATGGACATGAGGAATAGAAGAAGAGAGAAACTCCTCGACGAGAACATTCATAACACCAATAAACGCGTCACTCTGCTCTACATTAGTATATTTACTTAGTGTTTTAAATTTACTAAGAGCAAAAAGAAATGTCCCCGGCCCTCCGCCAAAATCAACGACAGACTCAACATCATTAAAAACATCTAGATTCTGTCTAATGATTTTCTCCATTACACCCATAATAGACCTACCCTTTGTAAGCATATATAACGCGGCCACGCCAGGATCATCTACAAATGTGTTTCTGAGTGCGGGAGACTGGTACGCATAAAACAGATCTTCAAGATCTCTCTTTTTAGTATCATCAACTAAATAATTAGCAAAAATGAATTCTTCTATATCATCCATATCATAGTGCGGCAAGCCGCCGGTTAGGTTTTTGGATTTTCTCCGGAAACTATTTTGAGATGTGTATTATATCAGAGACGATAACATTATTTAATAGTTAAGTCATTGGACTTGAAAGCAAGGATTGATTTGTATTTTGGCTTGCCCGACGTGCTGCAGACTATGTCGCAATTACGTGATTACCATAAATTACAATTTATCATACTATACATGACGCCATAAATAATTGCCGTTATTTAAATGGCACACAACGACTTTAATTCTTTATTGCCATACGTCCATTCAGCAAACTTATTTTCAACTAAATCTATTACCGTTTCGATATCTGGAAAATATTGGTTATGCAAACATAATCTACGCACAAGCTTCCATACCCTTTCAATTGGATTCAACTCAGGACTATAA
>JACZYU010000013.1 GCA_022570935.1 Planctomycetota bacterium | reverse complement strand
CAGGGTACGATCTTCTAAATCATACTGTTTTGAATTTCTCATTTTGGTCCTTCGAATTTGTTTCGAATTTCGATATTCGGATTTCGAATTTAAAGACAAAGTCTTTGAATAGTTATTCAATCTGCCTCAACACTGTCACAACCTTCCCAACTATAATCATCTCATGAGCCTGGCTTTCTTTGATAATTATGGGCTTCATGTTTGGATTGGCCGGTTCCAGATAAATATTATTGCGTCTCCTGAAAAATCTTTTAACCGTCGCCTCATCATTGATAATGGCAACTACTATATCACCATTTTCTGCTGTTTGCTGAGATTTAACTAATACGAAGTCACCGTCCTGGATGTGGGCGTCTATCATGCTGTCCCCTTCTACTTTGAGAAAAAAGGTATTATCCCAACGAGCCACTGATGCATCCATGGCCAGATGCCCCGTAATATCTTCGACTGCAAGATGAGGCGCTCCGGCCCTGACCTTTCCGACTACGGGTATCAGCCTTGTGTTGTTTTTGGGTGTTTGCGCACACACTTCGATTGCCCTTGGGCTGTTTGGTATTCTCTTTATGTATCCCTTACGTTCAAGTATATCCAGATACTTCTTTACACTGTTGGTACTTGCCAGCTTCAAGTAGTACACAATCTCCCGAATAGTAGGAGGATAACCCTTTTCCCGGATATACTTCGTCAAAAATGACAGTAACTTCTGTTGTTTTTTTGTAAGTTCAGTTTTCATATATTAGTGTCTTAATAAAATTTAAGAATTTAGGAATTGAAGAATTCAGGAATTCCTTAATCCCTCAATTCCTCAATATTATAATTCCGACTCGTTCGGGTTAGGTGAACACATGTTCACCTAATATATTATTCGACTACATATCTGTCAATAATAAAATTTTGGCATTCTCGAAGATTTTTACAAAATGGCAGGAAGATTTTCTTGCTTTATTGAGACGTGGTATCTTTGATATGTGAAAGAACCTTTAACAGCTCTTCATTTTGTGTGGTCAATCCTGCTATTTCTTTTATATGCTCATCTTTCAATTCCGGTGATAATATTTCACAGCCAGGCCGGTTTACACTTTTATCTTTCACCCCATATAATTTGTCCGCAATAGCAACTTTGGTCTCAGCGGATAGATTAGAATTGATGATGCCGGCCCTTAAATTGATGTCTTCCCTACTTTCCCTGGCCACTGTTTTCTGAAACAATCTGTCTTCTTCGCTCAATCTTCCAACCACCTCACCTATATCTATTGGCGCCACATCAGCGGTACAACCTGTGATTTCTGAAACTTTCCGTGCAAATCCCGGGGCATCTTCTTCGCTGGCAATGTAAGAGACGTTTCCTTTCTGTTCAATTCTTAAAGACAATATCTTGTTCTGCCTGAGAAATGCCCGGGTATAGTAGGAAAGTTCTCTGGAAGAATCCACAACAAGAATCTCTTTGCCTGTACGAGTTCTCCAAATCTCACGTATCACCTGCTCAAATACACCATAATGAGTACACCCCAAAATAAGGATATCAATATTTTCCTCCATAAGAGGCTTTAAATTCGCATCGATAATAGAAATGTTTCTTTGGCTAATCACTTGAGACCTCATTTTGTCAAACTCACTCATGTCAACCATAGTAGCAAACAGAGGTGCAGCTACGCAGCAAATCTTGACATCCCTGCTGTATTTCCTTATTTCATCTATGTAAGCGCCACTTTCTATCGTAGCTTTTGTCGCAACAATTCCGATATTTTTTACCTCAGTTCCATTAGCTTTTTCAAGTCTAAACACTGCTTCAACGGCAGGTAAAATGGGACCAAGAATAGGTATGGAAAATCCTTTTTCCAGTACTGCTCTGGCATTAGCATCCATAGTATTACATAAGAGTACGATCTTTGCGCCCAGGTTGTAAGCAGCTTCCACATATATTCTGCAAAGTTGCTCAATTCTCTTAGGAGAGCTTCCTCCAAGACGTCTTGACAATATTCGGACAACAACAACATCTTCACTGGAAAGCTCTTCCAGCTTTGACAAATGTTCCTGCATAATTACCGGTGCAATTCCTGTATCCATAATCACAATCTGTCCATTAGGTCTATAGTCTCTGAACGGAAGGTGCATTACGGTAAGAAGTCGTTTAACGGCTATCATGTCTTTGGCAATGGCTGGCATTACATCATATTTCCGTTCAGTCCTTGATACCAGTTGCCTGTAATGTTTACTGACCTTCGACTCCTCGGAGGTTAATTCTTCTATCGCCATTTTTCCCCGCTTTGACGTTCTCCATTCCTTCAGCCACATAATTGCAGCATCGTGATAAGGTGTTTCCATTATCCCAATTGCGTCATTAACGTTTCCAGAAACTTTGCTCTATCTGGTCAGGAACTTTGCCTAATATCTCGATCAAATCTTTTTCCTTGGGCGCCAGCAGTTGTTTTACAAGCAGTGTATTCAGTGCCTCATCTTCCACCCAGTTAAGTATTTGCTCATTGGTCGTCACACCATCCGGTTCCGGCCAGAAACCATTCGGACCCATAATACGGTATTTAACAAGCCTGTTCCCTACCTCCCTTGCAAGCCTTACCGTCTCACTCTCAGTCAAGTGAATGGGCACAGCCTTGATTTCTCCTTCGATATCCTCAATATCTATAAGCATTATCGCGCTACTTGCGCCACCCAGCTTCACATTATGAAGAGCATGATACAGACTCTTTTCCATGGCTGATGATTCAACTTCTTCAAGAACAATATTCTCCACGATATCTTTTATGTCAGCCAATGAAACCTTCTCAATTCCTTCCGGGAGAAAGACATGTTTTATGAACTTAAGAGCACCCTGTCCGGGACCAAATGCCAGATTATGTTGAACCAAAAACAGTTTAACGAATTTTATGGACCCATCGTCCATTTTCAGGTTTATCGTATCAATAAACCTTTGCCGGGGCTCTTCCAAACGCTCAAATAAATGGCTATGCTTATTGTAGAAACCCACGTCTTTATCCTGAATAATGAGCTTGACTTTATCTATCCGACTCTGTATTTTTCCTAAAGCGGTAAGTTCAGGGAATTCTTCGCCTGCTTGTTTTGTATCATCTAATGACATTTCTACCTCTTACTGGACTGTGGATAGTTAAGTTTTGTTTTCATTCAGTACTTTCTTCCGGTTAATAATAAGTATTCCAATATAATAAAAACGTCTCATAATTTCTATAATTTTATGGATAACAAGATCAGGGTAGTATAATATGAGCTTGGGCCTATTGGAAATAAAATCACTCAATATCTGCTTGAAAGAGATAGTGTCCAGATTGTTGGAGCCATAGATTCTGATCCAACGAAACTAAATCTTGATATTGGTGAATTGACAGGGTCACCTGTAGCTTACGGTGTGCGTGTCACAGATAACCCAAAGACATTACTCAGTAAAGTGGATGCGGATATTGTTGTATTGACATGACTATTAAAGATGGTATCAATGGCGACATTGCAACCTGCGCAATTACAGTCAATGCCATACCAGCCGTAATCAAAGCTCCCGCGGGTCTTAAGACTATTGCAAACATTGAGACAATATCCTATTAAAATTAGCGCCCTCTGGGCGGACTTTAACCGCCAGCATGAATCTTGCATCATCAAACCTAAAGGAATGAGTTACATCCACTATCAGCACGAAACCAAGTCTTTAGCTTTAGAATTACGAAATGTAACTCATTCCTTTAGGTTTGAGTCGCCTCACAGTAAAAGGACAATGACATAACCACAAAAACCATAAAGACTTAAAATGGGAATTCCTATATAATCCAGTTAAAAGACTTAGATCATACAAAATAAACAGGACACAGACAAACGTAGCACCGCCTTGGCCACAACCGTTCGGCTGAGCTCACGCCGAAGCCAAGTTTGAAGTGTCTAAAGTGAGCTAAAGTGCCTACCCGCCTGCCAATCAGTTCGGGCAGGAAGTCAAAAATAATGTTATGCCTATAACGTTTAAACAATTAAGGACACTTGAAGATTTAGCACCCTGTGAAAGGCTGCAGGAAGCGGTATGGAAATTTAATAAGGCTGACATAATACCCTCAAGATTCATGCGGTTATTGTGTAAACATGGTGGATTTGCAATGGGAGCATTTGATGGAGAGACGATGATAGGCTTTCTATTTGGCGTTCCTGCAATTCATTATGGACGGCCTTCACAACATTCCCATATGATGGCAGTACTGCCGGAATATCGCAATCAGAATGTAGGCTTCAGGTTAAAAACAGCCCAACGGGAAGAAGCCCTGAGCCGCAACATAGATCTCATAACATGGGCATTTGATCCCCTGCAATCCAAGAATGCTCACCTGAACATAAACAAGTTAGGCGTCATTGCCTGCAGTTACGATATTAACCTGTATGGAGAGGAGACTTCCAGTAAACTGCACAGCGGCCTGGGCACAGACCGTCTTCTTGCTGAATGGTGGCTTGTCAGCGATAAAGTCAAAACTATTATAGACGGACAGAATCAAGAAGCGGCGAAGAAACAGTCTGCAAAAGGTCTGAATATAAATAGAACGGAACGTGACGAACAGGGATTGCTCATACCGGTTGGGTCAGATTTGACACTGACGGATGACGTGCTACTGCTGGAGATACCGGATGATATTGATAAAATGAAAGACTCCAATATACAAATCGCACGCAAGTGGCGTGAACTTGTCCAGAAGGCTCTTCTCCATTATTTTGATGCCGGGTATTACATTAACTCTTTGCAGGTGGTTGAGCGAGAGGGTAATACACGTCGAATCTATTATGTCCTGGAGCGTCTAACCAAACCATACAAATCCCCCTGTTTCCCCCTTCACTAAAGAAGTAATTATCAAGATTTTCCCATTCTAATTCACCGCAGAGATGTACTGAATAAATTTGGAAGCGAAGAAACACAGATTGACACGGATGGAAATAAGATAACTGTCGAATTATGATTGATGGATTTAAGAATTCCTGCCTGTCCGCCAGTTTGTTAGGCGGGAATCCCTTAATGCTTAAATTCCTTAATTAACGACAAGTGACTAATGACACGCATTACAAGACAAACGTTCAATGACGAATAACTTCTTGCTTCTTGCTAGTTTCCATGTAATGTGAACATATTCACGGTCTTAACTTGAATGTCCGGGGGGATTGTAAATTTTTCCTCAGGGATTTGAACACGTTCGATTATTTCTGTTGCAATTGTGGTCGTCTTCGAAAACCCGCTCCCTGTAACTCTCTTCAGGATAATCCCATTCCATGTATAGGTTTCATTACCGGTATATTGTTCTCCCCAGACGATGCAGGGCTTACCGGCGACCCATTCAATTTCAGCTCTTCTTGCGCCTGCGTCTTTTAAATTCTTTTTTTTAACATTTTCTAATTCTATCCTTGATTTCCCAACATACTCTTTATACCTTGGGTTTTTCATCCTTATTCCTGTTCTTGCGTTAAGATCAATGTTATTTATCCATCGGCCATTGTCTTCCAGAATAGTTAAGGTATTTCTATCCACTGTCACTCCTCTCAACTTCATGGTTGTTTTTGTATATATTGCCTCGCGCCTTCCCCAATCTTCATAATAGATGACTTTAGTTCCTGTTATAGTTCCGGAAATTCTGTATTTAATAATTCCGGATTTTGAATTTGGATAGCGCTTGTGAGTATGTGTAACAGAATCGGCATTTGCATAGCTAATAACTAATGAAAAAAAAGAATGCAGGAAATTAGTATCTTCATACACTTTCACCTATTTACAAATTTACTTTATTTTCTCTTAATTCTGTATAGCAGTAAATTCTATAAAATATTTGACAGATTTCAAGCCTTTACCAAAAACAAAGACCCTCAATTGTTGTCTTCAAGTGATGTAAAGGAGTTCTTAAGTTTTTTTGGTTATTAAACGGATGGTATCTGCCTCAACCCAAAATCATGCATTTAATGCCCTTTTATTTTTCTTGGGTTTTCGTCCTGGTTTTTTAGACTTATGCTGACTTCCAATTTATGCCGCATCTTGCACTTCCACAACCAAACGCTTTCCAAAAACAGCAAGAGCATCTTCAATTTGTCCAATGTGTGAACGATGATCAATATCCAGCAACCTTCTTATAGTTCCCTCACTTACCCCAAGTCGCTTTCCAAGAGCTACACGAGTAATTCGAGTGTCACGCATAGCCTGATAAAGCGATAACTTGGCTGAAACCAGTGTTGAGAGAACAATTGTAGGCTGTCCTTTTTTAGGCTTCGATGGTTTTGGAATATCTCGTTTATCATTGACGTAACCGCCTAATGCCGCAACGAGACAATCAGTAGCTGAAGTCAATGCTTCAGTTTTTGAATCGCCGTCAGTGACAGCCTCCGGCACATCCGGGAAAGAAACTAAAACACTTCCGTCCTTTTGCTTTTTCAAATTCACAGGATAAGTTATTTTCATACAAACCTCTCGTTTATAAAATGTCATTAATAGATAATCCTAACTGCTTTAGCATGGCATGGAGTAACCCTTTTCTTATTTCTTTCTTACGATCTTTTACAGTAGTAAATATTGTACCATAGTAAAGTCGTCCATGGCTTCCCTTACCTGGACGAGATTCGAAGTGGACAGGAATATTGTTTTTGAGTCCCAGCCTCTTGACACGTTTTATAAATTCCGCCCCATTCATTCAATAAATTATCGCACATAAATGTACGATTATAAAGAAAAAAACAAAAAGGTAATATATTATCATATGAGGTTATAGTTGAGTAATGCATTCCAAGATTGAACAATATCAAGATTAAACGACTGGAAATTCGAGAAATTAACCTGCCGCTTGTACATTTCTTTGAAACCCGTTTCGGCAGGACTGAAAGGCACTGCATACTCTTAACAAAGGTTTTTTGTAACCCCCTTTTCCCAGAATTACTCGATATGATTCTCTGACGGTATATAATAAGATAACTGTCCATCCCGGTAGACAATAATCCTATCCGGATTTTTTTTATACAGTTGTTTTGCCAGGTTATGAGGAAAGAAGACAGTATCTACCTCAACAATATCCTCCGCGAAGCGATGCAGAAACCTGGCAACTGATAATCCGCATGTCAACCCAATTGCTTTTGTACTAAAGCGACCTTTGGGATGTGAACGCTTGGTACCATATCGAAGAATAGCGTAGAGTTCCTCCGCTTTACTATCTGTAATATTAAACTCGAAAATTTCTACAGCATGTGTGTTGATAATTTTTCGCCAGTCCAGATATTGATTAAGACTCGGTACTTTTTCGCTAATCACATCATTCCGACGTTCCGAATCCATATAACGTTTGGTTGCAAAGTCCCTGTTATGCCGTGCCGCCGGACCCAAATAACGGACTTGAGTGGCAAAAGCTCCTGCCGGATCCCAGAACAGAGGGCCTTTTGTCCGGCAGTACAAACGCAAGGCGGTATGCTTACAAGACGCCTTGTGATACATAACCATTACATGGAGTTTTGACTGTCCGGAATTATCCTCAAGACTTTTTGCATTACATTCATTGCCATTCCAAGTACTGGGTAACATAGGAGGATATGAACTATGGAAACAACAGCCGGTAAGAAAGCTGACTCCAAGAAGGAATAAAACAATTGTGATATGTTTTTTAAGCATCAAACATTAGAGGGAGGTAATAAACAGGAGTTGCTTGCCTGCCGCCCTGCAGGCTATTTAGCTATATGAACTTAGGAAACCAATAAAGAGCAGAACCTCTGTTAAAGAATTTTGTTAGATACTTGACAAATTTCAAGCCTTTACCAAAAACAAAGACCCTCAATTGTTATAACAAATTATTTAGTCAGTAATGCAGTTTCTGGATATCTGCAAAAATCCTTCCTTATTTTAACCCTGATTGATATACTTTGGTTAATCTTGTCAAAAATAGTTTTATCTTTTCAGGAGAATGACATAAAGATTGAACGACTGGAAATACGGGAAATTAACCTGCCGCTTGTACATTTCTTTGAAACCAGCTTCGGCAGAACCGAAAGACGCCGTATACTCTTAACAAAGGTTTTTTGTGACGGAACGGTTGGTTATGGTGAATGTACAGCCGGCGAGAGGCCATTATTCTCTCACGAGACTATTGATACTGCATGGATTATCATAAAAGAGGTATTGGCCTCAATCATAAAAGGACGAGAGTGGAATGAACCTTCTGAAGTCTATCAGTGGTTCAAACTGATTCGAGGCAACCAGATGGCACGTGCGGCAATAGAAAATGCCTGTTGGGACTTAACTGCTCGAACCAGAAACATGCCCCTCTACAAACTATTGGGCGGAACTCTCGAGAAGATTCCCTGTGGTGTGTCTATCGGAATACAGGATACCCCTGAACAACTATTGGAAAAGATTAAGACTGAAGTCGATGCCGGTTACAGACGGATAAAGATTAAGATTAAGCCGGGTTGGGATTATGATATTCTCAGGCTGGTCCGTCAAACTTTCCCTGATATCACGCTCTCTGTGGATGCTAATTCGGCGTATACTCTCACTGACATAAACCTGATAAAACGCTTCGATGAATTTAATCTTCTGATGATTGAACAGCCGCTGGGTCATGATGATATTGTTGATCACTCCCATTTACAAAAACAGATCAGCACCGCCATCTGTCTTGACGAACCTATTACGTCCATTGACAAAGCACGCAAGGCTATTGAAATGGAGAGTGGCAGAATCATCAACATAAAGCTGGGACGTGTGGGCGGCTTCAGCGAAGCCATCAGGATTCACGATTACTGTTATGACAACCAGATACCCGTATGGTGCGGGGGCATGCTGGAGGCAGGTA
This sequence comes from Planctomycetota bacterium, assembly GCA_022570935.1. Lineage (GTDB taxonomy): Bacteria > Planctomycetota > Brocadiia > Brocadiales > Scalinduaceae > Scalindua. The sequence continues at coordinate 17,393 of JACZYU010000013.1, read as the reverse complement.
TTGGACGGTCGCATAATATAGCGATGTCAACACTCCCCGGTTTCAGTCTACCCGGTGATGTATCTGCAAGCAAACGATATTTTAAAGAAGACATCATCGAGCCACCCGTAACCGTCAGCAAGGATGGGTTTATCAATGTTCCGCAAGTAACCGGCACCGGATACGAACCGAAAGAGGACTATATCGAGAAAATCACTGTACGAAAAGAAGTATTTTCTGTATAAGATATAATTATACGGAAACAAAATAAATAGGGCGCACCCGCCAAACTATCCGTCGCCCGCCCGTGCCGGAATCGGACGGGGGCAGGGGGGCAGGGATTTACACAGATGAAAATTCTTTTTAATAAAAGACTAAAGTCGTACCGAAGGCAGTCGCCTGACCCTAACTCACAAAACTTAAAATGAAAATTTCTATACTATAAATTTATGCAAAATAGTTCTTATACAAACCCGAAACTGGTGAAACTGGCCAAGGTTCTGATTATTATAGTAATCATATGGATAGTTGCCGACTTCCTTGGCATAAAGCCCTCAAGGTTTCTACGGCCTAAAGTTGGAATACGTCCGGTTACACAACCAATAGGTGATTTAGGAGCAGACGAGAGAGCCAATATACAAATCTTTGAACAGGTCGCTCCATCTGTCACTTATATAACAAACAAGAGATTTCAAAGGGATTTCTTTTCCTTCAATGTTACGGAGATACCTCAGGGAACCGGTACAGGTTTCTTGTGGGATAATAAGGGCCATATAGTAACAAATTTTCATGTCATCTACAAAGCTGACGAAATCGAAGTCAGGCTGCAAGACGGAAAAAGCTACGACGCCACAATAGTGGGAGCTGATCCCGACCACGACCTGGCAGTATTGCAAATTAATGCTGTGAATCTTAATATTCCACCCGTGATGATCGGGAGTTCTAGCGATTTACGGGTAGGGCAAAAGGTACTGGCCATCGGAAACCCTTTCGGATTGGATTCCACATTGACCACCGGCATTATCAGCGCTCTAGGCAGGACAATCCAGTCTATGACCAAGAGATATATTCATGATGTAATCCAGACAGATGCAGCCATTAATCCGGGAAATTCCGGTGGGCCACTTCTGGATTCATTCGGCAGATTGATTGGCGTAAACACCGCCATTATGAGTCCCACCGGAACATATTCAGGGGTTGGTTTTGCGGTACCTGTGGATACGGTAAATCGGATTGTCACCAAACTGATCAATTATGGGAAGGTAGGGCGTCCGGGACTTGGCATTTCGCTTATTCCTGAACATATTATGTCCAGATTGAGGATAGAAGGTGTGGGAATTCTTGAAGTACACAAAGGCAGTTCAGCAGAAGAGGCAGGGTTGAGGGAAGTAAAACGTCTGCCCAGTGGACGAATAGAAATGGGAGACATAATAATTGAATGTGACGGTTCTCAGGTAAGAAAAAGTTCCGACCTTATCAAAATTCTCGACAGACATGAAGTTGGTGACGAAGTAGATATTGTTATTATCAGAAGAGGTGTAAGAAAATCAGTTCGGATAGTCATTCAATCAATCAATTAATTTATTAGGAGAGTCTTATGTCGGACGTGAAATCGAAAACGATGGACTACTTAGTCTATAAGCCGACAATTTCTTGCCCTTGCCCAGACCGCAGGGCGCCCGCCTGCCGGACGGGCAGGGATCGCACAAGGGCAGGCTTTTTTGAACGCCCGCCTGCCATCTGTCGGGCAGGGAAATTGTCACCTTATAGACTGTTAAAACAGTTTCTTTAGCTACCTGTATGGATGACAAACCTTCATGCCGCATTATGGAGATTCAAAAAGTAGATGATGATCTGAAAATATGGTTTGTTGCCCACACTTCTGATGTTTCACCATTCCAGTAATGCTACGTCTAATATAATATAATGATAACATATGTTCATCTTCAACTCTTTGTTCTTGACAAACTACTTTAATAATTGTAGATTAATCGGGTCTTTATCAGACTGAACCTCACATCAGAATTGGACAAACCCACTGCTTTGCTATCATTATTGTAAGAGAAATTAATTATATTCAAGGCACAGTGTATACACTGTGCTTTGATGTAATCAAATACTCTATTGGCAGTTATAATACATTTGAGGTTTCAGCCTTTTAAATTTCTCAGTGTTACGGGTTATATAACCAACAAAGCACAAATACACGGATGTCACTCTGCATCATTAGGAGGAAACAAGTCCAGGTTGGACAATGTCCATTTATAGTGTCATGAATCTGATTGTAGCATTACAGCATTATATATAAATTTTTTAGTAGTAATTTCTAAATCACTTTAAATAGGGCATCAATAGATGTTGAAGAAATGGACAATCTAACCGAAAAAAAAGAAATCACTAATGAAAAAGACGGATCGGTGATGTTGTATGTTCCTGAAGGAACTTTCTTAATGGGAGTTGAAAAGGATACTGTGAAAGTAGACGCATTTTACATTGATAAGTATCCAATAACAAATAATCAATACAAAAGGTTTATGGAAGAAACAAACTATGATGAACCTGCTTTCTGGAAAGAGAAAAGATTTAACAACGCAAATCAACCTGTAGTCGGTGTGAGCTGGGATGATGCAATTGCTTATACAAATTGGGCAGGAAAAAGACTACCGGAAGAAAAAGAATGGGAAAAAGCCTCTAGAGGTACAGACGGAAGAGAATATCCGTGGGGAAATGCAAAACCGGTTCAAAGTCTCGTTGTTTTTGATTTAGACATTACTAAAGGCGCTCCCACTAATGTAGGAACACATCAATCTGCAGTTAGCCCTTACGGTTGTTATGATATGTCAGGAAATGTCTGGGAGTGGTGCCAGGAATGGTTTACTGAGGAGAAATATCGTGTGGTTCGTGGAGGGTCATGGATAAATCACGTAACCATTTTAAGCTGTGCTTATCGAAGCTGTAGTGTGCCAAGCGGCAAAGACAACAATGTTGGTTTTCGTTGCGTTAGTCTATAAGGTGACAATTTCCCTGCCTGCCATCTGTCGGGCAGGGAAATTGTCACCTTATAGACTGTTTTACCACACCGTTCGGTTGAGTTCACGCCGAAGCCTTCGGAGTGTTAAAGAAAAAATTTAATAGCAAACCTGCCTGCCGGTAGGCAGGGCTGTGGAATAATAAACAGGGCTTTTATAAAAAATCATGAGAAACATAAACTTCATTTTCTCATTATCAAAAATACCTATTCATTATAAAAGTCTTTTTTATCTTTTTTAAGTAACAACCCGGTTGATCCAAAATCAAACAACTTTATAATTTAGCTATTCTTTATACTAACTTATAAGGGAAAGTTTGAAAACCGTAGGTTTTCATTTTACAACCTGGCCGGAACCGGAACATACGCGAGGTAAGCTCAACTTTACATAAGATATCCATCCCCTTTTTGGTTCTGGCTTGGCCCGGTTGGAAGCATAACATGATTTAATACTTTATTCCTTTCTTCCATAAAGATTCCAGGAATAAGAAAAATCAAAATCACCTTCAAATTTGAATTTATCTTCGAATTCTGTTTGAAAATCATAAAGGTCCTTAAAATCATCTACTGAATCTGATTCCGTTTTACCCATTAATCCGCTCTCTACCAGATTAAAGACTATTTCTCCAAAATCTCCACTGTTAGTTATACCCCACAGCTCAAAGACTGTCCTTGTCATAAAACCAAACTTCATCATGGCATATTGTTTAACCCCTCCCGAGAGTTCCTGTCCACTAACATGACGCTCTTCCTCCTTTGAGCTATTATATTTTTTCCCAAGTTTAGAAGCAGTAAAGTCAAGGGCTTCAAAAATAAATTGGTATGACTGAACCGAATAACGGCTATCTTTCTCAATTATCCTTTGAAGCTTTTTCCATGTATTTTGTGCAGTTTTTTTTCCCACTTATTTAATCTAAACTAATTGATTAATCAAAATTCTTTCCAATTATTGCCTGCTAACTTGCCTTGGAATATTCTACCCTTGGAAAAACCGGCTGCCCTTTACATACCTTAGTTCCAGGCCGGGTTCCACCCCATATGATTCTGTTATTAATAGACTTGCCATCTGAAGACAATCCCAACTGCTTTTGTATCTCAGCAGCAATATTTGGCATAATTGGTAAAATAAACAACGAGATTATTCTAATAGATTCGACAAGATTATACAAGACTTCATTAAGCTTATTTTTCATACTCGATTCTTTCGCCAATACCCAGGGCTTCGAGATCTCTACATATTTATTAACCAGTCCAATGTAGTCCCAAATCGCTTCCAACGCCTTACTGAATTGCAGATCACTCATCGCAAGTTCAACCTCTTCATTAAGTTTCTCAGATCCATCAACTAATTCCTTACCTTCCATCGATAAACTCTCGGCTTCCGGCACTATACCGTCAGAATATTTTTCCACCATAGTCAATGTTCTATGCAGGAGATTTCCCAGATCGTTTCCCAAGTCACAATTTATTCTGTTTACCAGGGCATCGTAGGAAAAATTACCATCCAGTCCAAATGGCACTTCTCTAAGCAAAAAATACCTATAAGTGTCTATACCATAAGTCTCCGTTATCTTAACAGGATCTATTGCATTACCCAGAGATTTTGATATCTTTTGCCCTTCCAATGTCCACCAGCCATGAGCATATATTTGACAAGGCACTTCTATCCCCAACGACATCAACATTGCCGGCCACACAACACCATGAAACCATAAAATCTCTTTCCCGATTAAATGCACATTGGCTGGCCAATATCTCTTCAGCTTCTCAGAGTCTTCATAATATCCCAAAGCCGTTATATAATTAAAAAGGGCATCAACCCACACATAAATAGTATGTTTCTTATTCATAGGCACACGGACGCCCCATTCAACCGTTGCCCTGCTTACACTAATATCATCTATACCCCCAACTATCCTTCTGTGCAGTTCGTTTCTTCTGGATTCCGGCTTGATGAAATCCGGGTGTTTTTCGAAATATTCTAAAAGTAAATCCTGATATTTCGATAATCTAAAGAAATAATTTTCTTCTTTTATTTTTTCAACAGAACGTCCACATTCAGGACAATTACCTGAAGACAGCTGCGATGACGTCCAGAAACTTTCACAGGGAATACAATACCAACCTTCATACTCTCCTAAATAGATATCCCCATTCTCATACATTTTCTCAAAAACATTTTCTATTTGTTTTACATGACGATCCTCTGTTGTTCTAATAAAGTCGTCATTAGAGATATCAAGGACCTTCCATAAGCCTTTAAATGTTTCGACCATCCTATCTGCCAGTTCAATAGGTTTTTCATTATTAGTTTGAGCGGCTTTTTCTATTTTCTGGCCATGTTCATCCGTTCCGGTCAAAAAGAAGACATCATAACCTCTCATCCTCTTATATCTTGCTAAAGTGTCAGCCGCTATTGTCGTGTATGAATGCCCTATATGCGGAACATCATTTACATAATAAATTGGCGTAGTAACATAAAAACTTTTTTTATCTACCGTCATTCCCTTATCCATGATCACAGGCAGATCCACATCCCTTTGCCATACCTGTTCGTGCGCCACTTACTTGTTCTAAAATCTCCTTTTTTGTTACGACAACCAACTTTTTGTCTTTTGTTTCCATAGTTACTTTTTGCTGCAAGATATCATAGTCCACCACCTCACCAACACCCTTGGTGGTAACTATTAATGTCCCTTTCTTCGGAAGCGTGTGTTTCATTTCTTCATACGCTTCATCTTCATATCTCAAGCAGCACATCAGCCTGCCGCATCTACCTGATATTTTTGACGGATCAAGCGTTGCTTTCTGATTCTTAGCCATCTTCATGGTAACCGGCTCTAAATTCCTCAAGAACGTTCTACAACAAAGCTCCCTGCCACAATGTTCATATTCTGCTAACAATTTAGCTTCGTCTCGAACACCGATTTGCTTCATCTCAATCCTGGACTTGTACATCTTGGCTAAATCCTTAACCAGTTCTCTAAAATCAATCCTCCCTTTAGCCAGGAAGTAAAATATTATCTTCTTACTCCCAAAAAGGTGTTCAACACTGGCAAGCTTCATTGGCAGCTTGTGTTCTTTTATTCTTTCCTGACAGAAATTATATTCTGATGGGATTGTTTCTTCTTCAATCTCTTTCTGCTTCTTCTCTTCTTCTTCTGTAATCTTATGCAGCACCTCTCCCATATTCGAAACAACTGCGTCATCATCCAACTCCTGTGGTGGTGAAAGAGCCACACCAAATTCTACACCACGTGAAGAACGCATAACAACCTTATCACCTTTCCTCAGATCCGAAATTTGAGTAAAAGCATTTTCGACGTTCCTTAAAATACCGTATCTTATTGCCACTTGATATCGCATGGTTTTTACCTATTATTTTATAGTAAAATTAAGAAACCGAAGCGTTCCTAAAATTAACATAAAGGAATAAGATTGTCAAGTTCATCCGACTGTAACATTGTTTGAATATATGAGGATATGAAATGTGTAACCAAACTAAACCACTATGGACTGAAAGTCCATAGGTTTGAATCACGAATGAAACTCGTTTAAAACTACAAATCACAAGCACCAAATTACAAATAAGCACCAATTCCCAATTTTCAAGTATCCTGCAATGAACTGCCAAACAAAGACTATTTTTTAATCACAAAAAAAGTGAGTGCCATAAGCTGAAAAAGAATAGCAAGGAGTAAAGCAGAATGCACATCTCCACTCTTATTAGTATAAGCAAATACTATTGCACCAAAAACAAAACACTGCGCCACAGCACCAACTATATTCAGCCATGAACCTGACTCATACGTTAGCACTCTTGCAATATTCTTAACTTCTTTCAGAATCGACTCAAAGAGAAACTGTAATTCATCCGCCCCCCCCTTTTCTTTCTTCTTACTAAAGGCCTCTGAACACTCCTGACAAATTAATTGTCCATAACGCTCTGTAGTTAACCCCGCTTCTAAATCCTTATGGGGAATACTTTTTTTACACTTACCACATAATCTAATTTCGGCCATTATTATCTTCCTTATTTCAAGTTGTACTTTTCCAGTTTTCTGTAAAGAGTCCTTTCTCCAATTCCCAGTATCCTTGCGGTCTCTCCTCTATTCCCACCCACATATGCCAATGTGTTCCTCATTAATTCCTTTTCCATTTCCTCTAATGTTATCCCAACAGGAAAAACAGGCCCGGTCAAAGCTGTCCTATTACTCTTATATATATGCTCGGGAATATCATCTATATCAAGTACTCCATTTTGATCAAAAACGATCATACTTTCAATACAATTTTTAAGTTCTCTGACGTTTCCAGGCCAACTATACCGGAACAGAATCTTCCTCGCTTCCGGAGTTATATCTTTAATCTTCTTACTATTCTTTTTAGATAATTCCTTAATAAACGTATCCATTAACAGGAAAATATCCTCCAACCGCTCTCGTAAGGGTGGCAGTCTCAGGCATATAACATTAAACCTGAAGTATAAATCTTCTCTAAATTTACCCTCTTCGACCAGCGCTCCTAAATCTTTATTTGTAGCAGCAATTATCCTTACGTCTATTTTCACAGGTTCATTGCTGCCGATACGGACAATCTTTCCGTCCTCTATCAATCTCAAAAGTTTTGCCTGAGTGGTAAGTGGCATGTCTCCTATTTCATCCAGAAATAAAGTACCATTATTTGCATATTCAAATTTCCCTTTTCTTTGATATAAAGCCCCTGTAAATGCACCTTTCTCGTGTCCAAACAACTCGCTTTCAAGTAAAGTTTCTGAAATTGCAGCAGAGTTTAATTCTACAAAAGGATTATTCTTACGCGGCCCATTGTAATGAATTGCCCTGGCTATTAATTCTTTTCCTGTACCACTTTCACCCATTACCAGGACGGTCGCAGTGGTTGAAGCAATCTGCTTAAGTATATTAAATATTCTATGCATTGGCTGGCTATTACCTATAATACCGGCAAAACCAAATTTTTCTTCGAGTTGTTTATGCAATTCTATGTTACTTCTCACTATATCCTGTTTCTCGACAACTTTCGCAACTGCAGCCCTTAAAAGATTTATGTTTACCGGTTTTAAAAGATACGTTGCCGCCCCCTTTTGCATTGAAATAACTGCGGTTTCAACTGTACCGTGACCGGTTATCAGGATAACTTCTGTGTCCGGTGATTTCTCTTTTATTTCCTTTAAAATTTTCATCCCGTCCATATCATGCATTACCAAATCCGTAACCACCACGTCTATCCTGTCTCTTCTAATTATATCGACTACTTTATTACCACTCTCGGCCGTTGAACATGTATATCCAACGTTTCTCAAGCTTTCTGCTATCGCTTCGGCCTGACCTTTTTCATCATCGATTATTAATATGTTTGCATCCATAGTTATATTACTCTTCATGATGTTTACTATTTACCGGCAACTTTATTAAGAAACTACTCCCTTTGCCGTCTTCACTACGTATACTGATTGTACCTTTATTTTCCTCAATGATTCTCTTGGCAGCAGGCAGCCCAAGACCGGTACCGTTCTTCTTTGTTGAATAGTAAACCTGAAATATTTTATCAATTTTATCTCTGTGAATACCAACTCCAGTATCAGTAATATCTATAAAAATGTTTTCACTGTTTCCATAGGTTCTCACTATAAGTTCTCCGCCGTCCGGCATTGCCTGTTGAGCATTAAGTATCACATTTAATAAAGCCTGCTTCATTACGTTACTATCCAGATTACATTTTGGCAATTTTGTATCATAGCTTTTTAGTATTCTAATAGAATTCTGCATGGCTTCAGGACTTATAAAATCGAGCACACTATCTATAACTTCATTAATATCACACGACTCTAAATGAAGCTCATGTCTCTTCGCAAATCGCAGGAAATCACTAAGTATACTATCCAGCCTACTAACTTCTTTTTGCAGCAACCTGACTCTTCTCGGCATTTTTGAGTCTTTCTCTATATTACTATTTTCCAAATCTTCATTTAGTAATTGCAAATTTATGCTTATGGCATTCAAAGGATTCTTTATTTCATGTACTAATCCGGCAGCCAGCGTATTTAGAGAATCTAATTCATCAGAATCTATATTATTCTTTGTCATCCGTTTCAGACTTTTAATAAATACTTAAAAAAAATAAGCCAGGAAAGTAAATAAGAATCCTTTCCCGGCTTTGGTTTAAATAAACAAACAAAGATTTATGCTTGCGCTTCTTCAGCTTTCACAACATTTTGAGCCTGTAACCCCTTATTACCCTCTACAACTTCAAATTCTACACTCTCGCCATCTTCTAAAACTTTGAAACCATTTCCCGAGATATTTGAATAGTGAACAAATACATCGCTACCGTCTTCCTGTTGAATAAAACCAAAGCCTTTTTTTACATCAAACCACTTTACAGTACCTTTCATTGCCATTTCTACTCCTCATTTTTCATAGTACATTTACAAATATAAAAAACAATGACTTGCTTAAAACCCTTTCATACATTCTTTCTTTTACTTTACCTCCTATAAAGAATATTTTAATGTTTTAATAAATAACAAGTCGTAATATTTTTTAACTATTATGTACTAGTTGTAGTTTGAACAGCACTTTCTTCTTTTAAGGCAGCCTTTCTACTCAGTTTTAGTCTTTTTTGATCATCTATTCCTATCAATTTTACCTTAATTTCGTCACCCATTTTTACCGCATCTTCTACTTTCTCGATATAATCATTAGAAAGTTCAGAAATATGTACCAAGCCTTCTTTTCCCGGCATTATCTCAACAAAAACACCATATTCCTTAACTGAAACGATTTTACCATTATATATTTTTCCTATTTCCGCATCGTCTGTGAGCCCTCTGATATAAGTCTTCGCAATTTCTACTGATTCCAGAGTAGGAGCTGAAATTATAATGGTTCCATCATCTTCTATTTCCACTCGTGATCCTGATTCCTCTTGTATTTTCTTGATATTCTTGCCACCAGGGCCAATAACCAAACCAATCTTCTCAGGATTTATTTTAATCTTAACTAGTTTTGGAGCATGAATTGAGATTTCGCTGCGAGGTTTCTCAATAGCAGTCCGCATTTCCTTCAAAATATGCATTCTACCTTCTTTCGCCTGAACAAGCGCTTCTCTCATAATTTGCTCACTTATACCTGATGTCTTAAGGTCCATCTGAAGAGCGGTGATGCCATCTTCAGTCCCGGCTACTTTAAAATCCATAACCCCCAAATGATCCTCATCTCCCAATATATCAGACAGAATTCGAACTTCATCACCTTCTTTTATCAATCCCATCGCTATACCGGCAACCGGCCGCTTCATCGGGATCCCTGCATCCATCATACAGAGCGTACCGCCACATACGGAAGCCATTGAAGATGACCCGTTTGATTCGAGAATGTCGGATACTATCCGTATAGTATAAGGAAAGTCTTCGTACGCCGGCACCATTGGCTCCAGGGCCTTTTCAGCCAAGGCTCCATGGCCTATTTCCCTTCTGCCCGGCCCTCGAATTGGTTTCGTTTCGCCTACGCAAAAAGATGGAAAATTGTAATCGAGCATAAACTTCTTGGTATATCCTTCCACCAAGCCATCTACACGCTGTTCATCAATTGACGTCCCCAACGTAGATACTACAAGCGCCTGTGTTTCTCCCCTCGTAAACAGAGCAGAACCGTGTGTTCGCGGCAGGAAGCTGACCTCACACGTAATCGGCCTGATGTCTTTGAGGCCTCTACCATCCATTCTTTTGCTCTCTTTAATAATCTGTTCCTGTACTGCTTCGTCTACGAGCAGACCAAAGAGTGACTTAACCTTGCTCTCTCTATCTTCATCATCTGCATCAGTACAATATTCTTCAATTAATTTATTGCGTACTTCTTTTAACGCCTTTTTACGAGCAAACTTTCCATTGACTACGGATTGCACCTTAATATCTTCATATACCTTTGCCTTTATTTCATCTAAAAGCGCAGTATCTACTGTAGGCTCCTCATGCTCCTGTTTTTCCTTCCCGCACTTTGCAACCAACTCTTTCTGCATTTGTACTATCTTTTTGACTTCTTCAAAACCAAACATTATAGCATCAACAAATTTGTCCTCAGAAACTTCCTTCCCGGAAGCTTCTACCATCATTACGGCATCTTCCGTCCCGGAAATAACCAGATTCATCAGACTGGATTCAAGTTCTGAATTCTTTGGATTGATTACAAATTCATCATTTATAAGACCTACCCGCACCGAGCCCGTAGGACCGTTAAATGGTATACTGGATATGGCTACAGCCGCAGAAGCTCCTACCATGGAAATAACGTCAGGATCGGTTTCTTTATCTGCAGATAACACTGCCGACATTATCTGGATTTCATTTGAATATCCTTTCGGAAAAAGAGGACGCATTGGCCTGTCAGTCATCCTCATTGTCAATATTTCCTTGTTGGTGGGTCTGCTTTCACGCTTAAAAAACCCACCAGGAAATCTTCCAACGGAGTAAGTTTTTTCTCTATAGTCAACCGTCATTGGGAGAAAATCACCGCCTTTCGGTTCTCCACATACTGCCGTAACCAACACAACCGTATCCCCATAACGAACTATAACAGCGCCATCCGCCTGCTTAGCAACTTCACCGGTTTCAATACTCAGGGTTTCCCCGCCAACAGTTTCTTCAACTTTACATTTCACTTTCAGATCCTTTCACCAACCAATTTAACGACGTATGCCCAACTTCTTTATCAGGCTCTTATAACCTTCTTCATTTCTTCCGTTAAGATATTTCAGTAACCTAGCCCTTTTACCAACCATCATAAGTAAACCGCGCCTCGAAGTATGATCTTTTTTGTGTTCTTTAAGATGATCACTCAGATGCTTTATCCGTTCTGTCAACAAAGCAACTTGTACTTCCGGCGAGCCTGTATCGGTATCGTGCACTTTATTACCTTCAATTATCTCTTTTTTCAGCCCTTTTTCTATACCCATCTCCATCTCCTTTTAAGAAACAAATAATATATCACAAAGGTATACAAATTGCCAATAAAAAACTTAGCCCTGATTCGCCTTAACCTTTGAAATAACAGCATTAACATATGATTCCGAGGCTTTTCTCGTTTCTACAAGGAACGTAATAACTAAGAAACTATTTACACAGGATATGCTGCTATACTTACCTTTCAAATCTTCAAATGTATACAATCCGTCAGTTTTAACACTGTCTTCACCCCATGATTTCCTTAACTCAATGAAATTCTTAAAAGATTCCTCTGCAACTGACTTTTCAGGATATTTGACTATCAATAATTTGAAAGGCAAACTGCTTTTATCTGATTTATAATCAGCAACTACTGCATCTGTCTGCTCGCTGAGATTTAATACATTTCTATCAATAAACCTGTCTGAAATGTAAATATTATCAAGGATTATCTTTTGGTGAAAGTATCTTGAGCTTCCCTGAATATATCCATCCTCAGGTAAATACATTAGAATAGCCGGCAAACGAACCTTACCGGCAGGTATGTTGTCTACAATGGCGGTACCAATAAAAGTAATATCATCAGGGCTGACATTCCCTCTATAGGGCTCAATACTCATGAAATACTTACCTTTCCATACCCACAGATAATTTTCATATAACGAGGCTTCGTTTCCAATATTCACGCCTTGCCCTGCTTTATCCTTTGCAAATATACCGTAGGCATCATCAGAACTGCCAAATTCCCAGATGTCCACCTTAACAGAATTATCAGTATCCTTCTTAACATACACAGCTTTTGACACCTGAATAAATGAATAAGACAAATAAACCTCTGCACCGCCATTGATGTATTCAAAAAGCTTATCTTTACCGGCATACACAGTCGGCGTTCCTTTTCTCTTCCAATCTTCAACAGATACAGGAAAGAGGCCATTTCTCAACATGCCAATTTCGCTTGTCATTACCTGGGGCTGTATCCCTTCGACAACTATCGCAGAACGTCCATTTACGGGACAAACCTTTTCACAGAAACCACATCCTATACATGCTTCTTCTCTTACATAAACCCTTCTTATCTCTTTACCATTACCATGAACATATGTATTAAAATGAATTGCTTTTGTCGGGACAGGACAAACCTCTTCACATACGCCGCAACTGACATCCTCCCAATTCTTGTCCAAATCCGGCAATCGTGCATAGCCTACCCACGGAATGCACCTGTTCCTGTCTATCCTGGCCTTTCCTATTGCCAGCCGTTTCTTCTTCTCTTTAGAAAGCCTGGTAATTGCCCCTGAAGGGCAAACCCTTGTACACAGTACGCAATCATGGGCACAATATCCAATCCGCGGGATCAGCTGTGGGGTCCACATTCCACTCAAATCTGCCTCTAAAATTGTAGGATGCAGGCCATTTGTTTTACACACTCTCATACACTCGCCGCATCTTATGCACTTAGCCCGGAATTTATCTTCAGGGAGTGAACCGGGAGGACGTATAATTCCAAGATCACCATTACTCTTCTTCTTCTGAAAGTTCAGTGATAGAAGAGGCACTGCTGCTACACTGGAAATGCACGCCGTTATAAAACCTCTCTTTGTCAAATTTACAGGGACTTCCTGCTCTGAGGGCTGTTTAAACGTAAACCTGACTGCTCCTGTAGGACATATATCCTGGCACTTCATGCATAAAATGCACTCACCTTCCTGTGTTTTCTTTCCTGTATCATCAATAGCCCCCATCTTGCAATCTACTGTACATTTATCACACCCATCACAAACGTTCTGCCCTACGACACGCTTGAAAAGAGACCAATCTGAAAACAGAGAAAACAACGCTCCTAATGGACACAGATTCCTGCACCAATATCTCTTATAAAACAAACCTAAGAATATAATTGCAGAAAATACTATCAGGAAAATAAAATGCCCTCTGAAAAACGGCGCATGTAATGCAAACAATGCTTCCTTTAAAAAAGCATGGACAGTATCACTTACAAGACTTATCAGGTAGAATTTATGAAGGAAGTTAAAGAGTGAGTTGATTAGAGAAACGAGATAAGGATGGATAACAATTGTATATGCATTTGTGACAATACTGATTGGATCAAACCAACCAACCATCTGGTGGCCTATAAACAGGCTTAGGAGGAGAAAGGCCAGTATATAATATTTCAGCCTTTTGGCATCATAAATCTTATATGAAACCCTATTTCTTTGTTTCTTCAGTAAATGATCTGTAATATCAAGTGTTGTCCCGAGAGGACATATCCAACCGCAGAAGAAACGACCCAAAAACAGAGATGCCGCCAGTACAATAATAGCCGGCCAATAGCTTACAATAAATTCCTTTGCGGCTACCATTGCGCCAATTGCAGAAAGCGGACTCATGCGAAGGAAGATATCCACCATCCCATCCTTTTCGGCAATGGGGTCTGCATATATTAACAGACAAATGAATACAACAAAAACAAGTATTTGTACCGCTAATCTAATCTTGTAATATATAGAACCATTTTTTGTGTTTACTTTATTAAATTCTGTCATTCTTAATGGTCACCTTTTTCAAGGGCGATTCAAGAAATTTCATCGCCTTTTTGTAAAAGCAAATCTTCTTTCGCAATCTTTCTAACGATTTACGGACTTCTCGTTTAGATACCAGCCTAAACATAAAACACATAATACCACTATAAACAGTGGGTTTTCAACCCAATAACCGGGATATTAAGAAGAAAAGAGAAAAATCTCCCCCTTGGCTGCATAATAATTATGGAGAAAACTGACATTGCAGATGCCACAATGATTTTGACACAGACAGATGATGAAGAATAGATGGAATGGAAACATCCGGATTATCAACGCAAGCAAATTTCTCAGCACATTTGTATAATGCGGCAAGACGCGACTATTGCTGGTTCAATCTTTTAGATTGAACCGAAACGTTTAGGTTCAAGCTACCTAGCCAGCTTGCCCGACAAGTCTTTTGGCGGGGAAGACGTGATGTATAGTATACTTGGTACAGTTACCCAGGCAATTCACGGCATAGCAAAATTTCAGCTTTCATACTCTCATAAATCAAACAAACAGTCCCTATTATCGCCTAAACTATGTATGCATAATACGTGTCAAAAGATTACGGCTCTTTAACCGGCACATTAGTTACTGATTCATACAGTTCCTCCACGTAACCTCTTCTCATCCAGAAAAGAATCCGATATTTTCTTCTGAATCCACCAACACCTTGAATCAAATCCTTGACTACGTTTTGAACACCGTGTTCCTTTTCCCACATAGGCCCCGAGCCTTCTTGATTAAAGCTAAGAAACAAATCACTGACCCTTTTAATATCTTCCAAGTATTGCACAACAAGCACTCTCTCTATTTCCGGAAATGAATCCGAATTTAATACTAATCTATAGGAGTTATTCCTAGAATTGCTAAACTCCCAATACGGAAGTACTGCAATATCGCTCTCTGAAATTTCTTTTTCTCCAAATAGGCTTATTTTTGTATTGGGAAGACTTTTAATCAAATAATATCCTTGAATAACAGCAACCTGTGCCAAATCGTAAAGTCTTAGATTTCGGAATCCTTTTCTGTAGAGATGAAACATTAATACCCCTGCGCCTCCACCAATTTCTGCTATAGGCAAAGTCAAATCATCATTTAAGATTTCAGCCAAACGATGCGTCTGGTAAATTGCAACAATATCCTTTCTACTTAATATACCCCTTTGTGTTGATAATCCAAAAGTACCACCACCTGCCCGTGGAGACGATATCTCATAACCTATAACATTCTCTAGATCAGTAATGGTTTTTGGAATATCTACGTTTATGTTCTGCCCCCAATGCCCATTCTCTGGACACTCTAGTGGCAATACACCAAGCGCTTCTGCCAACCTGCAAAGTATATCCAACGTTTGCATTGCCTCAAAATCTCTTTTTTGTTTATTGTTTATTAATTCATCGTATAGACAATGGTTCATAAAACCCCTTACTGCTTTTGTCTTGCAAATGTTTAGAAAATATCCTACAGCTTCGTCAATGTCCTTATTTTCCAAAACCGCTATTAGCTTAGAGTGGTATCTATTTTTTAATGTCTTCCAAATGTCATCTCTATCTTCGATACCTAAATCTTGAGCACTATGCTTCATCGCCTCCCAAAATCCAAAAAGCCTATTCATTATTTCATGCTCTTTTCCTGACGCAACATCCTCCTTAAATGCACATTCCAAGTTCTGCTTAAAGAGGTAAGGATCATGAAAAAATTGCATGCTTTCTTTAAAGTTTAGGATTTCCGAATCTCCTTTACGGTATAACAAAATAGGAAAATGCTGCACTCTGGGGTTGCACTCTGGGGTCGGGCCATGCTATCCCCTTGAAAACACTGAGTTAATGTCCCAAGAATAGGTGTTTTCGTGGCCAATATCCTCCTTTTTGATGCCCAAAACGGCGTTATAGCGACTAACAGGCTCTCTTAGCTGAAAGGCTGTCCCTGCCCCAATAGCTTTCCTTCCTTTGGCCCGGACATTAAGTTTTTCTTTTATCTCTTCAATAAAAGATTCACTTCCCACCGCTATGCTTTCAGTCCACTCGCTCTGCCGAGAATTTATACCATCTTTCAGCAGTTCTTCAACCCATTCTTTATGAGAGTCTCTAAATCTATCATAGTTATCAAAACCTGATAATTCGGCCAGTTTTTGATATGCAATGAGTACACACTTTCTCCGGGGTTTTTGGATTTCATGGTATCCTCCAAAAGTCCATTCTGAGGGGTGATTAACAACTCCTGCACGCACCATATTCAGGTCAATATAAACAAGGCATCGCAGAAAATGTTGATCTGTCTCAATGGCGGTCGCATGATATCGATCTTCCCAAAATGCACCTTTTCGTTTTTTTCTTTGATTATATTCTTGGCCACTCCTACCAGCAACCAATTGCATTGACTTTGGTATTACATCACGCAAATTATCATCCATTACCAACATGTGTATGTGATTTGATGTGACCGTGTAGTTTAAAATTGTCAATTCATATCTCTTCCTTGCCTGATATAGCCACTGAAGCCAACGTCGTCGATCCTTTGCCAATTTAAGGAGGAATTCCCTTTTGTGACATCGATGAGTGATATGCCATATCTGCCCAGGAATATAATGTCTTTTTGCTCTTGCCATGTGTGGTCCGTTAATATCGTTCTTTTTGCCCCTAGAAAAGTCGTTATTGGGCTAAAAACGCCATACTTGAGGGCTAAAGTTCAATCTTTTCAAATAGTTAGCGTGGCCCGACCCCCCAGGGCGACCTCATGAAATATAAAAAACTTATGCACCGTCTGTTATTGTAAAACAGCCATAGGCAAGAAAAACATTGCTTTCAGAGGTGAAAGCGATATTTTTTTATGGTTTATTTGTATTACGTGG
>JACZYU010000012.1 GCA_022570935.1 Planctomycetota bacterium | reverse complement strand
GATAAACTCCAAATAAGAAATATCACTAGACATAACCATGACACCAGCACTTTTATTTTTAACCCTTTCAAACCCTCCTTTCTCGTTAATAATCCAACTTTGTTCTAAATAGATTTGTTCTTCCGCCGGTGCACTCGAAGCGAAAGATTTGCTTGAGAATAGTCCTCCAATTTTTTTTCCATCTCTAAGTGTTACTTTTATCCAATAAGACTTACGCTGTGAAAAAACATGATCCCATGGTTTTTGGGTTGGGTGAGGAACATTCTTTTGGAATATCTGACTGACTCTTAATTTCCCCCATATACAAGTCCATATCACTGGTGCCACAAACAAAACAAAAGAATAAAATAAGGCATGTAGAATATTATGTATTTTAAAATATTCGCTGTTTTCTACTAAGATGATGCACCACAAAAGCAAAGCATAATTAATAGAACTATAGGTAATAGCATCAATTAGTCGCTTTGAAGAATCCTTTTGTATATCGGGAAAAATAAGTTCATATGACTTCATGCTAATAAAACCCGGTATTACAAAAGCGATAAACAATAACAATTTATCATAATCCCATATATTCATAAAAGTCCCTTTCCTCCCCAATGTCAAGACAGAATGTATATAGAAAGTTAAGCTTATTTTAAGAGAAACCTAATGATAGAAGTCACTAGTTGCGAGCAAAACAAAAAAAATAAACATTGCAATACAGAAAACTCTGATTGCGGTAAGTTTTAGAAATGTGAGTTCGCTGCTCGCAGTCCAGTGCACTGACTTGTTAGGTTTTTTGGACAACTGTGCCAACTCCTTTTACTTGGCGGTAGTCATCTGGCAAATCAGAGAGCGATCTGATCTCATTAGAACTGATAGCACCATATAAAGAGTCAATTCTTGCTTTCCGCTTTTTGAGGTGACGAATATTACTATGTAAAAAATAAACTTATTCGTGAAAAGCATTATCCATCATCTGATGGTATATATCTGTGTGATATGAAATCTTGTAGATTGTATTGTAGAAATATTAGAGTTTATAATACTCCGGTAACCATCAAAATCAAGTAAAAAAATGATAGCCAATCCCGACTGGCTCAAGCCTAAAGTAAAACCATACTTCCATCAAATCTCACTGGATTGTATAGAGAAATTAGTTGAATGTATGGAAAGTATTGATATAGAGGATATGGATTGTGATACTCGCCTCAAAATGCAGGAAATATTAAGTGATGAAATTGAAGATGAAGAGTTCCTTGACTTTGCAATAGACAATTTAGAGGAGTTATCTTCATTTATCATTAATGTTAATGGAAATTTAAACATCAGGATACATAGGGATATTACCACCGCAGGTAATCTGATTATTCTCATAAAGCCAACTATCCTGATTAGAGAAGAGGAAGAGGCTCGTGCCTTTGCAAAGGAGAAGAGAGAAGTAGAAGTCAGATTCCCAACGTATGGAAGATAAAAATCTGAAATATATAAACGTTAATTCCGGAGGTCGTGAAAATGCTTAAGAAATACGGATTAAACACAGTTCTGCTTGGAGTGGTTATAGTGTTGCTCGTGCTAGTATTAATTAAGACTTCTCCAAATTATGTCATTGCCCAGGGTGATGGCAGTGCAAGGCACGTATTTGCAGTGGTAGGTAACCAGCAGGCAAATAGGGAATCTTTTTACCTGGTTGATACGCGGCAGGAGGTAATTATGGTATACGAATACGGGGTACAGGGTGAAGGCCTGGGGCTGATTACGACAAGGAGTTATAAGTATGATAAATTGTTGGAACAATATGGCAGAAGTGTTTTTGGTCCAAGGGTTGATAAGATTAAAAAGGAAGTAGAGAAGATGAAAAGATAGTACATTCGTCTCCCAGACAGCCTCAACTTAGAGGCAGGGTTTATTGGTCTCACACGTTAGTTAAAACTATGCATTTTCAATGCAAGACTTTCAGTTTCTATAAACTTTTTGGGATATAAAATTCCAAACAACAAATCCCAAAAACCAAATAAATTCCAAAATTCAAAAGACAATGACCAAAACCAGATGTATTTCGGGAAAGCACGGTGGTTTGTAATTTTGAAAATTGGGAATTGGCGCTTGTGATTTGTAGTTTTAAACGAATTTCATTCGTGATTCAAACCTATGGACTTTCAGTCCATAGTGGTTTAGTTTTTCTGGCCTCAACCATTATTCTGTGTTGCAATTATAAATTGACGACTTGGTCTACAGGATATATAATACGAAATAATTGATATCCGTTATCTTTAACAAGATATCCTTTCTTTGTGGCGGTGTAGCTCAGTTGGTTAGAGCGGCGGAATCATAATCCGTATGTCCGGGGTTCGAGTCCCTGCACCGCTACCATATCTTTTAGAATTTTCGCAATGGTTCAGCGCAGGCGATAACCTGCTTGTCGTTATTCCTTTACCAAATATAATTTTTTATTGACAAAGATATGTCTTAATAATAGTATTTTGCAATGCCTCAAAAATTCTTAGTAGATTTAGATACAATTGATTTAAATAATATAACGACAGATATTGAAGGAATCAGAGCCTTGGTTCCACATCGTTATGAGATGGAGCAGTTAAATGGAATAATTAAATATGACCCTGAGAACAAAATAATTATTGGATTTAAGGACGTAAAAGATGATGAGTTCTGGGTACGTGGGCATATCCCCGGTCGCCCGCTTTTCCCTGGTGTATTGATGGTGGAAGCAGCTGCACAGCTTTGTACCTATTATTTTAAGAGTTCTTTGCAAAGTGATAAATTTTTTGGCTTTGGCGGTATTGACAAGGTTAAGTTTCGAGGTAAAGTACTCCCTGGTGACAGGCTGTTTATTATTGCAAAGAATACAGAATTAAGAGCCAGAAGAGCTATCTTTGATACTCAGGGAATAGCAAATGGCAAACTTGTATTTGAAGGTAAAATAATTGGTATGGTAATGTAATAGGGGTTGTTGACGATATAGTTTTTTTGTTTTTTTCCTTTTTAGAAAGGGGGTTTTATGAATAAGCAGGACTTAGTTGAAGCTGTAGCAAAAGAGTTGGGAACATCAAAGGCTGGGGGGGAGAGAGCTGTAAATGCTGTATTATGTGGTATCAGCAAGGGTGTAAAGAAGGATAAAAGCGTTCAGTTGATAGGGTTTGGTACTTTTTTGGTAAAGAAAAGGAAAGCCCGAACTGGAAGAAACCCCCAAACCGGAGAAACAATTAAGATCAAAGCCAGCAGAACAGTAGGCTTTAAGGTAGGCAAGAAATTCAAAGATATGGTTTGAATCTTGGCAATATTGCTGTTGGCCTCACCTTTAAGCAAAAATATAATTACGCGGCAACTCTATTGTATAAGCGCTTTTAAGCGGTGAGTAGTTTTAATCTGAGTAACTGTTTGATAGGCACTTGCCATAAACAAGTGCCTATCAAACAAACTTTTTTCTTCTTTGCTGTTATTCACTCTCGATACCCGGTCTTTGACCTCCATACCACTCTCTTGCCAGCCTTTAGTCTCTAAGCCGACAATTTCTTGCTTTTTTTGAACGCCCGCCTGCCATCTGTCGGGGCAGGGAAATTGTCACCTTATAGACTAGACTGTTTTACCACACCTTCGGCGTGTTAAAGGAAATTAATAACAAAGCTGTGGAATAATATATAGTTCTTTTATAAAAAATTTATGGGAAACATAAACTTCGTTTTCTCATTATCAAAAATGCATGTTCATTATAAAAGTTTTTTTTAAAGTAACAACTCTTTGTACTAAATAAGGGAAAGTTTGAAAACCGTAGGTTTTCATTTTACAACCTGGCCGAACCTGAACATACGTGAGATAAGCTCAGCTTTGCTTAAGATATCCATCCCCTTTTTGGTTCTAGCTTGGCCAGGTTGGGTCTTTAACTTTTAAACAGGCGAATATAAATGGGAAAATTATTTGGAACAGATGGAATAAGGGGAGTAGCGAATATATTTCCAATGACTCCTGAAATGGTATTAAGTATAGGAAAAGCGACTGCCCATGTTTTTAAAGAAAAATGCGGAAAGAAAAAACCTAAATTTGTTATAGGAAAAGATACCCGGTTGAGTGGTTATATGATTGAAAACGCCCTGGCATCCGGAATTGTATCAGTGGGTGCAGATGTTTTACTTGTTGGCCCTATGCCGACACCCGCCATTGCACATCTAACTAAATCGTTAAATGCAGATGCCGGTATTGTTCTTAGCGCTTCACACAATCCTGCAGAAGATAATGGAATAAAAATTTTCAGTGAAGATGGACATAAGTTGCCTGATAATGTTGAGGATGAGATTGAAAAATATGCTCTATCGGGAAAAATAAATACCGAACATATAAAAGGCGATTTGATCGGGAAGGCACATAGAATTGATGATGCTAAGGGAAGATATATAGAGTTTGCAAAGGCTTCTGTAGAGAGCATGAGTCTGAAAGGATTAAGAGTTGTACTGGACTGTGCCAATGGCGCTGCATATAACACTGCGCCATATATATTAAGTGAGCTGGGAGCAGAAGTTGTTGTGTTAAATGACAGGCCGGACGGATTGAACATAAATCTGGATTGTGGTGCATTGCATCCTGAAAAAATGATGGAAGTTGTGAAAAAAGAAAAAGCTCATATTGGGATAGCGTTAGATGGCGATGCTGACAGGGTTATAGTTTGTGATGAAAAAGGAAGAAGTGTTGATGGTGACCACATAATTGCAATATGTGCTATTAACATGAAAGAAAAGGGCTCTCTTAGAAAAAACAGTGTTGTTGTTACTATCATGGCTAATAAAGGCTTTGATATTGCTATGGCTAGTAAAAGGATAAAAGTTGTTAAGACAAAGGTTGGTGATAGATATGTTGTTGATGAGATGAGAAAAAAAGGATATGTTTTAGGCGGAGAACAATCCGGACATATAATATTCTCCAATTATACAACGACAGGAGATGGAATGATCTCAGCTTTACAATTGTTGAGAATTATGAAAGAAAGAGGAAAAAAGTTGAGTAAACTGGCAGAGTGCATGAAATCACTGCCACAGGTGCTTGTTAATGTTGATGTAAAGGAGAAGAAAGATATTAACAAGTTGAAAGTAAATAAAAATATTAAGGACGCTGAATCAAAATTGGGGAAAAAAGGAAGAGTACTTGTCCGGTATTCTGGGACACAGAATCTATGCAGAATTATGATTGAAGGCGAGAACAAGAGAGAGATTCAAAAAACAGCAAATGACATTGCAAAAGCTATGAAGAAAGAGATAGGGATATAGAATTTTTTGTGCATTGAGGAATTAAGGAATTTCTGCCTAATGTCGTGCAGGAATGTATTCCCCAATGCCTGAATTCTTAAATTACTTAATCAATAATTTCAATTTTTTAAACAGGATTGGTTAAAATATGATACAAGCCGTAATAATGGCTGCGGGAAAGAGCACAAGGACGTGGCCGTTGACATTAACCAAACCTAAACCATTACTCAAGGTAATGAATAAAGAGATAATAAAGCACAATCTGGATGCCTTGCAGGGATTGGTTGGTGAAGTTATCATAATAGTTGGTTTTAAGAAAGAGATGATAATAGAGGAAATAGGCCACAAGTATGGAAAATTAAAGATAAGGTATGCTGAGCAGAAGAGACAGTTGGGCACAGGACATGCCCTGAAATATGTTGAAAAATTAATTAAGGGTAAATTTATAGTTATAGGCGGTGATGATATTTTTTCCAGGAAAGACATAAAGGCATGTTTAAGGCATAAATATGCTGTCCTGGGATGTAAGGTTGAAGACCCTGGCAGGTTTGGTGTCTTTGTTGTAAAAGGTAAAGAGGTCAAAAAGGTTATTGAAAAACCCAAAAAGTTTGTTTCAGACATAGCTAATACAGGATTATATGTTTTTGATGAATCAGTGTTTGAGTTTAAGCTCAGGAAAAGCCAAAGGGGAGAATATGAAATAGTTGACTATATAAATGCGCTAGTCAGAAAAGAGAGTGTTGTATGTGAAAAGGTAAAAGGACATTGGCTCTCTGTGGGATATCCATGGGATTTAATTGAAGCAAACAGTGTCTTGGTTTCTGAAATAAAAGATGACATAAAGGGAAAAGTAGAAAAGAATGTTATCGTAAAAGGGAAGTTAAAAGTAGGAAAAGGAACAAAGATTTTGCCCGGAACATATATAAAAGGAAATGTTGTTATTGGTGAAAACTGCAGCATAGGCCCTAACTGTTATTTAAGAGGAAATACTTCTATCGGAAACGGCTGTCATATCGGGCAAGCCGTAGAGATAAAAAACAGCGTAATTATGGACAATGCAAAAGTCCCGCATCTCTCTTATATCGGAGACAGTGTTATTGGAGAGAATAGTAATTTAGGCGCCGGAACAATAACGGCGAACTTAAAACATGATAACAAGAATGTGATATCTGTTGTGAAGGGTAAAATAGTTGATACGGGAAGAAGGAAATTTGGAACTATAATTGCGGACGACGTACATACCGGCATAAACACAACGATCTATCCCGGAAGGAAAATCTGGCCGGGAGTAAGCACATTGCCTGGCGAGATAGTTGATAAAGACAAGAAGGTCTGATTATATGAAGAATACATCTCAGTTGCCCAACGCTATTACTAATTTTCATCACCCTTCAACAGATCTGAAATTTTAGTAATAAATGTATAAGGCGCATTTTCAGTGATTTCAGATTTGTAGAAATTGTAATGCCTGCCGTGTTTCATTAATGCAGTGACATACCAAACGTTTTCCCGCTTCTATTTCGTCTTTGAAGTATTTTTAGCTGAAGAACAAAAACGGTCTAATCCTGACGGATATTTTTTAACTTATTCTCCAGGGAATAATCGAATTACTTATCAAAAGCAATGAACATAAGTGGCGTATTTGGGATTGACATTCCCTGATCAACCATGTATAATGCGTTAAATGTTTTATAAAAGAGACGTTTCCTCTCATTTAAAAAGGCTTTTTAAGCAGTATCCGGTTTTAACTATTACAGGGCCGAGGCAATCCGGAAAAACTACTTTATGTAGAAGATTATTCAATAAACTGGATTATGTTTCTCTTGAGGATATTTCAAATAGAACCTTTGCGGCAGAAGATCCCAATGAATTTTTAAACAAATATAATTCAGGCGTTATTATTGATGAGGTTCAAAGAGTGCCCGGACTTTTATCATATATTCAAACTATTGCTGATGAAAAAAATCAGAATGGCCTTTTCGTATTAACTGGAAGTCGTCAATTTGAGTTAATGGAATCTATAGCCCAGTCTCTGGCGGGAAGAACAGCAATAATAAAATTATTACCTTTCAGTTATAACGAAATATATAAAAATAAAAAACATACAGTTGAACAAGTTTTATATTCCGGATTTTATCCCAGAATATTTAAAGAAAAACTAAATCCTACCGAAATGTACTCATTTTATACAAATACATATCTGGAGAGAGATGTCCGCCAAATACTTAATATTCAGGACTTAACTCTCTTTGAGAATTTTTTGAAAATATGCGCAGGAAGAAACGGCCAGGTTGTGAATTATTCGTCTATCTCTGATGATTGTGGAATTGATCATAAAACGGTAAAAAAATGGCTATCAACTCTTGAAGCAAGTTTCATTATTAAATTATTAAACCCTTATTATAAAAATCTTAATAAACGGGTAATTAAATCCCCGAAATTATATTTTTTAGACTCGGGGTTAGTTTGCTATTTGTTAGGAATTAAAAACGCAAAACAGCTTGAAAATCATCCTCTTATAGGTGCTATCTTTGAATCGTACATTGTCAGTGAGATATGGAAAAATTATTTCAATAATATTATTTCTGACAATACCTATTATTTTCGTGATAACAGAGGCAGAGAAGTAGATATCATATTTGATAAGGCCGTTTCGTTGAGCCAACTGGAAATAAAAAGAAGCAGCACTATTAATGCTTCTTTCTTTCAAACCCTGGAATATCTTAAAACACTGAATCAACCGGTAGATAATTCCTATATAATTTACGGCGGAGAAGATTCTTTTAGAAGGCAAAACACAGAAATAATTTCATGGAGAAATGTTAAAAGTATACTAAATAATTGAGAACACTTATTAGGAAAATATTCGAATTGACAGACATTCTATCCTTACTAATTTTCATCACCCTTCAACAGATCTGAAATTTTAGTAATAAATGTATAAGGCGCATTTTCAGTGATTTCAGATTTGTAGAAATTGTAATGCCTGCCGTGTTTCATTAATGCAGTATGCATACCAAGCTTTTTCCCCACTTCTATTTCGTCTTTAATTTTATCGCCGACACAAAGGACCTGTTCCGGCTCTAAATCATACTTATTTAAAATTTCTCTAAAACATTTCTCTTTTCCCAGGGGATTATCTGTTATGATTATTTTATCAAATACTCTTTCAAGACCAAGGGCTTTTATCTTCTTTTCCTGCATCTCTCTATTGCCAAATGTAACAAGGAAGAGCTTATAGCCAATTCTTTTTAATTCGTCAATTGAAACCATTGTGTCAGGAAATAAAGTGGCGTCTTTTACCTCCAGGGTATTAATGGTATTAGAAATTTCCTCACAGAAATCTTCGGGAAGGTTGTATTGATTTGCGATTTCATGGGAGATGTCAGCTTTTGGGCCAAGACGGTCTTCAAGTTCTAATTGTAATTTTAACGCCTCTGTTTCGGAGCATTTAATAGCCTTCGATATGATTTTAGCGGCAAGTTTTTTGCTTTTTAAAACCAGCGTTCCACTGCAATCGTATAGAGTGTCGTCCAGATCAAATATGATTGCCTTAATCCGGCCTGAAATGAGAGGCATAAGTTTGAACATATATACTATTACACCATAAAATCTTCTTTTTCCCATTTACATGAGGACAAGCTTTAGGAAGTTTTTTTCGTGTATAATCATAAAGAGTTAAAAGTGCCTACCCGCCTGCCAATCAGTTCGGGCAGGCCGCCCGAGGCGCCCCTCGGAGTAGCTTCAAGGCCCGACTCAGTCGGGAAGTTTGAAGTGAGCTAAAGTTGTGGTAAAAAACAAATCTTTTAATTTTTAACTTAAGGCACTTCAAACTTGGTTGCGGCTATGCCGCACTACGTGTTAATTGCGTAACAGTGATTATTGTGCATATACCCTGCATATAGAATCTGCCAGCTTTTCAGGATCATGTCTTATTAAGTCCTGCTTTTCCCACAATACTCTTTTTTGTTCAATATTTTCAATTAAATCAGTAACCTCTATTGCTACATTATTTTTCTCTAAATTTTCATCAAGGGCTACAATATCAGCATCTCCTTTTCTATATTTTTCGATTATTTCTTCACGTGGAAAATTGTTATTTACAAGCACATAATCCAGTACCCCCTCTCCAAGATACTTTATAATTGCTTTAATGTGATCCGATGCGGTGTAATTGTCTGTTTGTCCGGGTTGCGTAACAATATTACACAGGTATATCTTTACGGCTTTTGTCCTCTGTAGAGCGTCCTTTATGCCTCCTACAAGAAGGTTGCTTATGACGCTTGTGTAAAGGCTTCCCGGGCCGATTACGATTATGTCTGCTTTTTCGATTTCACTGATTGCTTCTGGCAGACATTCGACATCATTTGATTTCAGAAAGACCCTTTCGATAGGCGCTTTTCGTGGTGCGCGCACATTTAACTCTTCTTCTACGACCGTGCCGTCCTTTAATTCTGCACAAATGTGAGTACTTGTGAGTGTGGAAGGCAAGACTTTTCCTTTGATCGTCAGAATTTTACTTGCCTTTTTTATTGCCTGATCAAAACTGCCTGTTATATCTGTTAATGCGGCCATCAATAGATTGCCAAGACTCATTCCGTTAAGCGAACCTTTATTAAACCTATATTGAAAAAGCTGGTATAAATCCTTTTCCTGTTCTTCTGTTTCTGAAAGTGCAACCAGACAGTTTCTTACATCTCCAGGAGGTAATATGCCGTATTGCTCTCTTATGACACCGGAACTTCTACCGGAATCTGTAACTGTTACAATTGCCGTCAGGTTTTCGCTGTATGTTTTCAATCCTTCAAGTGCAATTGGGAGTCCGGTACCACCGCCAATAGCTAATATCTTTAAATTTTCATGTGTCTTTCCGGTATCTTTCAATTTGAGCAAAGTCGGCAGTTGAAAAAATCTTTTTATCTTGTAATCGGGCTTATTTGAACTGTCATAAGCAGTTTCATTCTTAAACCTTCCGTGTAACATTTGGACAGTTACCATTCCCTTGGATTTTGCAATTCGAAGCTCTCCCCTCACCCGGTCTCCAACGACAACGACATTCTGTGGAGACAATGAATACTTTCTGACAATTGCCTCAAAGCTGTCCTCCATTAACAGGCCAACTTCCTGGTCGTTAATTATTATTTCATCAAAGTAAGGCTCCAGGTTAAGCAGTTCTATCTTTTTATATTGCCTTTCATAAATTCCTGTTGTCAGCAAAAACAGTTTGTATTTCTCTTGCGCCAGTTTTTTTAAAGTTGGTACAACATCCGGAAAGAGTTGTATATCGGTCACTTCATTGCTGTTATAAGCCTTCAGGGCAGAGCGAACAAGCTCATGGCCCATATTAAATTTATTTGATATTTCATTGAAAACAGGACAATAGGGACCATGCTTTTCTGATAATTCTTTTTGCAATATATATGCTTCTTCTTCCGTGCACGGCAGTCCCGCATTAACCATTGCTCTTGCAGCGCGTTTTCGCGATGCTTCAAGCAGCGAGCCGGTACAATCATATAGCGTATCATCAAGATCAAATATAATTGCTTTCATAGAACTTAGCTCCCTTCAGTCACTAACTTCTTGGTTTTGCTTCGCAAAATAAAAATCATAACTAAGGCCTATGCTGAATCCTGACTACCAGCCCGTCAGACAGCTTGTCGGGCTGGTAGTCAGGACAGGTTTGAAAGAGTTGCACCTGTCTGCCGTCGCACAGACAGGATGTGCTTAACTCGTTACTCTACTTTTAAGTTTCTAATTTCAGATGGAAAATCAACTTTACTGCCAACTGTAATTCCGTTTTTTCTGAACCAGCCTTCTTCCATTTCAAGGGCAAACCTCACTTTAACCTTTGATGTATGGCTTGTTAAACTGTATGGAGCCATAGGCTCTATCTGTGTAATTGTTTCGCTGGAATTTATGAAGGCAATAGAAAGAGGGATTCTTGTATTTTTCATCCAGAATGACAAATTTTGTTCCTGTGGATAGATAAATAGCATACCGTGGTCGTTGTCTAATTTGTCCCGAAACATTAAGCCTATTGTACGTTCTTTTTGTCTAAAAGCAACTTCTACACGAGGTTTTTTGTCGTGTATATTTATTTCGTATGTAATATTGTCTGATATATTGGAATGGCTGGAACAACTCCAGAGCATTGAAGTCAGTACTAAAAGAAACATGATATGCAAGTAGCTGTTTCTTACGATGCGGAATGATGAGTCCATAGGATAGTTATTTTGCAGGAGAAATCACAGGATTTGCAGGGACTCTGAATTTAGCAACCGGATTGACTATAGCAAGTCCCCGATAATATGTAACCAGCCCGTTGACAACTTCTGTAATTATCTTATTAAAGGAGGTCCTTTCCCTTGCCCTTTCCAGTTTTATTTCCGGCCCCTTTTCATCAGTTATGGGTATCATTTTAACGTCACCGAAATCCATTCTTAACATATTGATCATTCCACCATCTCCTTTCATTTGTTTGACTATTTCGGCAGAAGGCAATGCGGCAATGTAAGAAAGCGGGTATGTATAGTCTCTATAATTTTCTTTTTGTATATATGCTTCGCCTTCAATTGACAGTATCTTCAGATATTCTCTGACAGTGTTGAGCTTCGTTTCATTAACGTCTTCCTCCTTAACTTTTGTAGCCTTCTCCCTGTCAGTATTGATTTTCCCTGTTATAATTGTCTTGGCAATTGTTCCCTGAGACTGGAAGGTATTAACGTTAATTTGTATACAATCCGGGCTTATGAATTGAAATGAAAAAACGTTCTTTGCTTTTGCATCATATATTGATGGATTGGTGAATTTAATGTTAACATTGTGTATTTCAAATTCTGGTATCAGTATTTCGAGAGGAAGGATTATTTTTGATACAGTCATTGCACCAGGGATAACATTGCCGCTCCTGTGAATTTCATTTTTATCGTCTGTTATTTCAACAAATCTTTCTCCTGCTGATTTTTGTATAACATAATCATGATGCATCAAAAATTTGTCGAAAACATATAGTTTTTCCTCACCGTTACCATTTTCTCCATGTCTTAAACTTGGTGAACGCGTACGGGCTCTGGTGTCTCTGAAATATATCGAATCCTGCAGGAAATCTTCAAGCTTGTTTAACGGTATGCTAAAGAAAGGGTTATGTGCGCTATTCATAATCTTTTTATTTTAGTTTAAAATAAAAAAATGTCAAGATGTTATTTTATGTATTAAAGCCTGTTTGCTGAACAGGTTAGATACATATCTTTTTTGAGCAACAAAGAGGCAATACATACTTTATCGCATAAAACGCTCCAATCTTTAGTGTTTTTTGCCTATTTTAAAACTTTCATCACGCTCTTCTGTATTTTCCATGGTTATTTTTGACAGAACTTTAACCGCCATCAAGCGTGTCTAGCTCTTTTAGAAGTTCTTCCTGTCGTGCGGATAGCTCCTTTGGAATGTCTATTATTATTTTTACTAATTGGTTACCCTTTTCCCCATCTTTAGTTTTAATCCCCTGTCCTGTCATTCTTAAGGTTTGATTGGATTGTGTGCACCTCGGTATCTTTAACGTTGCCTTACCCCTTAAGGTTGGAACTTCTATTTCTCCGCCTAAAGCAGCTTTAGTAAAAGGAACCTTTGCATCGTACTGAATATCCAGGCCCCTTCTCTCAAAATAGGGATGTGACGCTATCTTAACACATATATACAAATCACCGGCACCGCCACCCCTGATACCAGCTTCACCCTGACCTGAAAGCCTTAATGTAGAACCGTCCTTAATCCCTGCAGGTATTTTAACTGATAAAGATCTGGTTTTAGATGCCCGTCCTTCACCATTACAATTATTACATGGGTTATCAATCTTCCTTCCAGAACCATTACAATTAGGACATGGATTACTAATTGTAAAAAACTCTCCAACAGATTTTTGCTGCCGGCTTATGTGGCCGGTACCGTTACATTGTAAACAAACAGTCGATGCTCCGCTCTTGGCACCCGTTCCCTTGCATGCTTCACATGATTCATTCTTTGTAAATCTAAGCTGCTTCTCGCATCCCAACGCTGCATCAGTAAACGAGATTGTCATGTCATATCTAAGGTCTGAACCCCTCTGTGGACCGGTTCTTTCCCGGTAAAAACGTTTACCAAATATATCTCCAAATATATCCCCGAAACTACTGAATATATCAGAGCTGCTTTCAAAACCATGGAAACC
The DNA here is from genome assembly GCA_022570935.1 of Planctomycetota bacterium. Classification (GTDB taxonomy): domain Bacteria; phylum Planctomycetota; class Brocadiia; order Brocadiales; family Scalinduaceae; genus Scalindua. Next base: position 12,928 of record JACZYU010000012.1, on the reverse strand, counting down.
CATATCCTCAAGTCCTGCATGCCCCCGGAGGTCGTACATCTTCCTTTTCTCAGGATTACTGAGCACTTCGTAGGCGTTTGCGGCTTCCTTGAATTTTCGTTCAGCTTCCTTATCTCCCTGATTTTTATCCGGATGATATTTGAGGGCTAGTCTTCTGTATGCTTTCTTCAGCTCATCATTAGTTGCACTTTTACTTACCCCTAATACCTCATAGTAGTCACGTTCTTTGACATTACCATATGCCATACTCATACCTTTTTAATTATTCGGATATTAAGCATTCCTTCAGAATAGTTTGCCTCAATTTTCTCGCCAAAACACTTAGCCGGCAATTGCACCTGTCTTTCAAAATATCCGTAACACAATTCTTCTATATGTCGTGGACCGGCAATTGTTCCGTGTGGATCAGGCCTTTCACCCCTGATATATAAAACATCATCTTCCTCTAAAGATATATCAATATCTTCCTGAAGTGTACCCGGAAGCGCAACATTGAGAACAACTTCCTTTTCCGTTTCATACATATTTATCTGCGGTGTAAAAGATATTTCTTTTGTTGAGGAAAACCGATCGAAGAAATTACTGAACAATTCATTCACTTCCTGTTGTAATCGTGCAAGTTCCTGCCATGGATCCCACTTTTCTATGGTCATTTGTATATTCCTTCATTTTAATACAATTTGACAGATTTAGAACGGTAAGCTATATACACTGCTTCATTCGCTGCGGAAATTATTGAGGTTTTACTGAATTTGAAACTCAGATAAAAAAGTATAAGAATTTTCTTCCTGTTAATTTTAATTACTTAAAATTTCAACATATACGCCGAATCAATACATTCCATTTTTTCTATTGATAAGAGGGTCTCCAGGGAAACTACTGCATCCACATTTATAACTATCATCGCTACTCCGCCAGTCTCTTTCCTGCCAAACGTCATGTGTCCTATATTTACATCTTGATCTCCCAGCCTCTTACCTATGTCCCCTATCAAACCTGGTTTATCCTGTCCAAACAAGATCAGGACATGACCAATCGGGTCCATGTCAACGCGATAGTCATTTATTGTCTCTATTTTAGGTTCATTATTTTTAAATATGGTGCCGGAGACAGAGCTTTCACCGTTATCTGTATTAGTCCTGGCAAAAACCAGATTAGTATAATCCTCCGACGTACTACTGATTATTTCATTAATTTTTATTCCTCTTTCATCAGCCAGTATACGGGCATTAATGATATTTACGTCCTCATCTAAAACATGTTTCAACATGCCGGCCAACAGACTATCTGTCAAAGGACGTATATTATTTTTTGAAATGTCACCGCTGAATCGTATGTCTATGGATTTTATTCTGCCCTTTACAAGCTGGATCAAGAGTACGCCCATTTTTTCTGTTAGTGTTATGTAGGGTTTAAGCCGTTGAAATTCTTCCGGGCCTTGCACGGGCATGTTAACCGCATTTCGTATATTATTGTCCTTTAACGCATCTACCATCTGTTCCGCCGCATCCCTGGCAACGGCATACTGCGCTTCCTCTGTCAGAGCACCAAGATGCGGAGTCGGAAGAACATTGTCAAGCGTCAACAGCTTATTGCCTTCCGGTGGTTCTTTTTCAAAGACATCAATCGCAGCTCCAGCCACCTTACCACTTACAAGTGCGTTATAAAGCGCATCCTCTGAAAGTATACCGCCCCTTGCACAGTTTATTATTCTTACACCATCTTTCATTAACGCAAACTCACGACTGGAAAGCAGGTTTTTTGTTTCGTTAATTAATGGAATATGTAATGTTATATAATCGGCTTGTTTATAAATATCGTCAAGGTTCTTAACGAGTTGAACATTCAGCTTTGGAACTGTTTCATTAGAAACAAAGGGATCATATCCCAGCACCTTCATCTCCAGTGCTATAGCACGTTTTGCGACTTCTTTTCCGACCTTGCCCAACCCAATTATGCCAAGTGTTTTTCCGGAAACTTGAGTACCCATAAATTTTTTACGTTCCCATTTTCCCTCACGAACAGAATTGCAGGCCTGTGGTATATTCCTTGATAAAGCTAAAAGAAGTGCAATTGTATGCTCTGCAGTCGATGTTGTGTTGCCCCCAGGGGTATTCATTACGATAACCCCTTTCTTTGTAGCAGCAGGCACATCAATGTTGTCAACCCCGACACCGGCCCGGCATATTGCACGAAGTTTAGCAGCATTTTCGAGAATTTCCGGAGTACATTGGGTACTACTTCGGATAACCAAGCCGTCATACTTACCTATCTTTTCTTTTAATTCTTCCGGTGTAAAATCTGTCTTTGTTGTAACCTGGAAGTCTGCATTTTCCAGAATTGTTTTACATATGTCCGGAAGATTGTCTGATATTAATATCTTCATTTTTCTAAAGTATATCCTTCGATTTTGTTCAGAATGGTGAGCTTGCCAAATTTAACCGTTTAATATATCAATACTTGCAGCCATTTCTTTGTCTAGCCATCAGACAAGCTTGGCTAAGTTGTATTCACGTTAATGCCTTTTTGATTTAATCTTATGTTCTACTAATTGTGAATGAGTAAATGGACTGAGAGTGATTCTAGCATGCGTTTTGGTGAAAATCAAATGCAATCTATCTCGCAAAAGCTTTAAGGGTTATAAATTTAATATTATCATTAAGCACAAAAACCTTTTGATTTTTAATACAAATTTCACTATACCTTATAATAACAAAATGTTGTTTGGAAGGGTATAGTTTTGAAGAATTCTAATCATAAAATTGTCGGAGGGGTAAAATGTTACTTGATAAATTGATTTTGGTTAACCACTGGCTTCATCTTTCTGCGGCAGCCCTCTTAGTAGGGGGCATGATCTTTCTTGTAGTAATACTACGGCCGGTGTTGGGAAGAAGCTTATCCGTTTCAGGAATAGGTACATTTGCAAATGATGTTCATGAAAGATTTCGTATTTATGTTGGTATATTAATAGGGGTGCTTATTATTACTGGAATCTTTAATTCGGTTGATGGCATTATGCCTGCTGCGGAGGCAGGACTGAGTACAGGGTATAAAACTGCTATACGCATTAAGGTTATACTGGCTATCTGCCTCTTTATTATTTATGGCGTAAATGCCTTTTTGCTCAAGGAAGAGAAGACGGAAGAAGATTGTTCCTGTTTAATCCAACCTCCCGTTCATAAGAAAATATTACAGATAATTGCCCTGATTTTGGTCTTTTCAATATTATTTTTAGCCGCATCATTGAGGTTTTTATAATAAAATTGATTACCGTCTAAATTACTTCTTTAATGGCTTCCTGGCTTCAGAAAAACGCTTGACATTCATATTAAGCAAAGTAGAATAATTACTTAAGGAATTACTTGTAACTACCGATAAATAGTATTATGCATTAAAATTAATATGTATGAATTAGTTGTACACAAAACATTTGCCGGCGCTCATAATTTACGGAATTACGAGGGAGAATGTGAAAAGCTGCATGGTCATAACTGGAAGGTAGAGGTAACGCTTAAATCTGAGAAACTTAACAGGTTAGGCATGGTCATGGATTTTAAGATTGTAAAAAAGACACTCGAAGAGGTACTTTCTCGTTTTGATCATTCATATTTAAATGAACTCGAAGAATTTAATCAAGAAAATCCCACGACGGAAAATGTTTCAAAGGTAATATATGATAACTTAAGTGAAAAGTTACCTCCAGAAATACTCATTACTAAAGTAAAAACATGGGAATCTGAAAATTGTGCAGCTGCATATTATGTATAAGCCGTTCTTTTACAAGTCATAAGTGAATATTAATTTAGACACTCCTATTCTTCAATTAGCTTTAGATTTTATAAACTTAAGACGCGCTGTTAAAGTAGCCAAAGAAGCGGTTGATGCAGGGGTTGAATGGGTTGAGGCGGGTACTCCCCTGATTAAGAGCGAAGGGTTGGATTCTGTCAGGACACTTCGGAAAGAGTTTCCAACAACAACGATAGTCGCTGACATGAAAACAATGGACGCAGGCCGCCTGGAAATGGAAACGGCTGCTAAGGCAGGGGCAGATATCGCAGTCGTTATGGGCAGCGCGCCGGACGCAACTATAAAGGAGTGTATAAGTGCAGGAAAAAATTACGGAATAAAAATAGAAGTCGACTTCCTTGGAGTTGCCGATTGTGTCGAGCGCGCAATAGATGTTGAGAAATGGGGAGCCGATTTTATATGTGTTCATACCGCTATAGACGAGCAAATGCTGGGGAATGATCCATTTGAAAGACTTTCTAAAATTTGCTCAAAGGTCAATATCCCTGTTGCTGTTGCAGGAGGAATTAATTCTGAAACGGCAGTTGACGCAATAAATGCGGGTGCAAAAATTATAGTGGTAGGTGGTGCAATTAGCAAAGCAACCGACGTAAGAACCGCTACTATTAATTTAAAAAAAGCTATATCAAATCGTAAGCGGATAACTGCAGATTTCTTTAAAAGGGCTGCAGACGACAATATACAAGAAATATTAGAGAAGGTTTCTACCGCAAATGTATCAGACGGCAGCCATCGTCTCAAAGGAATCACTGGTCTCAAATGTATAAGCTTGGAAACTAAGATGGTCGGACAGGCAGTAACTGTTCGAACATACCCTGGCGACTGGGCAAAAACAGTTGAGGCAATAGATAGGGCTGAAAAAGGAAACATAATAGTTATTGATTCCGGGGGTGTAGGCCCTGCCGTATGGGGAGAGCTTGCCACACATAGCGCTATACAGAAAAAACTTGGGGGAGTTGTCGTAAACGGTGCAGTTCGGGATAGTAGCGAGATCAAAAAATTAAAGTTTCCTACATTTGCAAAACTGGTAATGCCAAATGCAGGAGAGCCTAAAGGGTTTGGCGAGATAGGCATACCCTTAAATATTTCAGGGATTACAATAAATAATGGCGATTGGATTATTGGCGACAGTGACGGTTTGATTGTCATACCAAGGCGTGAAGCAAAAGAAATGGCTAATCACGCAATGGATTGGCTGGAGAAAGAAAACAGGATCCGCGAAGAAATATCGCAAGGAAATACTTCTCTTGGCGAGGTTATGGAAATATTAAAATGGACAAAAAAATGAGAACTTCAAGGAGTTGCATGTAATGAAATGTGAATCATGTAATAAAAAGCTGGCAACAGTACATCTCACCGAAATCATGGGTAATGATAAGAAAGAAAAGCATTTCTGTGAAGACTGTGCTCAAAATGTTACAAATCATTTCCCTAAAGCCCCTTCCCCATCAGATATTTTAACAAGTCTTATCAACCAAGTATCTCCAGAAATAAGAGAAATGTCAAAAACGACTTGTCCTGTATGCGGACTTTCTTATCTGGAATTCAGGTCTCAAGGCCGTCTGGGCTGCCCCATGGATTACAATGTATTCAAGAAAGGGCTTTTACCTCTTATTGAAAGGATGCATGGCAGCTCTCAACATGTGGGGAAAGTACCTGCAAATGCGGGTGCAGAAACTATCAAGAAAAATGAATTGATACAATTACGTAAGGAATTAAATGAATCAGTAGAAAAAGAAGATTACGAAAAAGCTGCTGAATTAAGAGATAAAATTTATGAACTTTCAGGAAATGTAGAAGATGGAGATTAAAGATCTTTCAGACAAAACGGGTGAGTGGCTTAGGGGTACCGGCAAGGAATCTGATATTGTAATAAGTAGCAGAATCCGTCTGGCAAGAAATATTACCGGGTTTCCTTTCCTTTCACGCGCTAATTTAAAACAAAAAAAGGAGATAGAATCTTTACTTAGAAAGACTATAATCGAAAGCAATATAACAGAAGATATATCTTATGTAAATTTGAACACTGCGACTCCAGTTGACAAGTTACTCTTGGTTGAAAGACACCTGATTAGCAAGGAACATGCTGAGGGTGAAGGAGAAAGAGGCGTTGCATTCGGGAAATCAGAAACTATTAGTTTGATGATAAACGAAGAAGATCATCTCAGGATCCAGGTAATCCGCTCTGGTTTCGAGCTAAAAACCACATGGGAAACAACTGATGAAATTGACAATATCCTGGAAAAAAGCTTAAATTTTGCTTTTTCTGCAAGGTTTGGATATCTGACTGCATGTCCGACAAACGTTGGTACCGGCATGCGGGTTTCTGTAATGTTACATCTCCCGGCACTTGGCATGACAAAGCACATTGAAAAAGTTTTCAATGCGGTAGGAAAACTCGGATTGGTAGTTAGAGGCCTATATGGAGAGGGTACTAAAGTCTCTGGAGATTTGTATCAAATTTCAAATCAGTTTGCATTAGGAAAATCTGAGAAGGAAATAATATCCATAATTGAAAGCGTGATACCCCGTATTACAAGCTATGAAAGGATGGCTAGAAAGGCTTTAGTTTTAGAAAGCAAGGACCAGCTGGAAGATAGAATTTGGCGGTCATACGGCATGCTTAAGGCCGCTCGAATGATTACCTCTGAGGAAATATTACAGTTACTTTCACAGGTACGCATGGGTGTTAACATTGGACTGATAGATGAAATCGAGATACAAACCCTTAATGAACTCTTTGTCCTGACACTTCCAGGACATTTGCAGAAACTGCAGGGCTGTGAACTGGATGCGACACAAAGAAATATTATCAGGGCCTCTTACGTAAGAAAGCGGCTTGACGGTTTATAAAAAAAGGTGGCAAAAAATGTTTGACAAATTTACCGATAGGGCAAGGAAGGTAATGGCTCTTGCAAGAGAGGAAGCGAAAAGATTCAACCATGAATATATAGGGACAGAACATATTTTACTTGGTTTGGTAAAAGAAGGTAGTGGCGTAGCAGCAAATGTCTTACAAAATTTAGATATCGATTTGAAAAAGATACGCATGGAAGTAGAAAAGATAGTTCAAGCCGGGCCTGACCTGGTCTCAGTTGGGCAATTGCCTTTCACCCCAAGGGTAAAGAAAGTATTAGAATACGCTATGGAAGAAGCAAAGGCTATGGGGCACAACTATATAGGCACTGAGCATCAACTACTTGGGTTACTCAGAGAGCAAGAGGGTGTTGCTGCGCAGGTATTGTTGAATTTAGGCGTAAAATTGGAAGGTGTAAGAGAGGAAGTAATCGAGCTTCTGGGTGCGGAAACAACACAAGTCTCTAAAGACAAAGAAGAAAAAAGAGGTAAGTCAAAGACTCCTGCCCTTGATTCTTTTGGTCGCGATTTAACAGAACAGGCAAAGAATCAGGAACTGGATCCCGTAATTGGCAGAGAGTTAGTTATTGAACGTTTGATTCAGGTTCTAAGTCGTCGAACAAAGAACAACCCTGTTTTGCTGGGGGAAGCAGGTGTTGGAAAAACGGCAATAGTAGAAGGATTGGCGCAGGCTGTGGTGAGTGGAGCGGTTCCAGCTCTTTTGCATGATAAGAGAATAGTTGCTTTAGATTTGGCAATGATGGTTGCAGGGACAAAATACCGAGGCCAATTCGAAGAGAGAATCAAAGCCGTAATGGGAGAGGTTCGTAGAGCAAAAAATATAATCCTCTTCATAGATGAGTTGCATACATTAGTAGGTGCAGGAGGTGCAGAAGGAGCAATCGATGCATCTAATGTCTTAAAGCCCGCTCTTTCCAGAGGGGAAATACAATGTATTGGTGCAACTACTCTTGACGAATACAGGAAATACATTGAGAAAGACGGTGCGCTCGAAAGAAGATTTCAAACAATAATTGTTAACCAGCCTTCTAAGGAAGAAACCGTTGAAATTTTAAGAGGCTTAAGGGATAGATATGAAGCACATCATAAAGTTCGAATAACTGATGAAGCATTAAAATGTGCTGCAGAATATGCAACAAGATATATCACTGGAAGATTCTTACCTGATAAGGCAATAGACGTTATTGATGAAGCGGGTGCGCGTGTAAGACTTAAGGCAACCTCGCATCCTCCTGATTTAAGGCATATAGAGAAAGAAATAGAACATCTCGAAAAGGAAAAAGATAAATCCGTGGCATTGCAGGATTTTGAGAGAGCAGCAAAGCTGAGAGATAAAGCGGACAAATTAAAAAAGAAAAAGGGTGACGCAGAAAAAGAATGGCGGGAGAAATGTACGGAGATAGACGGGACTGTAGATGAAGCGGTTATCACAGAAGTAGTTTCAACCATGACTGGCATACCGCTCAAACGTATGGAGGCAAAAGAAGCAAAGAGATTGCTCAATATCGAGAAGGAACTTAGTAAAACAGTCATAGGGCAAGATAATGCTATTAACGCAGTAGCAAAGGCCGTTAGAAGGTCAAGGGCAGGCCTACAGAACCCAAACAGGCCAAGTGCCAGCTTCATCTTTATAGGCCCATCAGGTGTTGGAAAAACTCTTCTCGCAAAAGCCCTGGCTAAGTTCTTGTTCGGAGAAGAAGATTCATTGATTCAAATAGATATGTCTGAATACATGGAAAAACATAATATATCAAGACTAATAGGCGCTCCTCCCGGTTACGTTGGTTTTGAGGAGGGAGGACAGTTAACGGAGAAAATACGAAGACGTCCTTACGCCGTAGTTCTCCTGGATGAAATCGAAAAAGCACATCCAGACGTATTTAATATGTTGTTACAGGTTCTGGAGGAAGGAAAATTAACAGACAGTTTTGGACGTCATATTGATTTTCGTAACGTAATTATTATAATGACTTCAAACATTGGTGGAGACATAATTAAAAACACATCCATGTTAGGGTTCAAGAAAACATCTGGAGCGCAGTCTTATGAATCTATTCGCGATCAACTATTACAGGCGGTTGAAAAGCATTTTCGCCCGGAGTTCGTTAACAGGATTAGCGATATTGCCGTATTTAGAGATCTTACAAAGGACGACCTGAAAAAGATTGTAGATATCGAAATAGAAAGTATACGTGAGAGGCTTAACAATTATAAAATAACGCTTTCAATAACCAAGGAAGCAATTGATTTCCTTATTGACAAAAGCTATAAACCAAATTATGGTGCAAGACCGCTTCATAGAACCATAGAGAATTTAATAGAAGATCCACTTTCTGAAGAAATACTCAGAGGAAGGTTCAAAGATAACGATTCCATTAACGTAAAATTGAGGGACGGAAAACTGGTTTTTGAAGATGCAACAGTAAAGGAAGAATTAGTTACTAGCGATTCGAATAGCAAATAATTGAATAGTAATATAACAAATTGAGTACATATTTAAAAAGGGGCTTTCGAGCCCCTTTTTTTATTGCTTGCAAGAACACAACTATCTTGTGATAATTATAAAAAACACTAAGGGGAAATGAAGTTATATTATGACAAAATCCCGTACTGTTTATGTCTGCGCGCAATGTGGATGGAAGACCAGTAGATGGGTAGGTAGATGTTCCGGTTGTGAAGAGTGGGATTCAATGACAGAAGAAGAATGCAAATCTGGATATACTCACACCCTTCCGGAATATGATATAGAAAATCCCATCTGTTTAACAGACGTAAAGTCTGTAAGCAAACTTCGGACTAATACCAACATTGAAGAGTTTGATAGAATCCTTGGTGGTGGTATTGTGGCGGGCTCGGCAGTTTTGGTTGGGGGCACACCCGGAATAGGAAAATCAACTCTCCTGTTACAAATATGTCAAAAATTTAGTGAGCAGGGTTGCGTATCCTTGTACGTAACAGGGGAAGAATCAACCGCACAAATAAAATTACGAGCAGACAGACTCAATGTATCATCTAAGAATATTTTTTTGGTTGCAGAAAACAATTTAGATGTTATTCTTGAACACATCAGAAAAATCAGCCCTAAACTTGTCATAATTGACTCAGTACAAGCTATGTTCAAGCCGGTTCTCGAATCCGCTCCGGGAACAGTTTCACAAGTAAGGCAATGTGCTAATGAACTAATTCAAATAGCAAAAAAAACTGGATCTTCCGTTTTTTTAGTGGGACATGTTACAAAACAAGGAGTAATTGCCGGTCCCAAAGTGTTAGAACATATGGTCGATACAGTACTGTACTTTGAAGGTGAAAAGTTCATGTCATTCAGGATATTAAGGGCAGTAAAGAATCGCTTTGGACCTACAAATGAGATAGGAATTTTCGAGATGTGTAACAACGGACTCAGGGAGGTTAAAGATCCTTCAGAAATATTCCTCTCCAGAACACAAAACCTGATCTCAGGGTCTTCGATTATCTCTTGTATTGAGGGTACAAGAGCCCTGCTTGTAGAGGTGCAGGCGCTTGTAACCAGGTCAAATTTCGGTACGCCAGAACGTAAAGTAAGTGGTGCAGACTATAATAGAGTTGCTATGATAATAGCCGTGCTGGAAAAAAGAACAGGCCTTCTCTTAGGAGGAAATGACATCTTTGTGAATGTTGTTGGCGGTGTAAAAATCGACGAACCGGCAGCAGACCTTGGAATAGCAATTGCAATTGCATCCAGTTTCAAGGACGTGGCAATACCAGGTGATACAATCATTATTGGCGAATTAGGTTTAGGCGGTGAAATTAGAGGGGCGAACCAATTTGATAGCAGATTGAAAGAAGCTGAAAGATTAGGATTTAAAAATGCCATTATTCCAAAGGACAATTCAAAGGACACGTCAGGAATAAAATCTCTAAAAATTACCGAGGTCTCTTCTCTTGCCGAAGCAATTGATAAAATCTGTTAAAGAAGAATATTTTTTTATGAATCATTATACTTCCCTGAAATTTGTATCTTTACTTTTGTTGATAACACTAACATTTGGCTGTTCTCTCTCGCTACCTAAAAAGACTTATAAGAAAAGTAGCATAGTCGGGGCAACAATCAATGATCAGAATGCTTCTGTCGAAATACGAGAAGAACTTGATGAACAGGGAAACGTAATAAAGAAAAACTTTAATCATCCATACTACTTTACGGGATCAGGGCTTGCCAATATCCTTTCGTCCATTTATTACAAAAAGAAATCATTAATCAAGGGCAGCACAGGTAGAAGGAAATTATTCAGGCAGGAAGAGTTGCAGACTATTATACCTCCTATTATAAGTGCATTCTCAATGGCTACTGATTCTCAAGATATTTTAGTTTTTTCTACTTCTGATAAGATACTTCTGTCTGATCGTCAAAGTTATTTCAGCATGTTTATAACAGATAGCGACCTCAACATTGTTTTTAGTACAATCCAGAGTAAAAAAAATCTCACTGATGGCAGGGCATTTAGAAAAAGTAATAAAAATAAATTTAAAGACCCGCTTGATGTAAAGAGAAGCTCTTATTGGAGCCTTGTTCCCATGGGAGGGCAGAGACTTGCAAGTGGGCGGAAAAATTGGCTTATTGTTGACCTCGGCAGTAGTCTGTTTGGTGTTGCCGATAGTGATAGTAAGAACAGCATCAATAATTCAATTCAAACCGGCAGTAACATACGCGCTATTGAAAGGAAAATAAGAACTGACAAAAACTTCATTGCAGAAAAGAAGAAATATCAAGGTGTAAGGGAAAAACTAAGGGAATTAAGAGACCTGAGAGATGAAGAGTTAATTTCAGAAAAAGATTATGATGCAAAGAAAAAGGAACTTTTGAACAAATTTTAATATTATGGGGAAAAGTAATTAAAATGTGGCATAAGAAAATAAGGGCTTTCTTGTTATTTATTATTTTGTCTGGAACCTTTGGTTGTCAAGGCCTGGATCTAATAAATAATATGGGGCAGGCACAGTCTCAAGGCCTGAATAGTAATATATTTAATGAAGGCAAGACATATATAAGACTTGAAAAAGTAAAGAGTACAAAAGGGGCCTCAAAGGCAATTCTTGATCATCCAAATTATTTAAGTAAAGATATTTTATCCAGTGTACTTTCTTCTATCTATTATAAAGAAAAAGGTATAACAGGATGGGGGAAAGAACAGAATATCTTCCAGGAAAATGAATTATTAAATTTGACACCACACATGGTAGTCGCTTTTACTAAGGCATCACCATCGCAATATATATTGGTAAATTCGAGTTATGCAAAGGGAAAAGGGTTTTTTAAATCAGAAGTATTTACCATATTCGGACTATTCATCTCTAATAATAAATTAAATGTTGTTTTTTCAAGGATTCAATATGAAGATCTAGTAGAAAAGGGTACGGAAACAAGTATATTTATAGATTCGCAGGATCCAGTATTTGTTGATCCATTTAGCATCACCAGAAATCCATTCTGGAAAATAAGTCTTCGTTCCGGTCAACGATTGAAGACAGGGCATAGTAATTGGCTGGTAATAGATTTAGAAGAAGGTGCGCTTGTTAGTAAAGAAGACTACGAAAAGAAGGAAATCACAAACGAGAAGCAGGAAGGGCCCAGCTCACCCCTTACCACACAAACAGTCTCTGCTGTCCAGCCTGTCATAGTACAGCAAATGAGTATTAAAGCTCAACTCCTGGAACTCAAAGAACTGGAAACTACCGGCCTTATTACCAAGGAAGATTACGAGCTTAGAAAGGCATTGATTTTAGGCACCAAAAAAGAGAAGAGTATAAAAGATAAATTTAATGATCTTCGCAAACTAAAAGAGGATGGATTCATCAGTGATATAGATTACGATCACAAGAAAAGAGATATGCTGGAAAAAAATGATCAAAGTGAAAAGGGAAAAAACATTAAAGAGATTCTAGCTGTATATTTAGAATTGAGAGATGAAGGTTTCATAACGGACGAAGACTATGACTACAAAAAGAAGAAATTACTTAAAGAATTTTAATCTGTAAACTATGGAATCTCCGCCTAGGCGGATCTGCCTTCCGACCGAGTCGGATCTGGAGCTGCTTCAAAGGTCGCCTCAGGCGACAGGCAGGAATTCCCGAAGGGGGGGGGGTAATCGCTTGATTTTAGTACATAACATTCTATTATTCAGTTTAGAGTATTTGCAACTTCATATCACATATAGACCTTAAACCATCTGCGTTTCATAAAACTTAGAAACAGTGTAAGATTAAC
>JACZYU010000126.1 GCA_022570935.1 Planctomycetota bacterium | reverse complement strand
TAAACTTTCCCCTTGCAATCAATTGTACATAATCACGCGCATCCTGCCGGATCGGACAGGCAACGATACACGGTGCTTCTTCGTCAATCTCGTATCTATTTATTTTTGTTTTGTCACCAAAAACATCTGTCATTTACTCTTCACCTTTAAAATATTCCTTGTGCAAACGTTGTAAGTTTTCAATTATTTGAGAATTCTTCATTTTATTTTTATAATCATATTATGTCAAGTGAAATTGGATTTGTGAAATTGGATTTGTAATTGAATTTATCAAAAACACTTGCAACTCAAGTTGGTATGACCAATCAGTGAATTAAGAAACAAGGGCTAATTTCTACCAGAGAACTATGGATTTTTTTTCATTACCCGAATAAGACGAGGCAGTCTTGATGAACCACGCTTGTTGGAGTAAACAGCCCTGTGCGCACCCGAAGGAGTTGACTCGCATGCAGGGTGGTGTGGTGTGGGGAGGGGGAGTTAAATACTCTCCTTTATCCGATTATGTTATGATTTATTTCTTTGATTTTTCAATCTATTAGCATCCTCAATGTCTTTTGGTCTTCCCGTAGCCTCTTTGTTCTTAATTAAATCTTCAATTGATAGTATGTTAAGAGAAATATCCTCAATATTAACTTGCTTTGCGCCTACAAGAATATCATCAAAAAGGATTTTGAAAATTTAAAGGATACTCCAAGAACGGAGAGAAAACCTTATATACCTGTTGTCCTATCAAGGGAGAACAAGTTAAAAGTGCCTAAAGTTTGAAGTGAGCTAAAATTGCCTGTCTGTGCGTAGCATGCAGAGGTGGAAGAAATTTTTTAACTTTAGGCACTTTAGTTCACTTAAGGCACTTCAAACTTGATTGCGGTTATGCTGCACCATGTCATACGATTAAGAGCAAATCCATTAAAGAGTCAAAAAACCCTCTTGATCTTTAAACATAACCTGAGTAAAACAAAACACTTGAAACCAAACCGAAAAATTGATAAACTCCTTCTCGTTGTTATGCACGTAAAAGGACGTCCGTCCAGATCGGACTGCAAATAGAGTACTTGATCACTTCATAGATCATTTCGGGGCCCATAGCTCAGTCGGTTAGAGCAACGGACTCATAATCCGTGTGTCCTAGGTTCGAGTCCTAGTGGGCCCATTTATATGATTTCATTTTGTTTACACTCCCAACCTGGTCGAGCCAAGACAAAAAAAGTGGATAAATTCTAATATGTTCAGGCTCGACCAGGTTGGGTATATGAAAACCTACGGTTTTCAAACCCTGGCCCAGACTGCATGGCGGATCGCACCCCGGCCAAGACCAAGTCTTCGCTTGGGCAGGCCAGGGCAGGCTTTCCCTTATTTAGTACAAAAATTAGGAGGCAGACCTCTCGGTAGAGAGGTCGTGCCCAAGGCAGATTCGCTGTGGCGAACTGGTCATGTGCATGAAAGTGATAAAATATATTGATTTTCTCAATTAATTGAGAAAATGCTAATTGTGAGTTTGATTCATGGATTTTGGAGATAGAAATCGGAGATATGGAGGTAAATGCATTGAATAAACATAAGATGCTGATGATGTTATATGTCGTCCTGATGGCGTCGTCCTTAATGTTGATAATTTCTAATTTTACGGGCACTATGGAATATTCAAAAAAGAATATAATTATTTTTGCCTGGCTGTTTGTCATGGGCGTATTCTTTTTTGTCCAGAACATGAGAAACAGTGCACGCTGATAACAGGGATGATAAATACTAGTGCTTAGCTGTAAAAATAATATATATTTCAACAAATTCGAAATCCGAAGCACGAAATCCGAAACAAAAGCTCTAATGACTAAATGTTCAAAAATCAAAACAATCATCAGACAATACAGGTGATATGGAAATTCGTTTAATCAGAGGGCTAGAATTTAACTCATTCCCATACTCTGCGTAGGAATGAAGTGTTTGATGCTCCCGCCACACTTCTAGTCGGGCAGGCTGCGTCATGATTAAAAGCTCATTCAATAGTTGGAATATATGCAGAACAAGAAGGTTTGTTGATGAAGAGAATCAGGATAATTGCAGGTGATGTTTCTGTGGTGGCAGAACTTCTGAATAGTAAGACTTCTGATGCTATCTGGGATGCGTTGCCGATTGAAAATACCGTGAACACGTGGGGAGAAGAGATATATTTTGAGATTCCCGTTAAATCTGTCTTAGACGATACCGCAAAAGAGGTGGTTGAAAAAGGTGATCTGGGTTACTGGCCGACAGGAAAGGCCTTCTGCATATTCTTTGGTCCGACACCGGCCAGTCAGGGTGATGAGATACGTCCTGCCAGTGCCGTTAACATAGTAGGAAAGGTTGAGGGCGATGTAAAAGTATTTAAGAGTATAAGGGATGGCGCCAATATTAAGTTGGAAAGAGTGCGAATAAAATAATCATGTTTGGATTATTATTTTATTATCTGAGTATTGAAATCCAGATTAAAGAATGAGGTAATATAAAAGATGCAAAAAGAAGTTCTTGAAAGAGAGTTAGCTAAGGTTGTCAGCCTTAGCAAGGAATTTGGTGCGGAAAAGGTATTGTTATTCGGTTCCTGTCTTGAGGATGTTGAATCAGCACAAGACATTGATATTGCAGTAAAGGGAGTTAAACCAGAGAAATTTTTTGAGATGTATGGTAGGATTTTGAGTGAGGTTGATAGTGAAGTAGACCTGATTCCATTAGAGGACACGAGAGAACATTTCGCTAAACGAATCTTAGAAAAAGGAAGATTGATATATGGAAGAGAAATATGAGCAATTAAAAGAGGATGTGTTAGATGAGATTGAGGAAATAGAACAGGTATTAAAAGATTTGTCTTCTCTCAATAATAATTTGGTTCCGGACAAAATAGATAAATTGCCTGCACGGTTGGCTCAAGTGCCCCACTACATACTGTAGTTTCTTCATTTGATACATACCACATATTTGAGGTTACTTGAGTCAGGCGTGTACCCATAATAGATAATATTCAAAAAGCAGCAATTGGAACATTTTTAATGAATTTTTATGTGGGAGTAGAGAACATTGTTAAGCGTATAAGCAAAGAATATTATCAAAATATGCCTAAGGGTGAAAGTTGGCATAAAGAACTTCTTGATTTGTCTTATAATCCACCTCAAGGGAAAAGTCCTGTTTTTGATAAAAAAATAGTGGATAGACTGAATCCATATAGAGGATTTAGACACTTATTTGTTAGTGGATATGGATTTAAACTACGGATGGAGTTAATGGCCTCTTTAATTAACAATATTGAACTCCTGTGGATTGATATAAAAAGTGCTATTGAGAGATTTTGGGGTAAGTTATAGAATCATTTACCAAATTAAAGAAGTTATGCTGAATAATTGCTATTGCTATTATTTGATTTATGCATTAATGAAGCCTTAACAATTTAGAAAAGTGTGAATAACATGTCCAATCTTTTGTTAGAAATAGGAACTGAAGAGATTCCCGCAGGTTATATAGAACCCGCTCTAAAACAAATGGAAGAATTGTTTGCAGAGCAGGTTAAAAAGAACCGTCTAAGCTTTGACAGTATACACACTACCGGCACTCCAAGGAGATTGGTATTGTTTGTAAGCGGATTACCGCAAAGGCAGGAAGATATTGTACAGGAAGTAAAGGGGCCTTCGGCAAAGGTTGCCTTTGATGAAAGTGGAAAGCCGACTAAAGCGGCTATTGGTTTTGCAAGTTCACAAGGGGTTAAAGCTGAAGATATGAAGGTTGTGGACACATCTAAGGGAAAATATTGTTTTGCCGTAAAAGAGATAGAAGGGCAGAGGGTATTTGACCTCCTGCCGGAAATATTAACCTCTATCATAACGTCAATCGCTTTTCCAAAATCAATGAGATGGAAATCTGATAAATTGTATTTTGCACGACCTATACGCACAATTATGGCGCTTTTTGATAAAGACGTTATAAATCTGGAATTAAATGGCATAAAGGCTGATCGTAAAACAAACGGCCATCAATTTCTTTCTGACAAGGTCATAGATATTAAGGATGCTGATTATGATGTTTACAAGGAGATATTAAACAGTGAAAACGTTATATTAGAAATAGACGAAAGGCGAGAGATAATAAGGAAAGCGATAAATTCTTTCCTTTCTGTTTACGACACTACTCTGGATGATGAAGCGCTGCTTGAAGAGGTGACAAATCTTGTTGAGTTTCCGGGCGCTGTAAAGTGCAGTTTTGATAAGAAGTTTTTAGCAATTCCTTCAGAAGTTATTGAGGTTGCGATGAAGGATCATCAAAGATATTTTCCTGTTAAGGACAAGGACGGTAAGTTGTTGCCTGAGTTTATTGTAATTACAGACAGGGATTCCGGTGATGGTGAAATTATCAGAAAAGGGAATGAACGTGTCTTGCGGGCAAGACTTGCAGATGCAAATTTCTTCTGGGACGAGGATAAGAAAATATCTCTTCATGAAAGGGTTAAGGGTTTGGAAAGCCTTGTTTTTCATGAAGATATAGGGAGTTATCTGGATAGAGAGAAAAGAATTGGCGACCTGGCGCATTTTATTTCGGAAATACTGGGTTTTTCTCCTGACAAACTCGAATTGGTTAAACGTGCATCCAGATTATGCAAAGCTGACCTTTTAACAGAGATGGTTGGCGAATTTCCAAAACTTCAGGGCATAATGGGACGTGAATATGCCCTGGTACAAGGCGAGGATGAAGAGGTTGCAAGGTCGATAGCGGAACATTATTTACCGAGGTATGCTGATGATGTGTTGCCGGAGACGGAGATAGGAACTGTGCTCAGCCTGGCAGATAAGTTTGATATTATTGCCGGGTGTTTCGCGGCAGGTCTGATCCCCACCGGCTCTCAAGACCCTTACGCGCTGAGAAGGCAATCACTGGGGATAATGCGTATCCTGGAAACTAAAGAACTTGGTGTGTCTTTAAAGAAGGTGTTTGAGAAATCATTATCAAACTTGACAAACATTTGTCCTGAAAGTGATAAGATTTATGAACAGATAATGGATTTTTTCAAGGACAGGGTATATAACATTTATCTTGAAAGGGGTTATCGCTACGATATCGTAGAATCAGTAATGAAGTCCGGTTTTGACAATATATCGGATTTCTTTTGTAGATTGGAAGTCGTAACAAGGATTTCCAAAACTCCAATCTGGCAAAATCTTGTAGCGGTCGTAGAGAGGACATTCAATATAGGGAAAAATTGTACAATCCATGGTGAGGTTAATGAAGAGTTATTAGAAGAAGAAGAGGAACGTGCATTATGGGCTGTCTATAAGAAAGAAAATGAAAGATTGGTTCAATACGTTCCGCAGGGAAAGTATGAGGAACTGTCGATTGCATATAATGATGTATTTGCAAAGCCGGTTCATGATTTCTTTGATAAGGTTTTCGTCAATGTTGAGGACGAAAAGATAAAGAATAACAGACTCTTATTAGTTAAAAAGGTTAACGAAATATATGTCGAAAACATTGCAAATCTCGCATTTATCGTTGAACATGATAGATGAAGCGCTCATCGAATCATTCATGAATTACCTAATCGTTGAATGCGGACTTTCCGACAATACCATAAAAGGGTACAAGTGCGACCTGCGTAATTTTTCAAATTATTTGCAGGGCGAAGGCATTAAGCAGTTTCAGGACTTACGTGCAAAAATGATAGTAAATTTTATAGAAAAGGAGAAACTGAGAGGACTTTCGGAGAATTCTATCTCAAGAGGTCTCGTTACCATAAAGATGTTATATAAGTACATGATTATGGAAGGAAAGATTTCTGTTAATCCAATGTCATCAGTTAGTACCCTCAAACTGCAAAAACATTTACCGGAAGTACTTCATTATAAAGCTGTAGAAGAAATATTACAGGCGCCGGATTGTAATGATAAGCTCGGGATACGGGATAAGGCGATATTAGAGCTTATGTACGCAACAGGGGCCAGGGTTTCTGAGGTTGCATCCATAAGAGTCAGTTGGATAAACTTTGACTATGGTTATATCAGGTGTCAGGGGAAGGGTTCTAAGCAACGTATTGTACCTATGGGATCTGAGGCATCGAAATCCATTAGAAGATACCTGCAGGAGGTGCGGCCTCTTCTCGTGAAGATAGAAGCCGACGAACCTTTACTGTTTTTGTCCAGGACCGGCAAGAGGCTGAGACGTGAAAATATCTGGAGCCTGGTGAAAAAATACGCAATTAAGGCAGGGATTCGATCAAATATCTCTCCCCACACATTAAGACATTCATTTGCGACACATCTGCTGGAAGGGGGGGCGGATCTGCGTTCAGTTCAGGAAATGCTTGGACACTCCAACATTTCTACCACACAGATTTACACACACATAGACAGGAAATACCTTAAATCCATACACCAGAAATTTCATCCAAGGGCATAAGCCTTTTAAATTACAATGTACCTGTCTGCCGACAGGCAGGCAAACCACAAATTACAAACAAATCCAAATAATCAAAATTTCAATTACCAAAACTGACGTTACTTTGTCTTGTCAATGCTGAGTTGCTTAGTGACACTGTTTTTCAAACCTGAAGGCATCGGTGTGAGCTCAGCCGAACGGTTTGAGTTACATCAGTGAAGCATTGACACATGCCAGTGGGTGGGGGCTTAACCACCTTTCGTGAAATGTAAGGCTCTTGCCGGTTCAATCTTGTAGATTGAACCTAAACGTTTTGGTTTAGACTACCAGTCTGAACCAGCAAATGAAAAACTGGAGGAATTAAACCGGTATGTCAATTTTAGATATTACACTTTTCTATAAAAAACGCTATTTTGCGCAGCAAAAGCGAATAAATTAGCGACCTGTCTGCGTACCACGCACAGGCAGGCTGAAGGAGCTAATTTGATGTATAGGTTCCTTATTTTGAGCTTCAGATGCAAACCCAAAAGTCCGTAAAAACTGCCATGGACGGCAGTTTTAGGAATTTTGAGAAAGTTGGCCAGGATGGCCTACTTGTTACTCTTCCTCAATAATATCTATCACTTGTTTTTTCCTTTGTTCCATTATCAGTTCTGTATTACCTTCCAGGTTCAATCTGAGTAACGGCTCAGTATTAGACTTTCTTACATTAAACCACCAATCCTTATATACAACAGTAATGCCATCCAGATAATCAATCT
>JACZYU010000125.1 GCA_022570935.1 Planctomycetota bacterium | reverse complement strand
TTCCCCTCTGCAAAGACCGCAACAGATGCAAGGGTCTGCACGACATCGGGAGTATCATTCATGTCCACATCTACTCCCCTTAATGCCCCCCCCTCAACTTCCAGCCAGTCCGATGACTTTCTTACACTGCACCCCATTTCTTTCAGGATATCAACAAATTTTACATCACCCTGCAGTGAACTTTCACCTAAGCCTTCAACCCTGACCCTGCCGCCTGTTATAGCAGCGGCGGCAAAGAAATATGAGGCGCCTGATGCGTCAGGCTCTACAATATATTCACAACCTTTATAATTCTGACCTGACTTAACACAAAATTCTCTATACGAATCCCTTTCAACTCCTACCCCAAACTTGTTCATAACATCTATAGTCATGTCTACGTAATTCTTTGACGCAAGGTCATCAATTACTACAACACTAACATCATTTTTTGCATAAGGTGCAGCCAAAAGGATAGCGCTGATATACTGGCTGCTGATATTACCCGGTATCTCGACTCTTCCACCCGTTAATCCGTTGGCATTTATCAGAACCGGTGGACATCCTGTACCATCTATTGAAACCACATCAGCGCCAAGCTGGTTTAAGGCATCAATCAATTGCTGTATGGGCCTCTCCCTCATTCGTTCAATACCATCGGTCCTATATTGCCCCTTACCAAGAGTCAAGGCTGCCGTCATAAAGCGTATGACCGTTCCTGCATTACCCGCAAACAGCTTTACCCTTTGTACCGGTATCGACCCCTCACAACCTTTTACGGTTACGACATTTTCTTCCGGAACGCTCTTGACGTCTATACCAATTTCATTAAGACATGAAATCATAATCAGGGTATCATCGCTTAATAAAGCATTCTTTATTACCGACTCACCTGTAGCAAGCGAAGCCGTTATTAGCGCCCTGTTTGTGTAGCTTTTCGACCCCGGCACACTGATCGTGGCATCTACTTTATCAACTGATTTAATTTCTATCATTTTATAATTCTCCTCTCACCAGGAGGATTATAGACTGACATTAACTTTTCATCAAGGACAAATGCACAAACAGCACAATTGAGACACCAAAGCCCAGGATTAAAGAAAGATTAAAAGTATTGACAACGAAAATGATTTATGAGACAAATAGACATCAAAGAATTTCTCATAAGTTCTATTATTATCTATTTATATTCTAAAAAGGAGTGGTTTGTTGAAAGAGCAGAATAAATATATTATTGGTACAAGAGGTAGCAAATTGGCCTTGGTTCAGGCCAACTGGATCAAGTCGCAACTGGAGGATACTAACAAGGAAATTGAATTCTCTATCGAAATAATTAAGACAACGGGCGACTACATAACTGACGTGCCCCTGTCAAAGATTGGAGACATAGGGCTGTTCACAAAGGAGTTGGAAAATGCCCTTATTGATAAGAAAGTTGATCTGGTTGTCCACAGCGCTAAAGATATGCCCACAGAAATTCCTGAACGTCTCGAAATCGGTGCAGTGACAAAACGCGAAGACCCGCACGACGTTCTAATCAGCAAAGGTCATGTTTCGCTGAAAAACCTTCCCAAAAACGCAAAGCTTGGAACAAGCAGTTTAAGACGCAGGTCACAAGTCCTTGCCATCAGGCCAGACCTTGAAATAGTTGATTTAAGAGGTAATCTGGATACCAGATTAAATAAATTAGACTCAGGTGATCTTGATGCAATAATTGTGGCCAGGGCTGGACTGATCAGGCTTGGTCTTACTGACAAGGCAAGTGAGATAATACCGTATGACGTAATGCTTCCCGCCGTAGGCCAGGGAGCACTGTGCATAGAGGTTCGGGAAAATGATGAAGAGATCAAAAAAATAATAAGAGTCTTAATTGACTATAATTCCATGTTTGAAGTAAAGGCAGAAAGGGCCCTTCTTGCAAGACTCCAGGGAGGATGCCAGATTCCAATAGGCGCTCACGCAGAAGTCATATATCCATCCAACCTGAAGATGGAAGCGGTAGTGTGTTCGCTCGATGGAACCACAGTCATCAGAGATACTGTTGAAGGCAAGGTAGATGATTTCTCTACTATGGGAATTGAGCTTGGAAGTAAGCTATTAGGAAGGGGAGGACTAAAGATACTGGAAGATATAAGAGCAACTCTGGGACAGAAATAAGTTCACTGCGAGAATTGGATATTACAACTATACCTTTTTGTCTAAAAGGTGACGTTTTTCTTCCAGGAACTCTTCTAACCTCTTTAACTCATCATCAGAGTGATCTATGAACTTCACATAAAACCCTCCGGGGTAATTGAGATCATTGAGGTCAGGTTCCACCACCTTTCCTTCAAATTCACCGATGAGTTTCACCTCAGGTGGTATGTAGAAATGCATCACGATCCTGGAACCTTTTGGAATTTCATTGTCAGTCTTGATAAACACACTACCCTTACTTATATTCAGGACAAAATCGTGAAATACATAGCACATCCCTTCTCCGTATTTAATAGCGACAAATACCGGAAAGCGCACATGTCTGCACCTCTCTTTGTCTGCCGAATATTCATCCACTTCCCCTTCACTGCAGACAAAATACTTATCTATATTATTTTTCTTATCCCCCATTCCTCTTTAATATCTCCTGACACGGTCAAGCCAGTCATATTTGTAGGGTGGATTAAAGTCCTCGGCTTTTTTGTCCGGGGAAGCGGAGCGCCTGCCTGCCGGTAGGCGGGAATCCACCAATTACCTTACACAATGTATTATTAAAGAAGTCTTAATTTGTGCACTTCCTGCCCGGTCAAGCCGTTCGCCAGCCCTCGTCCGATCCGGCACGGGCGGGCGCGACAATCATTCCCGCCAAAAGGCTTGTCGGACAAGCTGGCGGGGACGGATGCACCTTTGTGACGCTTAGCGGAGTTTTGCAAAACCTACAATCACTCAAATTTCAATCATTAGTGGGACTTCATTACAATCAGGAAATTTATAGCACTTTACACATTCTGACCAAATCTTGTGAGGCAGAAGTTCTTTGTCAACACGCTCGAAGCCCATACGCTCAAAAAACTCCGGGATATAAGTCAGGACAAACAACCTGCTTATGCCAAGTACTTTCCCTTCTTCAAGGCACTTTTGTATAAGCTGCCTACCGATCCCTTTCTTTTGATAGTCTTCTTCAACTGCTACTGATTTAATCTCTGCCAGATCTTTCCAGAAAATATGTAATGATGCACATCCCACAACACTGCCGTTCTCGACGTATACATAGTAATCACGAATATCCTCATACAACTCACTCAAGGACCTTGGCAACATCAGGTCTTTCTGTGCAAAGTGGTTTACTAATTTATTCATATGTTCTACGTCGTTTATGTGTGCGCCTCTTAACATTAGGAATTTACCTCTTCTGTAAAACTAATTTTTTCATGCTTGATATAATGCATGCAATTTGATACCTGTATATTCAGATTGACATCTTAATATTTTGTTTAATATTTAGCAAATTATTTATATGTTAACATAACCCGAGCGCGGCATAGCCGCAACCATGTTTGAAGTGACTAAAGTGCCTAAAGTTAAAAAATAAAAGAATGTTTTACAGAGCTAAGCTCAGCTTTGCAGAGTAATAGTGTATAGGTATCTAAGATTTGAGGAGATTTAGGAATTCAGGGATTGAGGGATTCAGGATTGCAGAAATTTGAAAATCACGTATTACGCCCGGCCATCCACACAATAAAGATGGTCTTATTGCTAACGCTGGCCTCACTCTTTATTTTACCTGCATACGCCACGGAAGATTTGCTAACCGATATGGAGACAAAGGCTCTTATGCTCCATAAGCAGGGAAAATATTCTGATGCGGTAAGTACCGCTAATGAATCATTGAGAATTGCCAGGGATACATTTGGTTCAGGTCATCCCAGGTTGGCAAGATCCATGAGCATTCTGGGATTGATTCATTTTTCTCAGGGCAAATATTCGTATGCAGAGACTGTTTACATAAAAGCACTGAAAATAGATGAAGTGGCGCTTGGCAAAGATCATCCGGTTGTTGCAACTGATCTTGATAATCTGGCGTTACTTTATCAAGCCCAGGGTAGATATGCAGAGTGTATACCTCTTTACAAGCGGGTACTGGAGATCAGGCAAAAGGCCTTTGGTCCCAAAAAGCCTATTGTTGTAACATCCATGAACAGACTAGGGTCAATTTATTACTCACAGGGGATGTATGAGGAAGCAATACCGCTCTTCAAGCGGACACTGGCTATACTAGGGAAAAAATCCGCAGACCCCGACAGTATAGTAGCAACTCTGAATATTCTTGCCTTGACCTATCACGCTCAAGGCAAATATACCGAAGTAGAACCGCTTCTTAATAAGGCACTGGCAATAACTGAGAAAAACCATGGACAATACCATCCTGAATATGCTACTTCCCTTAATAACCTGGCAGGGCTGTATAAAGTACAGGGCCGATACTCCAGATCGCTTCAGCTTTACAAACATGCATTGACAATCAGGGAAGGAACCCTGGGGCCGGACCATCCGGACGTGGCTACATCCCTGAGCAATATGGGAACCCTTTACTTCTCACAGAGAAGATATGCCGAGGCTGAGCGTCTCTATAAACGGGCATTGGCAATAAATGAAAGAGCCCTTAAGCCCGGCCATCCTGATATGGCCACATTGCTGAACAACCTTGTGGTACTTTACAATACTCAGGGCAAACGCGCCAAGGCCAGACACTATCATGAACGCCTGATGTCTACGTGGGACGATGCACTTAAACCGGAATCAAATACCATACCTGCACTCCGGGACACTACACAGATGGAAAAACCCTATAGCGGACACGTCTACGCTTCAAAGTATTCCCGTTCATTTCATCGCCGAGATTGTGTGGAGCTAACCGCTAAAGAGGAAGACATAATAGACTTTCAATCCAGGAAACATGCTATGCGAGATGGGGCAATACCATGTAAAACATGTAATCCATGATTATAATATCTCAATAACGCTGGCAACACTAAGTCTTTTTTGTATTACTGTAGCCGCAGGCTTTAGCCTGCGTTTCTCAGCACCTGATGGGTATACAAATATTTCACGTAAGCTACGCAACCTGAAGGCTGCGGCTACTTGCCCGCCCGTGCCGGTTCGGACGGGAACCCCTACAACAAAATATTTATCGGTTTAAATAGTATGTCTGAAAAACAAACACATGCTGTCACCGGAGCTTATGGATATTCCGGCAAATACATAGCATACCGATTACTTGACAAAGGTTATCGCGTAATCACCCTGACAAACTCTATCCATCGAAGCAACCCTTTTGGAAAAAAGGTACGGGCGTATCCCTTCAATTTTGATAATCCTCACAAATTGACACAATCGCTGAAAGGTGTGCGCATTCTATACAACACATATTGGGTCAGATTTAATTACAAAACGTTTACTCAAGCCGATGCATTGAGTAATTCCATTACGTTGTTCAATGCCGCAAAGAAAGCAGGAGTAAGGAAGATAGTCCACATCAGCATAACCAACCCATCGGAGGATTCACATTTAGAATATTTCAGAGGAAAGGCAAAATTGGAGAAGGCCTTAATGGACACCGGCCTGTCATACTCAATCCTCCGCCCGACAGTACTCTTTGGAAAGGAAGATATTCTTATTAATAACATCGCATGGGCTCTACACAAACTACCGGTATTCGCAGTGTTTGGAGATGGCCATTATCGTCTTCAACCCATTTACGTTGATGACCTTGCTGAACTGGCAGTTGAATATGGGGAGAAGGAAGAAAACTCCATTATTGACGCAATCGGGCCGGAAACATTTACATACAGGGAACTCGTTCAAACAATCGGCAATATTATTGGCAGGAGAAGACCCATCATCTCTGTACATCCGGCATTAGTCTACATAGCAGGAAAGATTATAAGCCTATTGGTTAATGATGTTCTTGTT
Organism: Planctomycetota bacterium; assembly: GCA_022570935.1. Taxonomy (GTDB): domain Bacteria; phylum Planctomycetota; class Brocadiia; order Brocadiales; family Scalinduaceae; genus Scalindua. The sequence goes on along the minus strand of JACZYU010000125.1, from coordinate 1,249 downwards.
ACGCGGGAAGAGATCGAAGGGCTTATGTCCAATCTCCTCTGCGTCAATTCACCCCCAACCGGTAAGACGAGGCTTACGGATTGGATAGAAAAACATGCGGAATCTCTTGGCAGACAATACACCAGCGAACTGGCAAGAAGGATAGACAGGGAAACTGAATATAAGAGTAATTAGTTAGTCTATAAGCCGACAATTTCTTGCTTTTTTTGAACGCCCGCCTGCCATAGCCTGTTCCAACAATCGGATAATCTCCCGTATGGCCATATTGTGCAGGCTTCTCTTACTGGAATCAAGTAGATATGCCTAATATATAATTCTTTGAGTTTTAAACCAGTAGCAATCACGATACGTCCCAGTTTCGTAGGATAATATTTGTATGTATCTTTGATCTTTTAGTAACAACACTGTTTATCTAAAATCAAACAACTTTATAATAATAAGGGAAAGTCCTCGGCGCTTTTTGTCCGGGGAAAGTTTGAAAACCGTAGGTTTTCATTTTACAACCTGGACGAGCCGGAACATATTTAGATATCTATCCCCTTTTTGGTTCTGGCTCGTCCAGGTTGGGACATTACTCCTCTACTATGTAAAAATTATTCAAGAGCGAAATCACCTCCTCATCTTCAAGGTCATACCAATTCTCATATGCTTCAGCAACGGCAAAAGTATACCTACTTCTCACATTCAGGCATAAAAGTTCATCTACTTGAGTTAATATAGTATCAACCGTTTTTTCTGAACCTGTCGGGACTGCAACGACAATCTTTTGTGGTTCCAGTCTCTTTACGAAATCTATGGCAGCAAGCATGGTATAACCGGTAGCCAATCCGTCGTCCACTATGATCACCTTCCTGTTTTTTATGGAGGGAAAGTCCTGTCCTTTTCTAAAAATTTCATTCCTCCGTTTGATAATATCTTTTGTTTTGTTAATCTGCCTTTCAATCTCTTTCTCTGAGAGATCAAGCCTCCTGAGAAGCTCTTCGTTAAAGATCACCTTGCCATCAGGTTCAACAGCTCCAAATCCGGCCTCGGGATTAAAGGGTATCTGAATCTTCCTTACTATTACTACGTCCAGGGAAAGCATAAGGGCCCTTGCTATCTCTACAGCGACAGAAACTCCGCCGGAAGGGATGGCAAGTACTATGCTTCCTGTACTCTTGTATCCGGAAAGACTTTTAGAAAGAAGCATGCCTGCTTCCTTCCTGTCTTTGAATACAAAAAATTTATCTCTCAGAGATCTGTCTTCTAT